>CAXSEC010000090.1:0-13833 GCA_964236325.1 uncultured Acidobacteriaceae bacterium | reverse complement strand
AGCCGCATCCCCCCACAGCACCCGCACATGCCCCATCCGCTCCGTCGCCACCCAGCACGGAGCCCCACCCAGATCCACACAACTCACCCGCCCGCCGCGCACCAGCCGCTCATAAAACATTGGCCAGTGCCGCGCCTCCGCCCGATCGGCAAACCCCAGCGGCATCGCGACCAGGCTCAACAGCAGATCGTGCAGCTCATGCTCATCCCGGACATCCGGCCAGCACTGCGCACGCACCGTCGCAATCGCCGCCGCATCCAGCCGCCCCGCATCCTCCGCCACACCCGCCGGCAGGGTGCGCCGCAGCGTCACCGCCCGCGCCCGCCGCTCCTCCGCTCCCGCCTCATCGAGAAACGCATACGGCATCGCGTTGATCAGCTCATGCGCAAACTGCGACGGTACCGGCGTATCCACCGCCAGGCAGCGAATCGCCCCCGCTGCAATCCCCCGCAGCAGCTCGTTCAGCCCATCGATATCCATCGCCTCGGACATCGTGTCTCGCATCACCTCACGCACCAGCGGATGATCCGGAATCTGGATGTCGCCCACAATCGTCTCGAAGCACGCCGCCGCCTGCGGAAATACGTTCGCCAGCAGATCGTCCGACCGCGTCCGCTGGATCTGTGGCGCAACCCGCTTGCCCTTCTGCATCCGCAGCAGCTGCAGACTTCGTCCCGCCGCCCACCGCCACCGGTTCTTGAACAGCGGCGACGGAATCGCCGCCTGCTCCAGCAGCTCGCGCGCCGTGTTCTCGCTCAGAAACTGAAACACGTCGCTCAGCGGAAAACTGTGCTGCTCCGCCAGCGAAATGTTGATGCCGTTATCCGTCGCTGCCGCCTGCAGCTCGAAGTTGAACCCGCGGCAGAAGCGCTTCCGCAGCGCCAGCCCCCACGCCTTGTTCAACCGCCCGCCAAACGGCGCATGCAGGATCAGCTGCTGCCCGCCGCCCTCATCAAAAAATCGCTCCGCAATAATCGTCGTCGTCGAGGGCACCGCCCCCAGCACCGCCCGCCCCGCAACAATGTACGAGATCAGCTGAAACGCTCCAGACGCACACACCCCACACTCCGCCATCAGCCACTTCGTCGCCTCGATCACCTCCGGATGCGTCGGCGAACAAGACCTCGGCGAAACCTCGCTCGTCCTCGACGAAATCGCCTCTCTGAGCCCTCCAACCCCCACAGAAAGCACCCCTGTTCGCTGCGGTGCCTCACCCTCCCAGAACGGAATCGACGGCGGCGCCCCATGCGCGTCCTCCACAAACACCTTGCCCGCCGGCTCGATCCGCAAAATGCGCCAGCTTGTGGTCCCCAAAAGCACCACATCGCCCGGCGAGCTATCTACCGCAAAATGTTCATCAAGCGTCGCAATCTGTACCCCATCTGGTTGCAATATCACCGAGAACAGGCTTGTGTCGGGAATCGCGCCACCATTTGAGATCGCAATCATCCGCGCCCCGCGTCGCCCATGCACCACCCCACCCACCCGGTCCCGCATCACATAAGCCCCATACCTCCCACGTGTCGATTGGATTCCATCATGCAGTAAACAAAGCACTTCATCGAACGTTCGCCGTGTCATCGCGCGGTACGGATGCGCCCGCCGCAGCACCTGGTACAGACTTTCCTCATCCCAGCTCTCCGCCCCGCACATCGCCGCCACCTGCTGCATCAGCACATCGATCGGCGCTTCCATAATCTGTAACTGATCGAGTTCACCCGCGCGCATCGCCTGCACCAGCGCGGCCTGCTCCACTAAATCGTCGCGCGTCGTCGCAAACAATCGGCCCTTCGGCACCGCCCCGCGCCAGTGCCCCGCTCGCCCCACGCGCTGCATCGCCACACCGATATTGCGCGTTGTCGCAATCTGACACACCAGGTCGATCGACCCAATATCAATGCCCAGCTCGAGCGATCCGGTCGCAATCAGAATCTTGATCTCACCCGCCTTCAGCTTCTGCTCCGCCTCCAGCCGCAGCGAGCGTGACAGCGACCCATGATGCGCGCCCACGTGCTCCGGCCCCAGCCGCTCAGCCAGCTCGAAGCTGATCTTCTCCACCAGCCGCCGCGTGTTGACAAACACCAGCGTGGAGCGATGCATCTCTGTAAGCCCCGCAAGCTTGTCAAACATCTCCGTCCACATCGAAATGGTCGTCAACGATCCAAGCTCTTCACTCGGCACCTCGATCGCAAGATCCAACGTCCGGCGTTGGCCCACCTGCACGATCTCCGCGGCGGGCCGCCGCACAGCTGAGCCCGTCAGAAACTGCGCCACCAGCGAGATCGGATTCTGCGTCGCCGACAGCCCGATTCGCTGCGGCGGCATGCTTCGCCCAGTCAGGCACGCACCCGGCGATAGCGGATTCTCCCCACAAACCAGAGCCTCCAGCCGCTCCAGCGACAACGCAAGATGCGACCCGCGCTTGTTCCCCGCCACCGCATGGATCTCATCGACAATCACCGTCCGCACGCGCCGCAGATTCTCCCGCGGCTTCGCTGACGTCAGCAGGATGTAGAGACTTTCAGGCGTCGTCACCAAAATGTGCGGCGGGTGCCGCAGCATTGCCGCGCGTTCCTTCTGCAGCGTGTCTCCGGTTCGCACCGCCGTGCGGATCTCCGTCGAG
This sequence comes from uncultured Acidobacteriaceae bacterium, assembly GCA_964236325.1. Lineage (GTDB taxonomy): Bacteria > Acidobacteriota > Terriglobia > Terriglobales > Acidobacteriaceae > Edaphobacter. The sequence goes on along the minus strand of CAXSEC010000090.1, from coordinate 11,210 downwards.
AGATATCCCCGCTCAAGGGCCAGCTGCTGAATCTCGCGTAGCGGCTCCTCTAGATTCTTCTGTACATCGTTCGAGAGCGCCTTCAGCGGCGAGACATACACGACCTGCGTGGATGGCAGGAGAGCGCCATCGATGGCCTGCCGGAGCAATGAATCGATCGCAACCAAGAACGCTGCGAGTGTCTTCCCCGATCCCGTCGGCGCGGAGATCAGCGTGGCGCAACCCGCCACAATCTTCGGCCAGCCAGCCTCCTGCGGCTCGGTCGGCGAGCCGAACTTCCGCAGAAACCACTCCGCCGTCACCGGGTGCGCCCAGCGAAGCGAAGCAGGAACCTCAAGCGATTCCGAGATGCAGGCCATGACGCATTCTACCGCGCAACTTCGCATTTCCTTCGCCCGGGCATCTCGGCGGTCTCGTCTGCTACATCTCGCTTCGCCGCATTCCTGAAACGTTCGGCACCACACTGCTCTTCGGTCCGCTCACCGTCCCCGTCACGCGCACTGCATTCCCCTGACCAGCGGCCGGGGCGACCGGCGACAGATTCGCAAACAGATCCATCTGGTGCCCCGAGAGAAACCGCAGCTCGATCCAACGAAACAAATAGTCCATGATCGAGAGCGCATACGGGATCTGTTCGTTGGTGGTCGTGCCCGATGGCTCAAAGCGCGTCTCGGCAAACTGCTCGGCCAACACCCGCGTCGGCACTCCATGCTGCAAGGCAAGCGAGACTGCCGCGGCAAACGAGTCCAGCAGGCCGGAGATGGCGGATCCCTCCTTCGTCATCTTCAGAAAGATCTCTCCAGGACTCCCGTCCGGATAGAGCCCCACCGTGATAGTTCCCTCATGCCCCGCGATGGCAAACGTGTGCGTCACCGATGCTCGCTCGGCAGGCAAGCGATGCCGCATGGCACGCGGTGGCTCCTTCGCGTCGAACGCCTCGCCGTTCTCCCATGCCTTGGCCTGAACCCGCCTTAGCTGTTCTTCCAGTTCAGAGATGCGGTCCAACTGCGACTCCACCAGCGTGGCATGGTTGCTCTCCCTCGCAGCCCGCTCCGCATCCGCCAGCGTCATCCTCGGCCATCGTTGCTCCGGCCGATTCATCGTTGCAACCGTGTCTCTCCTGTGGGTCACTGGCAGCTCGCTGCTCTGGTCTGCAGACGCAGCAAGCGATGTATCAAACTCCCGCCCGGAGAGCGGAGACGACCCAACGCTCTCCTCGACTCGTGTTGCTGAACCTTCACTGTTCATGCACTCTCCGCACACTCAGCTCCTGAAGCCAACTCCGCCGCTAATGGCTGTAGGTGGCCTGCTCTAACGAATAGCATCTCGCGCACTTTGCGGTAACAAAATCGTGGCTCTTGTGCAGTGTTCTATTGTTGCTCACCACCTGCACAGCACCTGCATCGAGATCATGAAGACGCGACACAACAGCAGATACGTTCCGTCGCTCTGCCCGGATGTGCGGCAGTTGAAGTGTCTACGGGCCCGACGCGAGAGAGCAATCTCACATACCCATTGCACCACCGCGCGCAGCGTGTGCAACCACCGCATCTCTCGTCGCTTGCTCGCCCGAAAAAAGTTCACAGACACACGTTTTTTCTTGACACTGAAAACACGCGAATCTATACCTTCGTTAGCTGTGAGGGAAGATCTCTCAGTATCGTGTTGACTCGCTAGGGAGAACAGGCATCGACGACGATGGCAGCACAGTCGCACCGGCCAAAAGTCGCTACAGGATGGAACGATCGCGACAGGGCTGAAAAGTAAAAGGCAACAGCAGAGGGGACGCTCAATGCGTCCCCTCTGCTGCGTTAGGCAGCTGTCTCTGCTCAACGCTTCTCGCATAAAGCACAGCTCAGTTCTGCGATCATCAGAGACAGCTATGAAGCACCCAGACGTCTGCATCGCCGGAGCGGGCATCATCGGTCTCACGCTCGCTCTTGCCCTTGTGCGACGCCATCTCTCCGTCTTGGTCCTCACCGCCGGAGACGCCATGGCCGAAGCCTCCACCGCCGCTGCCGGCATGCTCGCGGTAGAGGATCCGGACAATCCTCCTGCACTGCACGCGCTCGCTCACTTCAGCCGAAGCCTCTATCCCGCACTGCTTGATCGCCTGCGCACAACCAGCGCATCGCCACCAGCCTTTCAAACTCACCGCACGCTGCAGCAGCTTCCCACAAGCCTTGCCGCAACGCAGCCACTCGCCGTGCCGCTGCACTCTCTTCTACCTGCTGCAGCGAGTAGCCCCTCGCGCTTCATTCCGCTGGCTGAGCAGAGCCTTGATCCGCGAGAGCTTGCGCCCGCCCTCCTCGCCGCAGTGCTCGCCTCGCGCGTCGACCTCAAGACGCACACGCGCGTCCTCTCGGTCGTGGAACGTCAGACCTCTGTGCATGTCAGCACCTCCGTCGGCGACTTCAACACAAACCACTTCGTTGATTGCACCGGCGCCTGGTCGCTCTCGTCTGCACTGGTCCCGTCCCTGCGCATCACCCCGCGCAAAGGCCAGATGCTCACCGTCGCGACCCCACCCTCACTCGCCTCCGGAACCGTTCTGCGATCACACTCGATCTACATGGTGCCGCGTCTGCATGGCCCCAGCGCCGGCCGCACGGTGATCGGCGCCACCGTGGAGGACGTCGGCTTTGATCGATCGATCGACACCCTCCAGCTTGACGCTCTTCTCGAGGACGCATCGCAGCTGCTCCCAGAAATGCAGGACTCCGCCATTCTCAGCAGCTGGTCGGGCCTTCGTCCGACCACCGAGGATCACCTTCCGGCCATCGGCAGACTCCCCGGCGCGCGTCGGCTCTTCATCGCCTCCGGCCACTATCGCAACGGCATCCTGCTTGCCCCTGGAACGGCGGAGCTTCTCACACAGCAACTCTGCGGCGAACCACCTTCGCTTTCTCTGACAGCGTTTGCTCCCGGCCGCTTTCAGCCGTCGCAAGAGCAGCCGCAATCGGCGTAGAGTGCCGCTTCTACCCGAGGATCCCTGCGCCCACGCACGTCGATATTCGCGCACCAAGTGTGACAAGGGTTTCCGCGCTACGCTATAACGCTAGAGTCGGATGAAGTCCAAACACCCAGGGAGAGATGCACCCAATGGCCAGTATCGCGGCACCAAAAGGTCTCGAAGGCATCGTCGCCACCACGTCCTCCATCTGCTATATCGATGGCGACGCCGGCGTTCTCTCCTATCGCGGCATCGACATCCACGATCTCGCCGAACACTCCACCTTTGAAGAGACGACCTATCTGCTCTGGTTTGGCAAGCTGCCCTCCGCGGACGAGTTGAAGACCTTCACTGCTGAGCTGGCGCGGGGCCGGTCCGTCGACAGCAAGATCCTCGATCTGCTGCGCAGCGTTCCGACCTCCGCCACCCCCATGGAGGTGCTCCGAACCGCGATCTCCCTACTCTCCATCTACGACCCGGACGAGAAAGACGTGACGCACGACGCCAACGTGCGCAAGGCCCTGCGCCTCACCTCGCAGACAGCCATGATCGTCGCGCTGTTCGACCGCATCCGCAAGGGCAAGTCGCTTGTCGAGGCCGATCAGAGCCTCTCTCATGCCGCCAACTTCCTGTGGATGCTGACCGGCGAAAAGCCCTCGGAGACTGCCACCCGCGCCTTTGACGTTGCGCTTATCCTTCATGCCGATCACGAATTGAACGCCAGCACCTTCGCCGCCCGCGTCATCGCCGCAACCCTCGCTGACATGCACTCCGCCATCACCGGCGCGATCGGCGCCCTCAAAGGACCGCTTCACGGCGGCGCCAATGAAGCCACCATGCGTCTGCTCTACGCCATCGACGAGGCCGGCGAAGATCCAGTCGAGCATGTCCGCACCATGTTCGCCGAGAAGAAGAAGATCTCAGGCTTCGGCCATCGCGTCTACCACACCGAAGATCCGCGAGCCACGCATCTGCGGCGGATGTCCGAAGATCTCGGCCGCTCCGCCGGATCCACCAAGTGGTTCGACATGTCCAGAAAGATCGAAGGCTTCGTCAAGGAAGAAAAGAAGCTGAACGCCAACGTTGACTTCTACTCCGCGTCGACCTACACCACCCTTGGCATCGACATCGATCTCTTCACCCCGATCTTCGCCATCAGCCGCATCTCCGGCTGGGCGGCGCACGTCATTGAGCAGCATGACGACAATCGACTCATCCGCCCCCGCGCCGACTACGTTGGCCCCGCCTACCCGTCGCCCTACATGCCCATCGCGAACCGCTAGCCGGGCAACGCAGTTGCAATTTTTGGTTGTCATTCCGAGCGCAGCGAGGAACCTCCGCACTTCGTCCTTAGTGACGGAGCGCAGCGACGCGAACGCAATAGTTTTCAGACAAAAGAATGAGGCCCCGTCTTAGGGCCTCATCTACGTTCCGCTCTGCTCTACTTCCGGCTTGCCGGCGGTATGATTCCGTTCATTCTCAGGTACTCCACCAGCTGTCCATAGTGGTCGAACCCATGCGCCGCCAGTCCGCCAGCCAGGCTCGCGCGTGTCTCATCACCCTTCACGCTCTCAAACGCATTCTGCACCGTCAGCGAAGCCATGGCCTTGTGCGCGAACGCAAACGAGTCCGCCAGGGCCGCCACAATGTCGTCCTTGCTCTTCAAGCCGCCAATCGCCTTCACATCCACCGTCGGCTTCATGCCACTGAAGGATCCGGCATAGTAGTAGTTGGCCTCCGCGACATGCTTCACCATGTCGCCGAAGCTCTTCACTGTCTTGAAGTCCGTGCTACTCCCCTCCTTGAAGAGGTCCGCCGTCGGCACAAAGTCATACTTCTCCGCCGGCATCGCCTTCGCCAGGCCCATCATCTCCGTCTCAAAGTTCGAGAGACCCGCGTCTAGGCTCTTCGCCGGAGACACCATCGCATGCGGCGCCTGCGCCTGCACCAAACTCATAGGGCCGAGCAGCAGCCCCGCCATCAAAACCAAACCTTTCATCCTCATCCTCCTTGAACTTGTACGAGACACTCTTCACAGCGTCAGGCGATCACGAGCCTAACAGAACCAAAACTCAACCTGAACAAGCGCGCCCTCAACCGCTCTAGACTAACTCTGTGCGCACCCTCTACATGGACGCGAATGCCACCACACCGCTGCTGCCAGAGGTCGTCGCGGCCATGTCGCCCTTCTGGACCGAGATCTTCGCCAACCCCAACTCCGTCCATCAGCCCGGACAGCGTGCCCGCGCCGCCGTCGAGCACGCCCGCGAGCAGGTCGCCTCGCTCCTCGTCTGCCGGCCGTCGGAGATCATCTTCACCTCGGGCGGCACCGAGTCCAACAACCTCGCACTCTTCGGCGCCCTCGCGCCGCACGCCTCTGAAGGCACCACAGGCCGAGCCCACCTCATCACCTCAGCCATCGAGCACGACGCCGTCCTGCGCGCTGCGGAGGCGCTCGGCAGGCGCGGCGACGTCGACGTCACCGTGCTTCCCTGCACCGCCTCCGGCCGCATTGAGCCCGCAACCCTCGCCGCTGCGCTCACCCCCCGCACACGTCTCGTCAGCATCATGCTCGCCAACAACGAGACTGGCGTCATTCAACCCGTGCGCGAACTCGCCGCCCTGGCGCACGCCGCCGGCGCCCTCTTCCATACCGACGCCGTGCAGGCCGCGGGCAAACTTCCCCTTGCCGTCGACGCTCTTGGCTGCGATCTGCTCACCCTCTCCGGCCACAAGCTCTACGGCCCGAAAGGCACCGGCGTCCTCTATCTGCGCCGCAAAACCATCCTCGCCCCGCTCCATTTCGGCGGCCCGCAGGAGCGTCAGCGTCGCGCCGGCACAGAGAACGTCGCCGGGCTGGTCGGCCTCGGTCAGGCTGCCGAACTCGCCCGGCACTGGCTAGCCTCGAACGGCCCCGCAGAGCTCGCCAGCCTGCGCGACCGCCTGGAGCAGACCGTCGTCGCCGCGCTTCCCGACTGCGGCATCAACGGCACTCCGGAACCACGCTCTCCTAACACCACAAACCTCTACTTCGATGGTCTGGTCGCCGAAGATCTTATGATCGCGCTCGACCTGCAGGGCCTTGCCGTAAGCGCCGGCTCCGCCTGCCAGTCCGGCGCCCTTGAGCCCTCACACGTCCTCCGGGCCATGGGTCTCTCAGACGCCAGAGCTCGCGCCACCATCCGCATCTCTCTCACACGCCTTGCCACCACAGCGGAGATCGACCGCGCGGCAGACCTGCTGATCACGACCGTTCAGCGCCTGCGCGCACTCAACCTGCCGCCTCGCGCTCCGCCGCCCCTCGTCTAGAGGTACCAGGGAATATTTACCACCACAATCTGCTGGTTCCCCTTCAGCAGAAGCAGCAGCTTCAACACCTGAACGCGCTGGTTGTGTAGCAGGTTCTCCCACCAGTGCTGCACCACCATCTCCGGCAGAATGACAGCGACCTTGCGTCCAGGATGGCTGCGCTCCAGATCCAGAATGTAATCCATCAGCGGCGAGACGATGTACCGGTAGGTCGACGGAATCGTCACCAGCTCCGGCAGCATGTGCCCCGCCGTTTCTAGTGGCGCCTTGACCATCTCCTCCCACACGCTCTCAAGACCAGCATCCGATGCCTCAAGATCGTCCGAGTGGATATGCACCACCTTGATCTCCTTTGACAACACCATGCCGAAGCGCAGCGCCTTCTCTGTAATACGATCCCAGCGAGCCATTGGAATCACCACCACCGGCTCTTCAAGGTTGGTCGTCTTCATCGGCCGCGGCTCCGCCATCTCATCATTCACCCGCGTGTAGTGCCGCTTCACGCTCATCATGACCAGGATGAGGAAGGGCACCAGCATCGCTGTCACCCACGCGCCTGCGCGAAACTTCGCCACCAGCACCACCACCAGCGTGATGCCCGTCGCCACGGCGCCAACGCCGTTCACAATCATGTGCCAGGTTCGCCCCCCATGGCTTTCATCCTTATCCTTTCGCCAGTGCATCACCATGCCGGCCTGCGACAGCGTAAACGCCAGGAACGCTCCGATCGCATAGAGCGGAATCAGTCGGTCCGTCACGCCATCAAACAGCATCAGGATTAGCCCGGTAAATCCGGTCAACGCATAGATACCGTGCGAGAACAGCAGCCGGCGGCCGCGCAGAATAAACACGTGCGGCAGAAAGTCGTGCAACGCTATTGCTCGCGTCAACCGCGGAAAGTCCGCGAACGCCGTGTTCGCGCTCAGCGCCAGCGCCACAAAGACGCTGCCCATGGTCAGAAAGTAGAACCATCCCCGACCAAAGACCGCCGTCACCAGCAGGCTAATCAGGCTCTGATAGTTCTTTTCGTCCGGACCCATCGCCATGATCTGGTAGCTCTTCGCCAGGTAGGAGATCCCGAACAACAGCACCATCAGGATCCCGATGATGACCGTCAGCGTCCGCTGGGCGTTCTTGGTTCGCGGTTCGCCAAACGCCATCACCCCGTTCGACACCGCCTCCACTCCGGTCATCGCCGCGCATCCACTCGAAAACGCCTTCAGCAGCATCCATACGCCCAGCGCACCCACCGACGCGGGCAACGCCGGCGGAAGCGGGGTCACACTCACCGGGTGGCCGTGTGCGGCAAACGTCTTGAACACCCCTACAGCGATCAGCACCAGCAGCGTCGCAACAAACAGAAACGTCGGCGCGATAAACGCAGCGCCCGTATCTTTCACGCCGCGCATGTTCACCAGCGCCAGAAACGCCAGGATCACCAGGCACAACGCCAGGGTATGCGGCTGCAGCCGTGGCGCCGCAGACGTCAACGCCGTCACACCCGCTGATATCCCCACCGCCGCGGTCAGAATGTAGTCGATCATGAGCGCCGCCGCCGCCAGCAGACCGGCCTTCTCGCCCAGGTTCTCACTCGCAACCGTGTACGACCCACCCCCGCCCGGGTACGCCGCGATCGTCTGCCGATAGCTGAAAAAGACAATCGTCAGCAGGATCAGGATCGCCGTAATGATCGGCACGCCATAGTGCACGCCGCCAACGCCCAGCGGAATCAGCAGGGTAAGCGCCGCCTCCGGACCATACGCCGCGCTGGTCAAACCATCCAGGCCAAAGATCGGGATGCCGGCAGCGACACCAATATGTTCAGCACGTTCTTCGCTCGTTGCGAGCGGCTTACCCAGAAGCAGATTGTTGAGTGACATAACGATTCTGATAGTAACGCCACTCGTCCCGCCACGCGCCGCCGCGAAGCATAAGCTTTTTGCGACGTCGGTCCCGTTATACTTTCCTTTACAGGAAAACATTCGCTTCAACTCTTTGACCCAACCTCAGGAGCCGCATGCCCGCTACCTCTCTCTTCGACGTCCCGCTCTCTCGCATCACCGGAGAGCCAGTCACCCTGGCCGATTTCCGCGGCAAGGTGCTCCTCGTCGTCAATGTTGCGTCCAAATGCGGCCTGACCGGGCAATATGAAGGCCTTGAGAAGCTCTACAAGACCTACCAGCCCTCCGGCTTCGCGGTTCTTGGCTTCCCCGTCAATGACTTCGCCGGCCAAGAGCCAGGCACCAACCAGGAGATTCAGAAGTTCTGCACCTCCACCTTCGGCGCCTCGTTTCCCATGTTCGAGAAGATCGCCGCCACCGGCGCCGAAAAGCATGAGCTCTACCAGTTCCTGACCAGCGCCCAGCCGGTCGCGCAGATCAACGACCCCGGCTTCCGCGCGACTCTGGACGGCTTTCTCTCAAAATCCGGCGTCAAGACCAACCCCCTACCCGATCTGCTGTGGAACTTCGAGAAGTTCCTCATCGATCGCCATGGCCGCGTCATCGCCCGGTTCGCCCCGGACATGCTCCCGGATGATCCACGCATCATCCGCGCCATTGAAGCCGCCCTGCCACCACTCGACGGCAATACTCCCGCGCACAGCTGAGCTCCTCCGTGCATCCGCCCGCTCACCAGGGACCCGCGTCCACCATCCGCCGCGGGTTCACCTCTCTCAGCGTCTCCAGCCCCCACAGAGGTCACCAGTCCATGACGCTCCGCCTCCGCCGAAGCCTCTTTCCCGCTACCTTCGCCCTTCTCCTCGGCACAGCGTCCGCCTTCGCCCAGCAAACCCCCATCCGCATCACCGCCGATCTCTCCGACAGCGCGCGCAAGCTCTACCACGCCGAGGTTGACCTGCCCGTCAGGCCCGGCCCGCTCACCCTCACCACCCCCAAGTGGATCCCCGGCAACCACCGTCCCACCGGCCCCGTTGACGACATTACCGGCGTCGTCTTCACCGCCGATGGCAAGCCGCTCCCCTGGCGCCGCGACGACGTCGACCTCTATCAGTTCCACGTCACCGTTCCGCAGGGAGTCACCACCCTCCACGCGCACCTCGACTGCATCGTCACCTCCCGCCTCACCACCAAAATGGCCGTTCTCGAGTGGGAAAAGCTCCTCCTCTACCCCGCCAACACTCCCGTCAAGGACATCGCCATCCAGCCCTCCGTCACCGTCCCCAGGGGCTGGGGCATCGGCACCGCGCTCACGCCCATTGACGGCTACGATCCGCAGCATCCCGTCGGCGGCACCACCCACTACGCCCCCACCACCGTCGAGCAGCTCGAAGACTCCCCCGTCATCACCGGCGAGTTCTTCCACGAGTACCCGCTCGCCCCCGAGATCAAACCCGCCCACTTCATCGATGTCGTCTCCGATGAGGCCAAAGACTCGCAGCTCCGCCCCGCGCTGCTCGCCGAGATCGCCAACCTCGTCCGCGAAGCCGACGCCATGTACGCCTCACACCACTACAACCAGTACCACTTCCTGCTCACCCTCTCTGACGTCGCCGGCGGCGAAGGTCTCGAGCACGGCCAGTCCTCTGACAACGGCATCGGCGAAAAAGGCTTCTCCGACAGCAAGCACCAGCTCGCCGAGTCCGACCTACTCTCCCACGAGTTCACCCACTCCTGGGATGGCAAGTACCGCCGCCCCTTCAACCTCTATCAGGACGACTTTGAAAAGGCGCAGCAGGGCTCGCTGCTGTGGGTCTACGAGGGCGGCACCCAGTACCTCGGCAACGTGCTCGCCGCCCGCTCCGGCCTCAAAAACCAGGCCCAGTACCGCGACATGCTCGCCATGTCCGCCGCACAGCTCGACTACAAAGTTGGCCGCGAGTGGCGGCCCACCGAAGACACCGCCATCGCCGCCAGCATCCTGCGCGGCGGCGATCCCACCTGGTCCAACTGGAAGCGCGGCCAGGACTACTACCAGGAAGGCGAGCTCTTCTGGCTCGACGCCGACACCCTCATCCGCAAGAACACCCACAACGCGAAATCCCTGAACGACTTCTGGAAGATCTTCCTCGGCAAGGGTGGAAACACCGGCCCGCTCATCCTCACCTACAACCGTGACGAGCTCGTCGCCGATCTCAACCAGGTCATGCCATACGACTGGGCCGCCTTCATGCACCAGCGCATCGACCAGATCAACCCACGCGCCGATCTCGCCGGCATCGAGCAGAGCGGCTACAAGCTCGTCTACACCGACAAGCCCTCCGATGCCGAAAAGACGATGGCCGACAACGGCGGCCGCCGCAACCGCGGCTTGAACGTCTGGTACTCGCTCGGCCTCCGCGTCTCGGGCGAAGGCGTCATCTCCGACGTCCTCTGGAACGGTCCCGCCGACAAAGCCAGGCTCGCTCCGGGCATGAAGCTGATCGGTGTCAACGGCAACGTCTACTCAAACGACGCGCTCAAAGAAGCCGTCATCAAGGCCAAAGGTGGCACCGAGCCCATCCACCTCATCACCCAGACCGACACCTTCCTCGGCACCGCGGACATCGACTACCACGATGGCATGCGCTACCCCCACCTCCAGCGCGTCGACGGCGCCCCCGCCTACCTCGACGACATCACCAAACCCCTGACCACGCCACAAGTCGTCTCCGAAAAGAAGGACAGCGACGACGACTAGAAGCCTTCCTCGATTACAAATACAAGCGGCGTGAAGACCCCTCTTCCACGCCGCTTCTACTTTTACGACCACTCGTCTGCAGGAGTCTCGCCCATGCGCTCGATCGCCCTTCGCCTCGCAGCCCTTCTCGCTCTCGGCGGCCTCCCGCTTCTTGCCCAGCAGACCGTGCCCCCGCAGCCGGCCACTCACACGACCTGGCCAGCCCAGGAAGGCCTCTTCGTCCTCCACAACTTCCGCTTCGGCACCGGCGAGACCCTGCCCGAACTCAAGCTGCACTATCTCACCCTCGGCATCCCGCATCGCAACGCCG
>CAXSEC010000089.1:0-13949 GCA_964236325.1 uncultured Acidobacteriaceae bacterium | reverse complement strand
CCGGCCGCCTCCCTGCCTACCTCCAAACCCTCACCCACGAGATCGCCCAGGCCCCCCACCGCGCCATCGCCATCGGCGCGCCCCTGCCCGCGCTCGTCGCCACCATCTACCTCGGCGGCGGCACCCCCAGCCTGCTCTCCGCCGACCAGGTCCACACCCTCTTCCACACACTCGAATCCACCTTCACCATCACCCCCGACGCCGAAATCACCCTCGAAGCCGCCCCCGGCCAGCTCGCCGACGCCACCCTCGAAGCCTTCCAGCACCACGGCCTCAACCGCCTTAGCTTCGGCGTCCAGAGCTTCGTCGATTGCGAGACCGCCGCCATCGGTCGCCTCCACACCGCCGCCCAATGCCTCGCCGAGATCGACCGCGTCCGCCGCGCCGGCATCCCCAACCTCTGCCTCGATCTCATCGCCGGCCTCCCCCACCAGACCGAAGCCGCCTGGCTTCACTCGCTCGACCAGGCCATCGCCACCGGCGTCCCTCACCTCAGCGTCTACCTGCTCGAGCTCGACGAAGACTCCCGCCTCGGCCGCGAAGCCCTCGCCTCCGGTACCCGCTACGGCGCGGCCACCCTCCCGTCCGACGACCAAGCCGCCCACTTCTACGAGCTCGCCTGCACCCGCCTCGAGGCCGCCAACATCCCCCAGTACGAGATCTCGAACTTCGCCCGCCCCGGCCACCGCTCGCGCCACAACCTCAAGTACTGGCATCGGCAGCCCTACCTCGGCCTCGGCCTCGACGCCCACTCCATGCTCACGACCCCCACCGGCGACACCCTCCGCTTCGCCAACCCCGACGACCTCGACACCTACGCCCTCGAAATCACCCATCGCCAGCAAGGAACCGTCTCACCCCGCACCGATCTCCAACCTCCCTCTGCGTTCTCGTCACAAGCTGTCGCCATCCCACCATCAGCCCTCCCCATCCTCTCCAACACCTCCACCTTCAGCAGCTCCAACGCCTCTCCCTCAATCGCACACGCTTTCCCAGTTCTGCCCATCCTCTCCGACAGCCCCACCCCCTCCGCCGCCCCCATCTTCCCCGTCGAGCGCCTCACCGCCGGAGCCGTCCTCGAAGAAACCCTCTTCCTCGGCCTCCGAACCAACGACGGCCTCTCCCTCGCTGACCTTACTCGCACCTTCCCCGCCTCCGCTCTCAGCCCGCTCTCTCCCATCTTTCAAGAAGCCCAGGCCGACGGCCTCCTCACCCTCACCGCCGACCGCATCACCCTCACCCGGCAAGGCCGCCTCCTGTCGAACGAACTCTTCGGCCGCCTCCTCGCCCCCACGCCCTGATGTCGCTTCGGCACCCCCGTCGTGACGCCCACTCTAGCCGCCGTCATCTCGACCGGAGCGCAGCGAAGTGGAGAGACCCCTGTATTTCGCTGTCGCTCGTCCCTTCCCTGTCCTCCTGCAGAAATCCGCCTCTTCACCACCATCCTCACCAAACGCCGTCATCTCGACCAAAGGCGCAAAGTGCCGCACCCTCCCGACCCCGAGCCAAGCCAAAGTGGAGAAACATCAAAAGCTCCCGGATCAGCAGAATCCCTCCCACCCCGCACGCACCTCCGCTACAGGATTCCCTCATAAGCCGCTTGCTGCAGCGTCGCAACAAGCGGCCGAAAGCCAAGCCGGCGACTCAGCAATCCATCGACCCGCCCCATCCACGGATTGCTGAGAGGCTCCGCGGAAGACTCAACCTCGACTCCGATGACCTTCGCCATCTCATACAGTGTGGTCGGCGCATCGTCCACAATGTTCACGACGCGCCCATCCATCGCGCCGGTCAACGCCAGCTCGAAAGCTCTTGCAACATCACGCTGATGCGCCAGGCTGAGCGTCTGCGCCGGATGCCACTTCATCATGGCGATGATCCTCGGCACGGCCGCCAGATGTTCATCGCCATCTCCGTAGACAAGCGGCAGACGAAGGACGCTCCAGTTCAACCCACTCGCTCGCAATTCGTTCTCGGCAGCAATCTTGCTAGCCGGATAGGCGAGCTTCGGATGGACCACATCGTCCTCTTTGCCCGGATGCGCGGCATCTTCGTCATACACCAGACTCGTACTCGCCATCACAAAGCGGGTCTGCGGAGCATGCTTCTGTGCTGCGGCGATGAGAGCCCGTGTTCCTTCCAGATTGGCGCGCCAGATCTCACCTTCGTTCTGCGTGCGAAACACGGCCGCGAGATGGATGACCGCTGACACCCCTTCGACGGCCTGCTTTACCGATTCGCCATCGAACAGGTCGCCTTCTATTCGCTCGACGCCTGCAGGAACCTCTTTGCCCGACCGTACAAGCGCGCGACACTCGATGCCTGCGTCGATAAAGCGTCGTAACAGGCGTGAGCCCACAAGACCCGTTCCACCAGTGACCAGGACTGCCATAAGTTATTTCCTCTCTACGATGTGGTTTTGTAAACGTTGCGTTGCAGCCTGCAGAACCCGACGCGCTACCGCCAGCTCAGCCTCGTCAGCTCCATCAAATGCGACCGACAGGATGTGCTGAACTGGATCGGGAAGAGCTCTCCAAAGCCTCTTGCCCGCACGCGTGAGACGAAGCATCCGCTGCCGCTGATCCTCCGCATCCGGCATCTGCTCGACCAGCCCTTTGCGAACCAGCGTAGACACAACGCTGCTGAGCGTGGCCCGCTCGATCTGCAGCACACGCACAAGATCACGCTGCAATCGAGGCCGTTCAGCCAGGTGAGCCAGCACGTACCACTGGGTGGAGCCCAGATCGTACGGTCGAAGCATCGCATCCATCAACGCCCGAGAGGCGAAGTAGAGCCGTTTAGCCCATCCGCCCACCGAGTCATGCTGTGAAGTCTGTGCAGTGCTGTTCATGTGGCCGTCATCGTTAGTTACCTGACAACATACTGCAAGCTAGCTGACAATCTGTCAACCAGCCGTCACAGGTCCTTGTCACCAACTTGAGTTAGATCCCGACAACCGCGCTCGGAGATGGTGGCAACCGAAGTCTCACCCGCGCTCTGCGCCTGGCGCATAGGAAGTGAAGTAAAGCACCTATGGCGACACTCGTCCTGCAAAGAGGACCTCCAGCGACCCGCAAGCGATATCCTCCCCGCCAGCCATCACCAAAGCGCTCGCCAGTCTATCTCCACCGACTAGCCACCATCGTTTCCGAAGAATACGACTTGGCGGTACTGACCTGCTGACGGGAGTAAGAGTGTTCGTAACGTACCGACTAGAAAGTGCTGCACCAACTGGGGATTGCATCAAACAGTGGGTTAGCCCCTGGTGCCTGTAGTCGAAAGTCGGCTCATCTTCTCTGTCTGCGCGAGACTGCAGATCTTCTTCTCAAATACTCCCTGAATAAGCAAAGTGAGAACCAAATGAAAGTTTGGATGGTAGGTGCGAGCGGGACATACGCCCACTACGTCGTGCCCGCATTGAAGGCACGGGGCGCAACGGTAAAAGCCTTTGTTACAAGCGAGGATAAGCGAGCGGCAGCCCTTAGCCACGGCGCCGACGAAACAGTCGTTGGAGATCTCAACGACGAGCAGAGCCTAAGGAAAGCTGCCGACGGCGTGGATGGCGTGTTCCATCTCAACCCTGCCTTTGCCGTAGATGAAGCGGAACAGGGTGTTGCGATGGTGGACGCGGCGCTGGCTGCAGGTGTAAAGAAATTCACGTTTTCCGGCGTAATTCACCCATCGATCTCCAAGATGAGCAACCACGCAGGAAAACGTCCCGTGGAGGAAGCGCTCTACGAATCCGGATTGATCTTTACGGTGCTGCAACCAACCATGTTTATGCAGACACTCGCAGATGGATGGAAGGAGGTAACGGAACAGGACACGTTTTCGTTACCTTACGCCAACCACAAGCAAGCGAGCTATGTCGACTATCGCGATGTGGCGGATGCGGCTGCCATTGCTCTTACGAGCGACAAGCTCGATTACGGAACATTTGAGCTTTGCGCTCCCGGTATGGTGAATCGGATAAAGCTGACACAAATGATGTCCGAGGTGCTTGGCCGAACCATCACTCCTCGGGAGGTCGCCTTTGACGAATGGGCAAAGCAGGCTCATCTACCGGAGGGTCACTTCCGGATTGGCATGGAGCGCATGTACGCCGACTACGACCAGTATGGATTTCCTGGTGGCAATGCGCTCGTCCTTCGCGCCATCCTCGGTCGTGAGCCGAGGACGCTGAAAGACTTCCTCAAAGAGCAAGCGCTCAAGTAAGCGCCTCGCGTCTAAGCCGAGTCAACGCAAATCCTACCGTGCCGCTTGCGCTCCTTGAAGTCCGATAAAGCAGGCGGTCTGGCATAGACAACGCTGATCAAACCGTCCTTGCGTCCCAATAGGATCAACGGGCCAACGGGAAGCAGAGGACGTGGCTCACGCCATGAAAGAGAGATTAGTGGATGAAGATTATCTGTATTGAAGAACACTTTGGCGATAAGGATGTGGCGAAAGCGGCGGGACCGGTCATGATGGAAGAAGGGCCGTACATGGCTGACGCTTTTCTAAAACAGGCAGTCTCCGCTCCTGCCGCAGACCATCCCAGCTTCGTTAGCATGGAAGAAGCTTCTGCCCTGTCCCTTGACATCGGCGAGGGGCGCATCAAGCAGATGGATGAGAACAACATTCAGATGCAGGTGTTGTCCCTTGGTGTTCCCGCTCAACTTGTCCCGTCCGATCAGGCAACGGCGCTTGCCAGGGCCGCTAACGACCGATTGGCGAAGGCCATCGCGGCAAATCCAGAGAGACTCAGCGGGTTTGCAGCGTTGCCCTGGCAAAATCCCGCAGCCGCAGTCGATGAGCTGACCAGAGCCGTGCACGAGCTGGGTTTGAAGGGCGTCCTCATCATTGGACGGCCGGGTGACACCTTTCTGGACGACCCGAAATACGCACCGGTGCTGAAAAGGCTGCACGAGTTGAAGGTGCCCCTTTCCGTTCATCCCTACATCCCGGTTCCGGCGGTGCAAAAGGCTTACTACGACGGGTTCTCGCCGGCGGTGACTGCACACTTCTCGCTTGCTGGATGGGGCTGGCATCACGAGGCAGGCGTTGATGTTCTGCGTATGATCCTTGCCGGAATCTTTGAACGCTTTCCTGACCTGCAGGTCATCAGCGGGCACTGGGGCGAAATGGTGCCGTTCTATTTACCGCGGCTCGACGATGCGATTCCACAGAAGATAACGGGGCTTTCAGGAAGTATCAGCGAGATCTACAAAAGGAACGTCTACGTCACACCAAGCGGCATGTTCGATCCTGCACAGTTTGAATACTGCTACAAGGTCCTCGGCGCCGATCGAATTATGTGGTCAGGCGACTATCCCTATTACACAATGAATGGAACCCAGGACTTCCTCAAGAAGCTCCCTATCAGCGACGAGGATCGAGAAAAGGTGGCGCACGGAAATGTCGAGAAGCTGCTCCGACTTTGATGGCTTGCCACGAGACACTTACTACCTGCCGCCGCCTTGTCAAGCGGCGGCAGTTTGCGATCGGTCCTGAAAACGCCGTTCACGGAAGTGATAGCGATCAAGTCTCTCACGCATAGAGAGCACGTCGGATGCAGTCTGAGTCACTCTCCAGCCCCGTCGGCAAAATGTCATAGGACCATCCGCTCTAAGATTGAGGAAGTCATCTCCAGCCTCACCCTTAGGGAGTCTCAGCCTCATGCCGATCGATCTTCGCAGCGATACCGTCACCCAACCCACCCCCGCCATGCGCGAGGCCATGGCCTCGGCCGAGGTCGGCGACGACGTCTACGCCGAAGACCCCACCATCAATCGCCTCGAGCGCTCCGCCGCCGAGATCTTCGAGCGCGAGGCCGCCCTCTTCGTCCCTACCGGCACCATGGGCAATCAGATCGCCATCAAGCTCCACACCCAGCACGGGCAGGAGGTCCTCTGCGAGTCCCGCGCCCACGTCCTCGATTGGGAGATGGGCATGGTCGCCAACTTCTCCGGCTGCACCCTCCGCCCCGTCGCCGCGCCGCGCGGCATCCTCACCTGGCAGCACCTCGCACCCGCCATCGCGCCGAAGATCTACTACCGCGCGCCCACCGGCCTCATCTGTATCGAAAACACGCACAATATGGCCGGCGGCACCGTCACCCCGCTCGACACCTTGGAAGCCATCTGGGCCGGAGCGGAGCAGGCAGGCCTTCCCGTCCACCTCGATGGTGCACGCGTCTTCAACGCCGCCACCGCCCTCAACCTGCCCGTCGCCAAAATCACCCGCGGCTTCACCACCGTCAACTTCTGCCTCTCGAAGGGTCTCGGCGCGCCGGTCGGCTCCATGCTCGTCGGCTCGCAGCACGACATCAATCGCGCTCGCTCTGTCCGTAAGGCGCTCGGCGGAGGCATGCGCCAGGCCGGCATCCTCGCCGCCGCCGGTCTCATCGCGCTCGAGCAGATGCCCGCCCGCCTCCACCAAGATCACGCCAACGCCCGCCTCCTCGCCGAAGCCGTCGCCACCCTCCCCGCCGTCGAGATCGACCTCGACTCCGTGCAGAGCAACATCGTCATCTTCTCCCTGCGCGACGGCGGAGACGCTCCCGCCATCGTCGCCGCCCTTCGCGCAGAAGACGTCCTCGCCAGCGCCATCGGCCCCCACTCCATCCGCTTCGTCACCCACTTCGACGTCTCGCGCGAGCAGTGCAATCGCGCCATCGAAGTCACAAAAAGAGTCATCGCGACGATGGCAGCATAGCCCGGCAGGCCACCCACCAGGCTGATGACAGGCTCCGTCCATCAACCTGCGCGAATCTCACGCAAAGGGTGCCTTAACCTCGTCGAAACCCTGCTCTACCTCGACGAAAACAGCGTACTTTCGCCGTCTCGCGCGATTCACCAGAGTTTCGCAAAGCCCCCGCGTTGGTTGCGCTACCCTGTGGAGGCATCCGCCGCCAGCATCACTGAAACAGAGGAATTGATCCATTGAGTCAGACAATCTTTGTCCTTGAAGACGAAGCAGACATCCTTCGCCTCGTTCAATATCACCTTGAAAGCGCAGGGTTTACGGTCAGGCCCTATGCCACCCAGGGAAGCCTTGTCGCCGACGCCGAGCGTCAGCCGCCGGCCCTCTTTCTGCTCGACATCATGGTTCCCGGCGGCGACGGCCTCGACCTCTGCCGCCGTCTGCGTCAGAATCCCGCCCTCTCCGTCATCCCCATCATCTTTCTCACCGCCCGCGCCGCCGAAAACGACCGCGTCCTCGGCCTTGAACTCGGAGCCGACGATTACATCACTAAGCCCTTTGGAACGAGAGAGTTGACTGCACGCGTCAAAGCCGTTTTACGGCGTTTTGAGCGCCCCAGCGCGCCATCTACCCTAAAGTTCGAGAGCATCGAAATCGACGCCAGCGCCATGCAACTGCGTGTCTCCGGCGAACTCGTCACCACCACCGCCACTGAGTTCCGCCTTCTCGATTACCTCGCCCGCCACCCTGGCCGCGTCTTCAGTCGCGACCACCTTCTCGATGCCGTTTGGGGCGACGCTCGCTTCGTGACACCTCGCTCAGTGGACGTCTATGTACGTAGAATCAGAGAGAAGATCGAAGCCGATCCCGAGATGCCGCGCTATCTTAAGACCATGCGCGGGGCAGGCTACCGCTTCGAAATGCCAAAGCCTGCCCAGCCGTAGCGCCTCCCGACGAGATCGAAGCCGTACCCGTGTCACAGGACTGTCAACCTTCTATGACGCGCAGCCTCTTCTTCAGCTTCTTTGTTCGACTCACTGTAGCGATGGCCCTTGTGCTGGTCATTCGTCTGTGGCTGCAATCAAGCCATTGGTGGCTAACCATCCTCTTTGTGCTTGGCTTTGCCTCTTTGAATGCTTGGTTACTGGCTCGCTCCGTACGCGACAGCATACTTCCGCTGCAGCACTCCGCTGCAACTTTGGCGCAGCACCAAGGAGTGTCCGAAGACGTTCGTGATGCTTTGGTCGCCCGGATGGTTGATCGGGTCACCGATCAGCGATACAGCGACTTCGACGCGTTGGCACGTGGCATCGCACGCGCCGTCCGCGAGGTTCAACTCTCACTCGCTGCAGCTGATAGCAGCCGTGACGAGCTGGCGGCGATGATCGACAGCCTTCAAGACGCTGTCGTCTCGGTTGATCCTGCTGGGCGGATACTCTGGACGAGTAAACGTATGGCCCGCCTGTTCTCGCATGCGACCGTAAGTATCCGCACGGGTCAGTCGTTGGTGCATACAATACGGGATCCTGAGGTTTTAGAGTGCGTCCGAGTCGCGCTCGAGCAGCGCCTCTTCTGCCAACGCCGAACAACCCTTCTCATCCCCGGACGCATTCTCGAAGTTAACGCATCTCCCATGCCTTCGGGGGGAGCCGTCATTCTTCTTCACGATGTTACGCGAGTCGAACAGATAGAACGCACACAGCGTGATTTCATCGCAAACGTCTCCCACGAACTGCGAACGCCATTGACTTCGATCTCAGGTTATATCGAGACGCTACTTGAGTTCGAACGCTCTATCAGTGTGCAGGCTCGAGGATTCTTGGAAATCATCTTAAAGAATGCGACTCGCATGAATCGCCTCACGGAGGATCTGCTCACCATGACCCGGGTCGAGAGTGCAGGCCAGGAGCTGGACCCAAAGCCGATGAGAGCGGATCTTCTTGTTCAGGAAGCGATCCAGAGTGTCAGCGGGATCGCACAGGACGCCGGAGTGAAGATCGAGGCCACCGATCTTCTATCCCAAACAGTTCTGGCAGACCATGACGCCGTCATTCAGATCTTGATGAACTTGATAGAAAACGCTGTAAAGTATGGACGAGAGAGGACGACACAAAGCTCGAGAGTCGTTATAAGCACGAAGCTTGTCACGCAGCCCGCGAGTGCGGTGGAGTTTGAAGTGCAGGACTTTGGGTCCGGTATAGCCTCGGAACATCTTCCGCGACTGTTTGAGCGCTTCTATCGCGTGGACAAAGCTCGCTCGCTCGAAACGGGTGGAACCGGGCTTGGACTAGCGATCGCACAGTACATGGTTCAGGCGCTTGGTGGGGAGATTGGTGCGGAAAGTGAACTCAACAAAGGAAGTCGCTTCTTCTTTACGCTGCCCATGGCCTGAGGCCTGAGTAGATCCACAAACTCGCAGTTGCTGCCCTTCTCAGCCTATTCTTGTCGATGTAACCTCTCGTTAACCTGGCCGTCTCAGACTCTGATGGTGGACCATAATCTTGTTGTATTCATTTCAGGAGTAGATCAGTGAAACTGTCCTTTCTCTTGGCCGGCATCGTCAGCCTATCTTCTGTGGCCCTTCAGGCACAGAACATCAACGGGGCTGGTGCCACGTTTCCGAATCCGATTTACTCGCGGTGGTTCATTGAATTTGCCAAGGTGAGCTCCGGTGTTCATATCAACTACCAACCCATCGGGTCGGGCGGGGGGATCCGCCAAGTCTCAGAGGGAACGGTTGATTTCGGTGCTACAGATGGCCCGATGAGTGATGAGCAGATCAGAACCGCAAGAGTAAAGACCGTACACGTCCCGACGGTTCTAGGCGCGGTCGTGCCTGTGTATAACCTTCCTGGCTTGAACAAGGAACTGAACTTTTCTCCAGACGTGATTGCAGGGGTGTATTTGGGCAAGATCACGAAGTGGAATGATCCGCTCCTGAGTAGGGATAACCCTGGAGTCAACCTCCCCAACGAAGCGATCCTGCCAGTTTATCGTTCCGATGGATCTGGCACGACGTATATCTTCACCGATTACCTTTCGAAAGTTAGCAAAGAATGGTCCGATAAGGTAGGAAAGAACACGTCGGTAAAATGGCCTACAGGGATAGGTCAAAAGGGGAATGAGGGTGTCGCCGGGATGGTTCGGCAATCGCCTTATTCCTTCGGCTATGTCGAGTTGATCTATGCAGTGCAGAACAAGATGCCCTATGGGGCTGTGCGGAATTCGGCTGGGAAGTTCGTCAAGGCATCAACCGACAGCGTGACTGAAGCGGCCACGTCGGCTGCGAAGAACATGCCTGCGGACTATCGAGTTTCCATCACAAATGCTCAAGGAGCAGCGACCTACCCGATAGCCTCTTTCACCTGGCTTTTGATACCGACCCACACTACGGACCCATCCAAGGCGAGAGCGCTGCAGGACTTCCTAAGCTGGATGCTGGATCACGGCGAAGCAGAGGCAGCCAGTATGACCTATGCACCGCTGCCGAAAGCCGTTCAGGATTCTGTCCGGAAGACAATCCAAACCATTCGTTGATCAACAAGTGCGGCTTCTGTCACACCACTAAGAATCGCACTTGTTGTCCCAGTACTTGCGCGACCGTACCCCAGACTAGATTAGCCTCAAAGAAGGCACAAGCAACCTTCGTATGATCACTGATCCTACTCCGCAATCCACCCTCATCACGGCGCCGATCGTTCCGCAAACAGATGCGTCCGTTATGCAGCAGGCCCTACCGGCATCGGAGATTCGGGTGTTTCTTAACTCCCGCGGCAGCAGTCGTCTTCTCGATCAGGGTTTCGCGGCACTGATGCTGGTATGCGCCTGCTCTATTTTTGTGATTGTAGGCTTCATTTTCATCATTCTCGTTCTCCGCTCCAAGCTATCGCTCGCACAGTTTGGATGGCGATTCTTTACGCGCACGGCTTGGGATCCGGTCAGTGGAGACTTCGGTGCGTTTCCGTTTATCTATGGGACGCTGGCGAGCTCCTTGCTGGCTCTGCTGATGGCGGTTCCACTGGCGCTCGGAGTGGCTATCTTTATTACGGAATTGTGCCCGCGACGTCTACGCGCACCAATCTCATTTCTCACCGAGTTACTCGCTGCTATTCCGTCGGTAGTTTATGGATTGTGGGCGGTCTTTGTCTTAGTTCCGATCATGCGCAGTCAGCTGGGACCGTTCTTCGTTAGATTCTTCGCTTGGACTCACCTCTTTGAGGGGGCAAATTTTGGCGTAGGTCTGCTGACCGCTAGCATCATCCTGGCAGTTATGATCCTTCCAATCATATCTTCGCTGACACGGGACATCATGCAGGCAGTGCCTAATTCGCAGCGTGAGGCGGTGTTAGCGCTAGGAGCAACACGCTGGGAGATGATTCGGATCGGGGTCCTGCGAAATTCGCGGATTGGTATTGTCGGCGCAGTGATGCTTGGTCTTGGACGTGCCTTAGGCGAGACGATGGCCGTGACCATGGTGATTGGCAACCACCCCGAGATCCCTCACTCTCTTTTTGCGCCCGGGTACACGCTTGCCTCTGTGATTGCCAACGAGTTTTCCGAAGCAACGGGCGACCTCTACCTTTCTGCGCTCATAGAGATTGGACTGGCGCTTTTTCTGGTCACAATTGTGGTGAATGCCGTCGCTCGAGTGATGGTCTGGGCAGTCACGCGTGGCGCTCCGGCGAGGGCTTCGTAGCATGAGCACGCAACCCTTGGCGCCAAGCACGCCGACACCTTCCGCGCGGCCACCTCTAAAGCATTCGCAGGCCAACAGCATTCGTCGTTTGCTCACGGACGCATTCGTAACCGGACTTGCAACCCTGGCGACTTTCCTTGTTATCGTGCCACTAGTAGCGATTCTTGGTTATCTCCTATACAAGGGCGCCAGCTCTCTAAACCTTGCATTCTTTACACAAATTCCTGCTCCTGTAGGTGAGTCAGGTGGAGGTATGGCGAATTCGATTGTTGGGTCGGCAATAGTGCTACTTCTCGCGAGCGCGATGGGCATCCCGATCGGAATTGGAGCTGGTCTTTACCTAGCTGAGTTCGGCCGAGGGAAGGTGCTCGCTTCTGCAGTTCGCTTCACCGCGGATGTCCTGAATGGTGTTCCTTCGATCGTCATGGGCATTTCGGTTTACGCTCTTGTGGTTCTGCGCCAAAAGCATTTCTCGGCGCTTGCTGGCGGAATTGCCCTTGCAATCATGATGATTCCAACAATCACGAGAACCACGGAGGAGATGCTTCTTATCGTGCCAAATGCCGTACGGGAAGCGGCGTTGGGGCTGGGCGTTCCTAAGTGGCGCACAGCTGTATCTGTCAGCCTGCGGACGGCATCACCGGGGATTATTACGGGATGCATGCTTGCATTCGCCCGCGTGGCGGGAGAGACTGCACCGCTTCTTTTTACCGCCTTCGGCAACCAGTTCTGGAACTTTCGCCTCAATGAACCCATTGCCGCGCTGCCGCTGCAGATCTTTGTCTATGCCATCTCTCCTTACGACGAGTGGCATCGGCTTGCGTGGGCCGGAGCCCTGGTCCTGATTCTCTTGATTATGGTTTCGGTGACGCTCGTTCGCATCTTTGCTGGTCGAGGTATTTTGAAAGGAACCACCTAGTGGGCGTCGATATCCTCGTAGAAAACCTTAATGCCTGGTATGGTTCGGTCCATACGCTGCAGGATATTAGTATGCGCATCCCCGCGAATCACGCAACGGCGCTGATTGGTCCTTCAGGCTGCGGTAAGAGTACCTTTGTTCGCTGCCTGAATCGCATGCATGAAACAAATCCTGATGCGCGTGCGACCGGCACAGTCCGCATGGGAGAAATCGACGTTTACAGAGATGCATCGCCTGTGGAGATTCGCAGGCGCGTGGGGATGGTTTTCCAACGTCCTAATCCATTTCCGACTATGTCCATTTATGACAACGTAGTCAGCGGACTTAAGCTAAATGGATTCCGCAATCGCCGAATTCTGGATGAGACGGTCGAACGATCACTGAAGCAGGCGGCTTTATGGGAAGAAGTAAAGGACGACTTGAAGAAGAAATCAGGCGCCTCCCTCTCGGGAGGTCAGCAACAACGTTTGTGCATTGCGCGGGCAGTTGCTGTCGACCCTGAGGTGCTGTTGATGGATGAACCGGCGAGCGCGCTTGATCCGGTATCCACTTCGAAGATTGAAGACTTGATCTTCCATCTCAAGTCTCAGTACACGATCGTCATCGTCACGCACAATATGCAACAGGCGGCTCGTGTGGCCGAAAACACCGGATTTTTTCTCTCAGGAAAGATGGTGGAACTCGATTCGACGCATAAGATCTTCACTAATCCGCGAGATAAGCGCACTGAGGATTACATCACCGGGAGGTTTGGTTGATGGTTTTGCGGATCAATTTCCACCAACGTCTCGACGACTTGAAGGAACGCCTGCTGGTGATGGCTGGGATGGCGGAGCAAGCAATTCAGCGCTCGATCGAAGCGTACACGACGCGCGACGCCTCTGTTTGCGAGTTGGTGTTCCGCTCTGAACCGGCGATCAACAAACTAGAGCGTGAGATAGATCAGATGGCGCTCGATCTGCTTGCAATGGAGCAGCCAATGGCGATCGATCTGCGCTTTATTCTCTCTGTCATTCGGATTAATGCGGACCTTGAGCGTGTCGGGGATCAGGCCGTAAATATTGCGGTCCGTGTCCGGGAGATGGGTGCTTTCGCCAACATTGACCTGCCGGTTGATATTCCAAAGCTTGCCTCTCTCTCCTCGGCGATGGTGCGCAAAGCGCTGCAGGCCTTTATCGAAGCAGATGCGGAACTTGCGCGTTCTGTATTGAGCCTAGATGACCAGGTCGATGAGATGAACAACAACGCCTTCCACTCTTTGTCATCGCTTATCAAAGAACGCCCGGAGCTGACACCTCAGTCCTTGAATGCTTTGATTATCGCGCGCAACCTAGAACGGGTGGGTGACCACGCGACCAACATTGCGGAGGACGTCATCTTCTGGGTGCGTGGCTTTGATGTGCGTCACAACAGCCGCATGGTGGAATCGGACACTGATGCCGTGTAAGTTTATGGCCTTCCACTCTCCTGGAAAAGGAGAAGCTGATTACGCCTTTTTTCGTTAGAGAGCGACTCTGAGTCATGGTCGTGACTCCACCAGGTTAGCTTACCTAATAGCGGGAACCAAAGGCCCAGGCGGAGATGCGTTGTCTGCAGAAGGCTCGCATATGCCTCAAGCTGAGGTTTGAAGCGGGATCGTTCGTTCTCCAG
>CAXSEC010000088.1:0-14108 GCA_964236325.1 uncultured Acidobacteriaceae bacterium | reverse complement strand
TTTTGCCGCATCGCATCCGCACCGCCCCACGGCATCGTCCAGCTCTCTAAATCCTCAGCTGTCCAGAGGCCTTCGGGCAAAGTAGTACAAACTGAACGCCAGCGCGGCAAACGCCAGCACACTGATCCAGTCATGATGCAGCGGGTTCGTCTCCGTAAAGCGCGGAAACTCGCGATCAAAGAAGTTCTCGTACAGCCTCACCACCACTCCCAGCAGCCCCACAATCCCGCCCGCCGCGATCAGCCCCGACGCATACAGCGACCCCGGCGAGATCTCGCTCTCAGCCATCGCATCTCCCATCGTCAACAAGCCCGGTGTCGGCAGCCCCGTCGCCGAATCCAGGTGCTCCGGATTCTTCGGATCAAAGCCCGCAAACGGAATCAGCTCAGGATGCGCCGCCACAAACGCAACCTGCTCGCTTGCCGCCCCGCCATCGCCGCCCGTCGCCATCGCCCGTTGCTCCCCGTCAAGCCCCTCCACCCCAAGCCGCCCAGCCGCCGCGCGTCGCTCGGCAAGCCACACGCTCCGCGCCGCCGTCCACCGCTCCACCAACGCCCCATGCGCCGCCACCCGCGCCCGCGCCGCCTGCTGCAGCATCGCCCGATCCACCATCCAGCGCGCCACCCCGCCCACAAAAATCGCCAGCGTCGTCGCAATCGACAGATACGCCCCCACCGCAAACGTCAGCGACCGAACCCCCAGCAGCTCCACCGCCACCACCAGCGCCACCCCCAGCAGCACCAGCGACCACGGCAGCCTGCGCGACAGAATCCCGTTGATCACCGTCGCCATCAGCCGGCCCTGCGGCGCCGCCGCCTTCTCGGAGCCAATGCCCTGAATCCACTGGACCTCAATGGCGTTGGTGGCCGGGTTATACAGATACTTCCCATCCTCGAGCGTGCTCGACCCAATCGCATTCAGCAGCACATAGCTGCTCGCCGAGGGCAGCTCTTCCTTATGCACCGCGCCGTGGCTGCCCGGCTCCGCCCGCCCGGTCAGCAGCACATGATCCCGCGTAAAGTGGCCCTTGTCCTCCACCCCACTCGGCAGCGCCGCCAGCGTCAACGGTATCGGCCGCGGCAGCCTCTGAAACGTCTCCAACCCCGTATTCATCGCATTCAGCGTCGCGCCAATCGAAAACACCGACACGATCACGCCAATCATGATCGCCAGCTGCTGCTTCCACGGTGTCGCCCCAATCAGGTAGCCCGTCTTCAAATCCTGCGCCGTATCGCCCGCATTCGACGCCGCAATACACACAATCCCGCCAATCGTGATTGCCAGCGCGCCAAAAGCCGGTGCCGTCCACCCCTTCACCAGAAAGATCGCCGCCGTCGCCATCAGCGTCGCAATCGTCATCCCTGACACCGGACTCGCGCTCGACCCCACAATACCCACAATGCGTGCACTCACGGTTACAAATAGAAAGCCAAACACCACCACCAGCAGGCTCGCCGCCAGGTTCGCCAGCGCCCCCACCTGCGCGCCTGGCACCGGATGGAACTCCAGAAACACCCACAGCAGCACCACCAGCAGCACCGACCCGCCAAACACCACGGCCGCCGGCAGATCATGCTCCGTCCGCTTCGGCCCCGCAGTCACGAGAGCCCTTGCGCCGCCTGCCCCACGCCGCGCCGCCGCCGTCCGAACTCCCACAGTTAGCGCCCCAAAGATCGTCGGCAGCGTCCGGCACAGCGTAATCAGTCCAGCCGCCGCCACCGCCCCCGCCCCCATCGGTCGCACATACGTCTTCCACAGGTCCGACGGACTCATCGCCGCAATCGGAATCGTCCCCGGATAGAGCGGCGTCGTCAGGTGCGAGCCGAAAAACATGATCGCCGGCATCAGCACCAGCCAGGAAAACGCGCCGCCCGCCAGCATCACCGCCGCCACCCGGATCCCGATGATGTATCCAACCCCCAGATACTCCGGCGTCACATCCGCCCGGATCGCCGATCCCTTCAACAAATGCTGCGCGCCAAAGTCCGGCTGGAAGTCCGGTGTCGACGGAAACAGCCCGAACAGGTTCTCATTCTGGAACAGCGTATACAGCCCGCCCAGTCCCAGCCCCAGAAACACCCGCGACGCAAACGAGCCGCCCCGTTCGCCCGCCTCGAGCACATCCGCGCACGCCGTCCCCTCCGGATACGTCAGCGTCTCGTGCTCATCCACAATCAACTGCTTGCGCAGCGGAATTATGAACAGCACGCCCAGCCACCCGCCAAACAGCGCCAGCGCAAAGATCCGCGTCGACTCCAGATCAAAGCCCAGAAAGATCAGCGCCGGCAGGGTAAAAATCACCCCCGACGCAATCGACTGCCCGGCATTTCCCGTCGTCTGCACGATGTTGTTCTCAAGGATCGACGCCTTGCCAAACGCCCGCAAAATCGAGATCGACAACACCGAGATCGGGATCGACGCCGCCACCGTCAGCCCCGCCCGCAGCCCCACATACACCGTCACCGCACCAAACAGCACCCCAAACACCGCCCCCAGCAGCAGCGCCCGCACCGAAAGCTCCGGCCGCGTCTCGGTCGCCGCCACAAAAGGTTTAAACACCTTGCCTCCGCCGCTGCTCTGAGGTGCTGTCGCCATCGCTCACCCGTCTCCCGCCGTCACGCCTTCCTGCCCGCTCGCGCGCAACTGCAGGCGAGTCTACCAGCGCCCCGGCCGCCAACTTCTTCTAGTCATCCCGAAGCGCAGCTCTCGTCATCTTGGAGCGCAGCGAAAGATCCTTGCACTTTGCCTTTGCTGTTGTTCTTGGTTGTCGTCCTTGCTGTTGTTCTTGGTTGTCATCCTGGAGCGCAGCGAAGGATCCCCGCACTTGCCTTTGCTGTTGTTCTCGATTGTCATCCTTGCTGTTGTTCTTAGTCGTCATCCTGGAGCGCAGCGAGAATGCCCGCACTTCGCTCTCTAACGACGAACCCTAAATGTAGTCAAACGGAGACGCGTTCTAACCCCCGAAAACCCGACAGCACAACCTCAGGTAAGTGACCTCGGGGCACTCTGAATCAAGTGCTCCTTCAAGAGCATGGCCTCCGCTAAGAGCATGGCTTCCGTCAAGAGCATGGTTCCGTTAAGGGCATGGTTCCGTTAAGGGCATGGCTTCAGCCATGCCGTAGGTGCTTCCCCGAGAACGCGGCTTTAGCCGCTGAGGTCAGCTTGGTCATACCTTCAGGACGCCAGCAGACTCTCTCCCAAGCACGGCTCCTGAGCGCAGCCAGCCCAACTCGAAGCGCAGGACGTACCGACTCCATCTCCCGTTCCCTCCGTCATCTCAACCGAAGACGAAGCGCAGCGAAGACCCCCCGCATCTCGCCTCTCACAGCGACGCGAACTCCCAAATCGCATCAACCGAAATGCGCCATCCCCCCAGCAACCCCATGCGGGCCCAGACCGCCACAAAGTGAAGCCACCTTTTCACTCCCCAACGCCCCCACACTTGCGCTCACGCCCGTGACCGCTTACACTCCGGGCAATGACGCGGCCAAATGGCCTGGAGCGTCATGC
Organism: uncultured Acidobacteriaceae bacterium; assembly: GCA_964236325.1. GTDB lineage: Bacteria > Acidobacteriota > Terriglobia > Terriglobales > Acidobacteriaceae > Edaphobacter. The sequence continues at coordinate 10,598 of CAXSEC010000088.1, read as the reverse complement.
GAGTGGGGTGAGTCTTCAGCGAAAGTCTGAATGACAAGTCGCTCGGGAGGTTCGCACAGGCTCCGTCCGGCGAACTGACTGGATCAAACGCACAGGGCGCTCCCCAGCGCTCGCAGAAGCACGATCCTACCTCCTCGATCGCCCGCCGCCTCTTCCGCACACCGCGTACCGTCCTCGACGACCTCATCGCCACCCTCTTCCCCGCGGACTGCCGCCTCTGTGCCGCGCCGCTTCTGCGCGCCTCCGCCCTGCCCGTCTGCGAGCTTTGCCTCAGCAGCCTCCGTCCGCAGTCTGAAACCCACCCCACCTCCTCCCTCTGCAACCTCTGCGGTGAGGCCCTGGGCTTCGAAAGCGAACGCTTCGTCGCCGGCTGCGACCTCACCGGCCCGATCTGCACTCCCTGCCGCCGTGTCCCACCACCCTTCACCCGCGCCGTCGCCTTCGGCGTCTATCAGGGCGAGTTGCGCGGCCTCATCGGTCTGCTGAAGTTCGAAGCTCTGCGACCAGCCGCGAAGCCGCTCGGGCAACTCCTCGCCCGCGCCATCGCCGATCTCACCCCCGTTCTCAATCCCGCCACCGACACCCTCGTCGCCGCCGTCCCGCTCTTCCGCGGCAAGGCCCGTGAGCGCGGCTTCAACCAGGCTGAACTGCTCACCACCCACGCCCTGGCCGCTCTCCGCCACTCTCATCCCCAACTTCGCCTGCGCCCAGCGCACCACCTCCTCACCCGCGTGAAGCAGACCAAAAGCCAGTTCGGCCTCAATCCACGCCAGCGCCGCGAGAACCTGCGTGGCGCCTTCGCCACGGCCGACCCAACCCTCGTCGCCGGCCGCGATGTCCTCCTCCTCGACGACATCTACACCACCGGCGCCACCGCTCGCGCCTGCGCCCTTGCGCTCACGCGGGCCGGCGCCCGACAGGTCTTCATCGCCACACTCTCCCGCGCGCAGACCGAGACCGTGGCCCTGTGGGAGCCGACGATCGCGGACGTTCCCACGACTCACCTCATCAACCATCATTCATCAGCTACAGACCGGAGGGCGTAAGCATGCAGTCGGGCAAAGTGCGCAAAGTACGATCAGGCAGCAGGGTAGCGTCAGGCGGCAGACACGCGGGTCATCTCAAGGGCGTCAACGCCCCGGCCATCACCGAGCTTGAGGTCCGCGCCGGCGTCTTCCGCCAGCCCGCCATGCAGACGCCCGTGCTCGTCCTCAACGCCAGCTACGAGCCCATCAACATCTGCGGCGCCCGCCGCGCCCTCGTTCTCGTCCTCAAAGGCGTCGCTCGCACCGAAGAAGAGCAGGGCGCCACCATGCACGCCCAGACCCTCCGCATCGCCATGCCCTCGGTCATTCGCCTGCTCGAATACCGGCGTATCCCCCACCAGACCCGCGCTCTCTCGCGCAAAAACATCCTTCTGCGCGACCGAAACATGTGCCAGTACTGCCAGGTCGTGCTCACCGCCGGTGAGCTCACGCTGGACCATGTGCTGCCCCGTTCCCGCGGAGGCTTGTCAACGTGGGAAAACCTCGTCGCCTGCTGCCACGACTGCAACCGCCGCAAAGGCAACCAGCTCCTGCACGAGCTCAGCGACATGAAGCTCCTGCGCGAGCCCCGCCCCTTCTCGCTTCACACCTCCCGCCACATCATGCGCATGATCGGCTCCGCCGACGCCGCCTGGCGCAAATACCTCTACTTCGAAGCCGAACCCGCCGCCTGACCGTCCCACCGACTCGCCGCGGCTGAGGCAGCCGAACTTTCGCAAGCACCTACCGACATCATTCGGTCAACGTAGCCGTTCCGCGTCCACCAGCTCCATCACACGATGCTTGATCTCGTCACGCACTTGCCGCACGTCACGTATAGGCAGGCTCTTCGGATCGGGAAGCGGCCAGTCGTCTCGGCGTAGACCTGGAACATAGGGGCACTTCTCGCCGCAGCCCATGGTCACAAGCAGGCTGGCGTCACGCGTCAAGGCTTCCGTGAGGAGCCGCGGTTGTGCCTGGGACAGATCAAAGCCAAGCTCCCGCATCACTTCCAGCACTTCGGGGTGAACACGCGGCCCTGGTTCCGTTCCGGCAGAGATGGCCCGAGCTTTCTTCAGATCAGCAACCGCGTTGAAAAAGGCCGCCGCCATCTGCGATCGCCCGGCGTTCTGAACACAGGCAAAGATGACCGTCTGCGCAGGCACCTAGTTCACCGCCGTCGCGCAACCACAACTCGCTTGAGCGTTTGCTTGATCGTCGCGGCTGGTAGTGGCGCAGCAAGCCGCCTCGGCAGCCACGAGTTGTTCGGGCAGGTTGTCCTTCAGGACGACAAACACCTCCCACTCGTTGCCGTCCGGGTCCTTGACCCAGGTCTTGTCCTGGGTCGCATAGCAGCAGTTCGTTTGCATCTCATCGCGGGTCACCAGGCCACGCTCGTGCCATATCTCCCGCACCGCCAGCACGTCCTCTGTTGAGGAGACCTGAAAGCCCAGATGCGACAGGGCACCGGCTTCCTGGAATGCATGGTGATTCAGCGTGAAGTTTAGCGGCGGATTTGTCACGTCGAACTTGGCGTAATCGCTGCGGACCTTGGCTGGTTCCACGCCGAAAAGATTGCGGTAAAACTCGATACTGGTGGGGACATCGCGAACATTAATCGCAAGGTGTGCTTTGAGGAACTGCACTTCCATGGTGCCCGCCTCCATATGCGGTAGGGCGAATACAACGGTGGCAGAAACATCCGTCAAGGCGTATGTTTAGGTCTATGGCAAAGACGGTCGCGTTCGATATGGAACGATTCTTCCAGGCATTAGCTGACAACACTCGCTTGAGATTGCTGAACCTGATGGGCAGCCAGGAGTTGTGCGTTTGCTACTTCGTGGAGATCCTCGAGCAAGCACAGCCTAAGGTTTCGCGACACCTGGCGTATCTGCGGAGTGCCGGCATTGTGACCGCCCGCCGTGAGGGAACGTGGATCCATTACCGGATAGTGCCCCCGCCCCATGCAGGAGCGGCCAGGATTCTCAAGCAAACCCTCGATTGGCTTCATGAAGACAAGGACATGCAGGCCGACCGTTCGCGGCTCTCAAGAGCTTGCTGCGCCCCGGAAAAGTTCATCGGCCTGCAAGGTGCTCCTCAGCCCTCTTCGGTCGAGGTTTCTATCCTCAGTGCGGCGCATTGATGCGTACGGCGGCCGTCGCTCAGGGTAGGACCTGCACTCCAGTTGTGCGTAAGAAGCTCTCGTTCCTAGACCGCTTTCTGACGCTCTGGATCTTCCTCGCCATGGCTGCGGGAGTAGCGATAGGCCACTTCGTTCCTTCGTCGGCTGGCTTCGTGAACCGCTTTCAGAGTGGAACCACGAACATCCCGATCGCTATTGGCCTCATCGTCATGATGTTTCCGCCGCTGGCCAAGGTCCGTTACGAAAAGCTGGGAGAGGTCTTCCGCAACAAGCGGGTGCTAGGCCTCTCGCTCGTCCAGAACTGGCTGATCGGACCGGTGTTGATGTTCCTGTTGGCCATCGTCTTCCTTCGTGGAGAACCGGCTTACATGCGCGGCCTGATCCTGATCGGCATCGCCCGCTGCATCGCGATGGTGCTGGTCTGGAATGAGCTGGCCGAAGGCGACACGGACTACGTCGCCGGTCTGGTTGCTATCAACAGCGTCTTTCAGGTTCTGTTCTATAGCCTCTATGCCTGGGTCTTCCTTACCGTCCTGCCGAAGTGGTTCGGATTGCAGGGAAGTGTGGTGCCAATCAGGATTGTGGATATTGCCAGGAGCGTTGGTCTCTACCTCGGCGTGCCGTTTGTGGCTGGCTTCGTCACTCGCCTTGTCCTGGTTCGTGCCAAAGGAGAAGAGTGGTACAGAACTCGCTTCGTGCCCCGCGTAAGTCCTCTCACCTTGTTCGCCCTGCTCTTCACCATCCTGGTAATGTTCTCCCTCAAAGGCGACCTGATTGTGCGGCTTCCGCTTGATGTCATCCGCATTGCGGTCCCGCTGGTCGTGTATTTCCTCGTCATGTTCCTGGTGAGCTTCTGGATGGGTAAGAAGCTGGGCGCCGACTACGCCCAGTCGGCAACTCTTTCGTTTACGGCGGCAGGAAACAACTTCGAGCTCGCGATTGCCGTCGCCGTGGCGGTCTTCGGCCTCAACTCGGGAGAGGCCTTTGTCGGAGTGGTCGGCCCTCTGATCGAAGTTCCAGCTCTGATTGGATTGGTCAATGTCGCGTTCTGGATGCGGCGGCGTTATTTCCGCGTGGGAGAGACAGGCTTTACGGTTCGCCCGGTCGAAGATGCTCCCTGACCCACAATCCTTCCCACCTGACACGGCTCAAAATGCATCCATCGTCGCTGCCGTCGAAGCGGAGCACTTCACTCCCGCTTCCCGCATGGCGCGACTCCCATCGTTGACGCACTAAACTCTAGTTGCTCAACCTCCGGCCAAGCCTTACCGCCCCGACCTGTAAGGGAGACCTCGAGCAGCGATTGATCCAGACCTAAACACAATTGATTGAAGATTTTCGGCCAAAAGTACAAAGGGGGGCTAACCCCTTTTACTTCTTCCGCGGCGTCGCGGGCGGCTGTGTCGGTGCTCCGGAATCCGGCGCGGCCTGATCCGTAATATCTTCGCCGTTGTAGATGATCCGGCTCGTCGCCTTGAACCGCTTATAGTCCGTGTACTTCACGATCGTCCGCAGCTGCACCGACTGGCTCATGTAGCCGGTGCCGCCCTCAAAATGCAGCACGCCTTCCGCCTTGGTGTACGTCGGAAACCAGTACTTGCCGTCCACCTGCTCGTAGTAGGTCGTGTACGGCGGCGACAGGTCCTCGTGGCCCTTGCGCTTGTCATCCGGCACACTCTTCCCGTTCACCAGCACGATCTCCAGATCCTGCTGGTCGAGCCAAACCTTGCCCTGGAAGTACCGCTTCCCCTTCTCCATCACCTTGGGCTTCGCGTCGAAGACGTACGTGTCTAGGTCGTCCACCTTCTGCCGCCCCGCATACGTCACGTCATACTGCGGCAGATCCTCGGTCGTCAAGATGAATGGCAGCCGGTGCTCAATGTCCTGAAAGTCTGACGGCGACATCATCACCCGCTCCAGCGTGTTTTGCGGCGCAAACACCACCCGCTCCTCGCGCTTGCCGTCCTTGTTGAACACGATATCCGTCACCTGCTGGTACTCGCCATCCGGCTTGCCGTTGTCCTCCGAGATGGTCTGCACCTTCACGCTCTGGCGAAACGTGTACTCCTGCCGAGCTCGCGCAAAGTCCGCCTCCCGCTCGCCCATCTTGGCCACAATCTGCGCCGGCGTCAGACCGCCCGCCGGCGGAGCCGGATCGAGCCTGCCAAACCCCGCCGGCTCCGCCGCCGAGCTCTGCGGCGCAACCGACCCCGCGGGCACCCCTAAACTTTCTCCGCCCGCCGCCGATAGATAGGGAAGAGTCAGTGCGAGCAAGGTTCCCAGCAGGTGTTTGAACGGTCGCATCAGTCGGTTGCCTCTCTTCGGAGCTGGCGCCAGCCGGCCACCACCTCGCGGTACCTCTCCACGTATAGACGCGCCTCAGGAGCCTTCCGTCATGTCCCTCGGTCTCTCTCTCGACTGGCTTGCCAATCTCTTCCCAGGAGAGCGCCTTCTGCTTGCCGCGCTCGGTAGCCCCGGCGCCGTCCCCGCCCTGTCCTCGCACTTCGTGCGCGCCGCTGGTCTCCTGACCCTGAGTGGCGCTTTGCTTCACCTGCGCCGCTCGCATCAGCACGCCGCCTTGCAGCATCAGCAGGAGCTCGCGCTACGTCAAGAGCTGCTGGCGTACCTCGCCTTCGCCGGCTCGTCTCGCCCCTTGAGAGCGTCCGAGGATGCGTTCCAGAACGCCTCCGACCTCGGCCGTCAGCTTAGCCGCCTTATCGCCCGTCGCAGCTCCTTTGGCCGCACGGCCCTTCTTCTGCGTGGAGCCGGCAACCTTCTTACCGTCGCTGGCAGCGCCGGCTTCGACGATCTCTCGGTCGAGGCTCTGAACCGCTGGGGCCGAAGCGTCTCCGGCCCTAGCCTCGGCCCCGAACTCGCCTTGGCCGGGAGCGCCGTTGGCCCGTCCCCCATCACCTCGTCGAGTTTCACCCTGCGGCTTGATCGTCGCCGTACCGAACGCTCTCCCCTCTCCTCCATGAGCTGTCGCGACGTCCACATTGTTCCGCTATCCACCGCTCAGGGCCTGCTTGGCGCACTCGTTGTAAGTACCCAAACTCGCCCTGTCTCCCACTTTGGCCCCGTGTGTCCGCAGGACCCGGAGCCCTCCTGGCCTCTCGAAGTCACGGCATCGCTGCCCCTCGCTGATCGGCTCCAGCCGCTTCAAGTGCTCGCTCTGCGGCTCGCCAGGCCCGAGACGCTGACCGCCGATTGCCCCTTTGTCGCACGGTAAACTGGTTTCCACAGAACTTCCGGCAGATAGATCTGCTGACATGAGCCCCTTCGCCCGCCCCAAACCGCGCGAGCCCCTCTCCGAAGAGGGTCTCTTCGAGTACGCCGTCGGCTCCCTCGCCCGCCGCATGCGCTCGGTCCGCGATCTTCGCCGGCTCATGGCTCCGCGCGCCGAACCCGGTGAGTCCGGTCAGCAATCCATTGATCGCGTCCTCCAGCGCCTTGAAGATCTGCGCTATCTCTCGGACGATCGCTTCGCCGCCGACTTTACCCGTCTGCGCAAGGAAAATCAGAGCCACGGCCGGCGTCGTGTTCAGCAGGATCTTGCCGCCAAAGGCATCGCAAAGGATCTGGTGACCTCGACCATCGCCCACGCTTTTGACGACACTGATGAAGTCGCACTCGCACGCCGGTATGCGGAGCGCAAACGCATAAAACCCCCAGGGAATGAGAAAGAAACAGCCCGCGTGTTGGGCCGCCTGCTTCGCGCTGGCTTCGCGTCCACCGCAGTCTGGAAGCTCCTGCGCTCGTGGAAGGTGGACCTTGATGAGATCGAAGTCCATCTCCCGGAAGTTGCAGACTAGGCAACCTGATCACGCGAAGAATGATTGACGCACCCCGATAGGTAACCTACAGTTTCGCAATAGGCTCCAGCTTCACAGAGCACCATTACTCGGTGCCTGGTCGTCCGTCGCTCCTCTCCCTCGAGTGAGTTCCCCCATCTTCCTGCTCTCTTTTCACGCCTTAAGCACTTGCACAACTTCGCCGACAGCAAAACCAAAGTTCAACCCGAGGCGTACCTACGGTACGAGTAGTAAATCAACACACGCACCATCAACCGACTTTGCGAGGCCACCATCGTGGAACAGATTGACCAGCTCCTCCTATCCAAGCAGTCGCGCCGCCGTTTCTTGGCAGGTGCGGGTGCGGTCAGTGCCGTCGGCGCAGCCACCCTGCTGACCGGGTGCAATGATTCCACCACCTCAGCGGCGCCCACCCCGGCCCCCACCCCGGCTCCTCTCGATATTCCGGACAATGACATCCTGAACTTCGCGCTCAATCTCGAGTACCTCGAGGCTGAGTTCTATCTCTACGCTGCAACCGGTTCCGGCATCCCTTCAGCACTCGCGCTTTCAGGCGCAGGCACCACCAAGGGCGGCGTTCAGGTTACCGGATCCACGGAGTTCCAGGGATACCTGAACCAGATCGCGCAGGATGAGATGAACCACATCATGGCGATCCAGGCGACCATCACAGCCAACAGCGGCACACCGGTAGCTCGCCCGAACATTGACTTCACGGACGCCTTCAATACCTTGGCCACAACCGCCAAGATCTCCGGCGGGTTCAATCCTTTCTCAAGCCCACAGGCGTTTGTCGTCGGCGGATTCACCCTGACCGACGTCGGCGTGACGGCCTACAACGGAGCTGCGCCGCTGCTCCAGAGCAACATCATCCTGGACGCTGCTGCGGGCATCGTCGCCATTGAGGCGTATCACGCGTCGCTCCTTCGCGCCATGATCGCCGGTCAGGCCTTTATCTCCGGAGACCCAACCTACCTCAACTACGCCAACATGATCTCCGCGGTTCGAGCCACCCTTGGCGGCGGCATGGAGACGGCAGTCGGCACCAGCAGCATCGTTGCCGCCGACCCCACGAACGCGATCGGCTACGCCCGCACCACATCCGAAGTGCTCAGCATCATCTACGGCAACAGCACGACCGGAACCAAACAGGGCGGCTTCTTCCCGAGCGGCATCAACGGCAACATCACCACGGTCTAACGAAAGAGATCCCCATGGCAAACGTAGAAACACGACAACTCGATTCCATCATCTCCAGTCGCCGAGCCATGCTCGCGATGGGTGGTGTGGCGCTCGCCGGTCTCGCTTTCACGCCAAAGGCCGAAGCCGCAACCATCAACGACAACGACATCCTTAATTTTGCCCTCAACCTGGAGTATCTCGAGGCCCAGTTCTACAGCCTCGCCACCTTTGGCGTCACCATCGACGTAGGTTCCCAGCAGATCCCGCTCGCTCCGAACGCCGCAACCCTCGGGGCTGCCGGAACTGTCACCACGAAGCCAAACTTCACCAAGGTTGCCTTTACCGACACGCTCATTGCGGCCTATGCCGCGGAAACGGCGATTGAAGAGGGCAAGCATGTCCTCTTCCTGCAGAAGGCTCTCGGCTCCCTCGCCGTTTCCATGCCTAACCTCGACCTGTTCAACTCCTTCAACACGCTCGCCAAAGCGTTGACGCCGCCCCTTGCCGCCTTCGATCCCTTCGGTTCGAACGGCTCCATCGTACCTGACGACAGCTTCCTGCTGGGCGCCTATATCTTTGAGGACACTGGCGTCAGTGCCTACCATGGCGCGGCTCCCCTAATTACGAATAAGACGGGCATTCTTCCGTATGCCGTAGGCATCCACACCACGGAGGCCTACCACGCCGGTCTGATCCGCTACTCCATTAACCGCCGGGATGTCCTCGCCACCAGTGGACCTGCGGGCACCCTGCTCGGCGTAACCCAGGCCATCTCAGCCCTCCGTTACGCCGTCGCCAATCCAGGCGGCGCTCCATACTCCACCCCGGACGATGTTGGCATCACCAACACGCCGGTGGCTCTCAACGCTAGCAGCCCAACCTTCACAGCGACGACCTTCGCGGATGCCTCCCTGGCGCCCACGCGGACGGCCGCAACCCCGGGCCTTTCGATCGCCGCGGGCCGCACCACCACGCAGATCCTGGCCATCGTCACCGCTGGTGGAACTCCCAACGCAAAGGGCATCACCACCGGCGGCTTCTTCCCCGCGGGTCTGAATGGCACCATCCAGTAACTTAACCGCTCTACAGTAACGGCGCGGCTCTCCGGGGCCGCGCCGTTTACTTTCTCCACACATCATGCGTCCCCCGCCACCCCAACTCCTCCGCTCGTCGCTGCTTGGCCGAGCGCATCTATCCGGATGTGGCCCGCTCCGCTAACCCCCTAGCCTCACCCGACCGTATCGTCGCCATCGACTGGTCCGGCCGGATAGACCTCGCTGGCCAGCGCCGCCACATCTGGGCTGGCATCTGGACCTCCGCCGCTCATCCCTCCTCAAAATCCCGCCGCAACACAACCTCAACCTCGCCTACAGAGCAGCAGCAGGCGCTTGCAGGCACCATCCGCCTGGAGGCCGGCCGTACCCGCGCTGAAATCGGCCCTTGGCTCATCAAGCTCGCGCACGAAACCCCGCGCATGGTCGTCGGCTTCGACTTCTGTTTCTCCTATCCTGATTGGTTCGTCCGCGGCGAACTCGGTCTTCAGTCCGCCCCCGACTTCTGGCAGCTAGTCACTGCAACTCACGGCGAGCGCTGGCTCACCCGCCGCGCCGCCGACGATCCCGACCTCGACCCACGCTTCTGGGGCAAGCCGCACAAGCGCCCCCCGCAGTTCTCGGGCGAGCACCTCCACCGCATGCTCCGCGCCACCGACATCGACTGCAAGATCCTCAGCCACATCCCCGAAGCCGACCGCGCCGCCCGCGTCAAGGGCATCACTCCCAAATCCGTCTTCCAGATTGGCGGCTCCGGCTCCGTCGGCACCGGCTCCCTTCGCGGCATGCCTACGCTCCTCGCCCTGCGCGCCGCCGGCTTTCGCATCTGGCCCTTCGACCCGCCCCAACTGGACACGTCGCGGCTAGACAAGCTCGGTTTCGCCACCGCAAAGCCACAGCCCCTCGTCGTCGAGATGTACACCCGTCTCATGACCGGCGCCGTCCACAAGGCCAACCCGCTCGCCCGCGCCGCCTACCTTGCTCGCCGTCGTGATCCCGCCTCGCCCGACTTCGACCCGCGCTACCTCGCGCTCTCACGCCCTGTACTCACCCGTGCCCGCGCCAGCGAAGACGCCTTCGACGCCCTTATCTCCTGCATGGTCATGGCCGCCCGCCGCGACTCCTTCGCGACCCTCCCCCAGCCCCGCGACCCTGCCCATCGCATCGAAGGCTGGACCTGGGCCCCCGAGCTCTGACCGAACTCCGCGCTGCGCCTGGGTTCGTAAAGCTCCTCGTCATACTCCATCCCCAACTCCCTTAGATCGGGGCGAGTGATCCAGGCCCGTCGTCCGCCATGCGAGACAAGCGTCGCTGCTATCCTGAGCTTTATATGCAATACAGGTCCGGCAGCCAGATTCGCGAAGACTTCCTGCGCTTCTTCGAA
>CAXSEC010000087.1:0-14118 GCA_964236325.1 uncultured Acidobacteriaceae bacterium | reverse complement strand
CGGTGGTCTCCTGCAGATGCAGGGTTGTGTCTTCGGGAAGATGTTCGGCGGTCAGGTTGAAGAGGGGGAAGTCGCCCCGCGGGACGCCAGCCGCGCTGACCGTGGCGCGGACGACGAAGCCTGGATCGGGACTCTGGTTGGCGAGCGAGAGGATGACATCGGTGTAGGCGCGGGCGGGCATCTGGAGATCAAAGCTGAGGGATCTACCGAGCTGGCGGAGATTGAGGATCTGCGCGGAGGCGGCTTCGGCCTGGAGACTGCCGCTTTCAAGGAGCACGTAGGGGATCTCGCGCGCGCCGGCGTTGGTGTAGAGGCGAAGATCGGCGAGCGACGGGGAGGCTTGGAGGTAGAGGCTGGAGCTGAGCACAACGCAGGTCTGACCACTATGCTCCACGGCGATCAGGCGCTCATAGCGGAGGTGGGCGATGGGGCTGCTTGCCGGCATCGAGAGCAGCAGGCAGAGCACTGGCGACCAACGCGTCATGCGCTCTGTGTCCCGACCTGCCGGACAGTAAGGCATACCTCTAGCCGCGACGTTGACCGCCCGCGGTGAGGGTCATCTTTCATGCGGGAGCATGACACGAGCGGGATGATTCGATTGCGCGCCTTCAGGCGAAATGCTACCGCGGTCGAGCTGGCCATGGCATTCACTGTACCGCCCCCGAGGGGAAGGACGAGGGTGGCGGGATTGGTGCGGCGTTGGTAGTCTGAGCTCGAGATGCAGAGACAGGAGCCAGAGCACGTTCTGCTGATCGATGATGACGAGCTTAGCCGCGCCGTGCTGGAGCTGCATCTTTCGGCTGCGGGGTATCGTGTGACCGAGGTGGAGAGCGGGGAGGCGGCGCTGGCGCTGCTGCAGGCGGGACACGCCGAGTTCGACCTGGTGCTGTGCGACTTGCAGATGCCCGGGCTGCACGGGCCGGCTCTGGCGCAGGAGCTGAGGACGCTTCTAAGCACGACCTTGCCCCTACTGGCGATGAGTGGAAGCCAGCCCGCGGCGGAGCGCTACGCCGGGTACGACGGCTTTTTGCTGAAGCCGTTTACGCCGGAGGAGCTGGCGGTGGCGCTGCGCAGAGTTCGTGATGAGCCGCATCGCCATGAGACCAATACAGGCGGCGAGGCGCAAGCGGAAGAGACCGAGGTGCTGGATGAAACGACGTTCGCGCAGCTGGAGAGCATGATGAAGCCGGTGCAGCTGAGCGAGATTTTCGCGCTGGCGTTGCTGGAGTTGGTGAAGCATCTGGAGCAGATGCAAGCGGCGTTCTCGGCGGGCGAGGCTGCCGCGTTGCAGGCGAGCGCGCATGCGATGAAGGGAGGCTTCAGCGTTCTAGGGGCACCGGAACTTCGCTCGCTGGCGGCAAGGCTGGAGGCCGGCAGCGGAACGCCTGCTGATCAGGCAGCTACGCTCCGTGAAATTCCACTGGCAGCCGGGCGTCTCCGGGGTATGCTAACTTCGCGCGGGCTCGAGGTTTAGGGCACCGCCCCGGCAGGAGACACGATGAACCAGGTACTAAAGAAGCCGGCAGGGTTTGGCTCCGGATCGAACCCGATTCGCATTGTTGTTGCGGATGATCACCTTGTGGTTCGCAAGGGCGTCATTGCCATGCTGTCGAACGAGGTTGGCTATGAGGTCGTTGGCGAGGCGGAGGATGGCGACGATGCGATCACGCAGACGCTTGAGCTCGAGCCGGATGTGCTGCTGCTGGATCTGGCGATGCCCCGGCTGCCGGGGCTCGAGGCGATGCGAGCGATTGTGGGCCGATCCTCCGGTGCGAAGATCATCCTTTTGACGGCGACCATCACCACGCAGCAGATCATCGAGGCGCTGCAGATTGGTGCGCGCGGGATTGTTGAGAAGGGGTCGGTAGCGGGCGAGCTGACGCGGTCCCTGCGGGCGGTGCAGTCGGGAGATTACTGGATCGGCGGCGAGCGGGTGGCGAACCTGGTCTCGAAGCTGCGGGAGCTGACGGCGAAGGCGGCGGCTGGCGCCGAGCGGAAGACGTACGGGCTGACGCCGCGCGAGCTCGAGGTGGTTAACTCGATCGTCGAAGGCTGCTCGAACAAGGACATCGCCAAGGAGTTCACCATCAGCGAGGAGACGGTGAAGCGGCATCTCTCGAACATCTTCGATAAGACCGGCGTTTCCACCCGGCTGGAGTTGGCGCTGTTTGCCATTGCGCACAAGCTGGTAACGCTGGACACGTAGACTTTCGCGCAGCAGCAGCGTTCTGGCGCAGGTGGTGAATCCTTTCCACCTGCGCTGTAGTCTTTAAAGACCATGGACGAACGGGCGGCGGAGCCTCTTTTTGACGTGTTGGTAATAGGCGCTGGGCCGACCGGGCTGGCGTGCGCTATCGAGGCACAGCGTGCCGGTATGCGGGCGGTCGTCGTCGACAAGGGATGCCTGTGCAACTCAATCTTTCACTACCCGGCGCACATGACCTTCTTCACGACGCCGGAGCTCTTGGAGATCGGGGACATCCCGTTTTCGAGCCCGAATCCGAAGCCCTCGCGGACGGAGGCACTCGAGTACTACCGGCGCGTGGCGCAGCACTATGCTCTGGATCTGCGGCTGTACGAGACGGTGCAGGGGATCGAAGGAGCTGACGGCAGTTTCCAGGTGAACAGCACCGATCGCGACGGTCGCCGGCAGGTGCATCGGGCACGCAAGCTGGTGGTAGCGACGGGCTACTACGACCTGCCAAACCGCCTTGGACTGCCGGGGGAAGACAGCCGGAAGGTGGATCACTACTACGACGATCCGCACCCGTTCTTCGATCAGGACGTGGTGGTGATTGGCGGCAAGAACTCGGCGGCGATCGCGGCGCTGGAGCTGTGGCGGCACGGAGCGCGGGTCACGCTGGTGCATCGCGGCGCGGAGATGCATCGCCAGGTGAAGTACTGGATTCTGCCGGACATCAACAATCGGATCAAGAACGGCGAGATCAAGGGACTGTTTTCGAGCGAGGTTGTCAGCATTGACGAGGACTCGGTGACGGTGGCCACCCCGGATGGGGTGAGAACGCTGGCCAACGATCATGTGTTTGCACTCACGGGCTACCACCCGGACTTCAGATTTCTCGAGCAGCTCGGGATCCGTCTCAACGAGGCGAATGATCGCTGCCCGGTGTGCGATCCGGAGACGCTTGAGAGCAACGTTCCAGGGATCTATCTGGCGGGGGTGATCGTTGCGGGGGAGCGGACGCACGAGATCTTCATCGAGAATGGGCGCTTTCATGGCAAGCTGATCGCCGACCATCTGCGCGGGATCTCTCCGGAAGACGATCAGGCGGCGCTTGTGGGGTCGCAGAACGCCCGGCGAAACCTGGAGTAGCCGTGACTAGCCGATGACGCGGCGAAGGAAGCCGCGAATGCCGATTGCGGTCAGCAGAACCAGAAAGAACGAGAGCATGATCAGCACCAGAGCGGAGTTCATGTGGGGCAGGCCGGTAGTGAGGGCGCCGCGCAGGCCTTCGCTCATATAAACGATGGGATTGATCAGGACACCGAGCTGGAGCCAGCGCATGTGGGTGAGCGCGGCCCAGGGATAGTAGACGCAGCCGAGGAAGGTGATCGGCATGACGACGACACCGAAGATGAGACCGATTTGCTGCGGTTTGACGCTGGTGCCGATGGTAAGGCCGAGCGCGCCCGAGACCAGACTGGAGAGGATCATGACGCTCAGCAGGAGCGGCCAGCTGGAGACGTGGGCGACGACCGGCGTTGCCGGCACATAGTAGGCCATGGGAAAGACGATCGCGGCGGCGATCATGCTTTGCAGCGCGGAGAAGACGATCTTCTCGATGGCCACGGCGGCGACTGGTAGCGGGCACATCACGCGATCGTCGATCTCGCGGGTGACGCCGAAGTCCTGCGCGAGCGGAAGCGCCACGGCAGCGATGCCCGAGAACATGATAGCGACCGCCATCAGGCCGGGTAGAAGAACGGTCGAGAAGTTGGCGCCCGCCATACTGGCCGTAGGATTGATGGCCGCCGATCCCATGTGCGGCATGATGACCGTGAAGACGAAGAGGAACAGCAGCGGGTTCATGCAGACGCGAATGACGAACGGCACGAGTTCTCGACGGAGCACGAAGAGATCCCGCAGGAAGAGACCGGCGAAGGCGCGCACATACTGCTGCTGCCGTGAGACGGAGGATCGGGTGGTGAGAACGGCGACGGCTTCCATGGGTGGCTCCAGAATTACTCGCGCAGCTCGCGTCCGGTGAGACGGATGAAGACGGTTTCGAGGCTCGGTTCGGTGATGGTGAGATCGCGCAGACCGAACGGATCGGCGGCGCGGATGACGTCCGAGAGCAGACCGATCACGGGTTGCGCAAAGACGCGAATGCCGGTCGCGGTGTGTTCAACGGAGGTGATGCCGGGCATGGCGCGAAGTGCCTCGGGAAGGGTGGCCTGGGCTGCCTCGTCGCGCAGATCGAGCTCGTAGATCTTGCCCGCGCCGACCGAAGCCTTGAGCGCAGCCGGGGTGTCTTCGACGAGGATCTTGCCGTGGTCGATGATGGCGACACGCTCGCAGAGTTCGTCGGCCTCTTCCATGTAGTGCGTGGTGAGGACAACGGTGATGCCCTGCTGGCGGAGCGCGCGAACGGCGTCCCACATGGCGATGCGGCTCTGCGGATCGAGACCGGCACTGGGTTCGTCAAGGAAGAGAACCTTTGGCCGATGCGCGATGGCGCGGGCGATCTGCACCCGCTGCGCGAGACCGCCTGAGAGCTGCTGCGGACGAGCCTCCGCTCGCTCGGTGAGGTGAAACTGATCGAGCAGCTCGCGGGTGCGCGCTGTGGCCTCCGCCCGGGAGAAGCCGAAGTAGAGGCAATGAAAGTGGATGTTTTCGAAGATGGTGCAGGAGCGGTCGAGCGTGTTGTACTGCGGGACCACGCCGATCTCGCGGCGAGCCGCAGCGGGATGGGCCACAGCATCGATGCCGGCGATGTGGACGCGGCCGCTGGTGGGCAGAGCACGTGTGGTGCAGATGCTGATGGTGGTCGTTTTGCCCGCGCCGTTCGGCCCCAGGAGACCGAAGATCTCTCCCTCGCCGACGCTTAGATCAATGCCGTCAACAGCTGTGACCGCCTGCTTGCCGGTGTAGACCTTGCGAAGATGTTCGATTGCGACGATCACGATCAGTCACCCAGACATGAGCCAGAAGTGCAGCCAGACTCAATTATAGGCAGCGGCCGCCTGGCTTGGCGCAGGGGTCCGGTGCAAGAGGCCGCGGGAGCATCGGTACTTTCCTCCGTAAGTGCGGGCTTCCCGACGTAGAATCAGGCTATGTCACGTGGATGGGAGAGCAAATCGGTGGAAGAACAGCAGGCTCAGGCCCAGAGTGCGTCGGCTGAAGGTGCATCGGCCCAAAACGCATCGGCCCAAAACGCCTCTAAAGACCGGCGCGTGGCTGCTGCCCTGGACGCGGAGCAGAAGCGTAAGCTGCAGGCGCTTGAGATGCAGCGGGAGCGGATCCTTTCAGAGCGGACATCGAGCCCGCATCGGCGGTCTGCCCTGTCGTTGGCACTGGCGGACATTGAGGAGAAGTTGACCGAGCTGGGCTGGTCGATCCACCTCTAGACTTCGGCTGCAAGGCTCTTACCAAAGCTACTTCCCTGCCTCGCGACGAACCAGCGTGGTGGAGTTTGCCTGGTCGATGCTGGTGAGCAGTATCGAATGAATGTTGACGTGCGCGGGGCGAGTCACCGCCCATAGGATGGCATCTGCGACATCCGCCGCCTGGAGTGGCGTGATGTTCTCGTAGACCTTTGCCGCTCGCGCCGTGTCGCCGCCAAAACGAACCGTGCTGAAGTTGGTCTCGACCATGCCGGGATCGACGCTGGTGACGCGCACAGGAGTTCCCATCAGATCGAGTTTGAGGGCCTCGCTCAGCACGCGCTCGGCCGCCTTGGTCGCGCAGTAGACGCCACCGCCTGCGTAGGTCTGGTGGCCGGCAGTCGAGCCCAGGCTGACGATGTGGCCGCGGGCGCGCTCGACCATGCCGGGAACGACCGATCGAGTGACATAGAGCAGCCCCTTGGTGTTGGTGTCGATCATCTCCTCCCAGTTGTCGGGATCATCTTCGTAGAGCTTGCCAAGACCACGGCTGAGACCGGCGTTGTTGATCAGGATGTCGATGGCCCGCCACTCGGCAGGAAGCGTGCTGGACGCGCCAAGAAGCGCTTCAACGGCCTTCCGGTTAGTGACATCGAGGGGTTCGCTGCGAACGGACTCGGCGCCAGCAGCGGTGAGGTCCGCTTCAAGCTGCTTGAGCTGGTCGAGCCGGCGCGCGCAGAGCAGCAGCTTCGCGCCGGCTTCCGCAAACGCGCGGGCCGTAGCGGCGCCGATGCCGGAGCTGGCGCCGGTGATGAGCACAACACGACCGCGGATGCTGTCTTCTACTCGGGGCATGCACTCTCCTGGATAACTTTGCAGTTAGACGCCGAAACGGATAGATGATGCGAGCTATGCAGCGCAAATCGGCCTCGTAGACGCACAAAAGCCGACCTGATGGCCGGCTTTGTGCATGCGGGAGAGCTTACTGCGGGTTTGAGGTTCCCTGAGGAAGCGGTGCATCGCCACCGGCACTGGGTGCCGACTGCTGTACGCCGATGGCATCGCCTGAGACGACGAGTTGAACGCGGCGATTCTTCGCCTTGCCAGCGGCTGTGCCGTTGTCGGCCACAGGATTGTTCTTGCCGTAGCCGGTTGCCGAGGTGTTGCCCATCGGAACACCCTGCGAGACGAGGAAGTCACGCACGGCACCCGCACGGTTCTCGGACAGCTTCTGGTTATAATCGTCGCTGCCAACCGAGTCGGTGTAGCCCTCAATCTGCAGCTTCAGGCCGGGGTACGCCTGCAGGATGCCGGCAACCTTGGCAAGAGCGATCTTCGCATCAGGCTTGAGGGTGAACTTGCCGGTGTCGAAGAGGACGTCAGACATGTTGACGATCAGGCCGCGGGCCGTCTCGCTAGTGGCCAGAACGCTGTTCAGCTGAGCGCGCAGGCGTTCGCGGATGGCGTTGGCGTCGTCGGCGCTCTTGCTGGCGGCGGCAGCCTTCGCGCGAGCCTCGGCGGCTTCTGCTTCGGCGCGCGCACGCTCTGCATCAGCCTGCGCCTTGGCGGCGGCGGCCTGCTGTGCTTGCAGCTGCGACTGCTGTGCCTGCAGCTGCGAGGCCTGTGCCTGCGCCTCCGCGGCCTGACGGGCATCGATGGCCTGCTGCTGGCGCTCAGCGGCCTGCTTTCGCAGGGTCACCAGGCGAGCATCTTCTGCGCGCTGCACGACCTGGCGCGCATAGGTGATCTCCATCTTCTTATCGCCGTGCTTGTTGCGATCCATGTCGGTGGCATTTTTCAGGTCAGAGTTTGCCTGCGACATAATGTCGGGCGCGTACTTGTCCGCTCCGGTAGCTGAGGCAATGCGCATGGCATTGAACGCCTCGTAGAGCTCAAGCGGCGATTTTTCATCCCGCGTGATCGGGTTCGCATTGCTCTTCGCGCCCTCGGTTTCGGCGTAGGCGCCGCGCGGCAGCAGCGAGTAGTGGGCGTTTACCTTCTCGAGCACCCCGGTTGTTCTGTCCTGGATGATCTGGTTTTCCATGACGACCAGGTCGCTGGGCTGCGAGACAGAGAAGTACGGCTCTGCCGTCACAATCAGGCCGAAGGACTGAAGCGACGTGGTGACCGTAATGTTATTTTTGGTGCCGGATGGGAGCACCTCGCCCAGGTTGTTGGGCCGGCCGTCCGGTGTGATCGCCCAAAGAACATAGGTCAGGTATTCAGGACCGAATCCATTTGCAGGCGTCAGGTGTTCAAACTTTGCGTCAATGGTGATGCTGCCGCGTTCGCTCTTGACGGAGGCCTCTCCCTTACCTTGGGGCAGCAACGGGGTGCCGCGGAAGGCGATCCTGGTCGACCCGCTGCGATGCAGGTAGTTCACTGCATCCAGATCGCGCTGAACGACCTTGACCCGGTACAGGTAGATCCCGTCCTTCTGCTGGACAGCATCGTGAGCCTCCTGGGGGGTGACAGCGGAGGTTGGATTCGCTTCCTGGGCGAACATGGAAGGATGAGCCGAGAGAAGCATCCCGGAGAGCAGAAGGGCGCTTCCACCCTGAAGAACAAGCGACGTGCGTTTCATAAACGATCTTTCTCCCTGACTGGGTGCCGGCGCTCCCGCGAACTCGTTCATTCGATTGGAACTCGCGACTGTTTTGTGCGATGCGGGCGCACCAGCAAAGGTTAGTCCCTGATGAAGCAGCCGCGCCTGACACTTTTGTGGGAGGGGCTGGCGGACACGACTGCCATCAGCACGTACTTTGGATGTCTTCGGATCCGGATCGGTGCAGGCCTGTGCCTTGGGTGCGGCAGAACGCCATCGGCGTGGCCAGGCTGTCGTGCATGCTCAGCCGTGGCACATGCTCGAGCGTTGCACAAAATGGTACGGCGGCCAGGGGCCGGACAGCTGCAGGCGGCATTCCTTCAGTTGCTGCGCCGCGGAGCTGTACTTGCTTTGATAGCGCTCGACCGCTTTGCCCTCGATCAGATGGGCTATGTCGAGAAGCATTTTGCCCGAACCCATGCGCTTGCAGGTGATCTCCTCGGCGAGCGGCAGAAACATGCGATGCATCTGCAGCGAGAAGGCCCGAGCCTTGCTCTGGCGCTCCCGCTGTCGTGCGGCGCTCTCCCGCAGGCTGGCGAGGTACTGCACGCCGACGGTCATATCTCGCTGAGAGGTGCCAGGACAGGTATCGTCCACCGAAACTTTCAGGTGCATCTCGGCCTTGCCGCGCAGACGCTCCACATTCGCCAGGAAGTGCTTTTGATTCGAGCGGACAGAACGGCGCAGCGCCTCGTCATCGTCAAACGTCGTGCCAAAGCGGAACGGCAGCACGGTGGAATGCTGAAAGCAGTCCGCGATGACGCGGGCATAGTCCCGTTGCGCCTGCTGATCGGGCTGCGCGTGCTGTGTCTGCTGATGCAGGCGGGCGAGATCCTCCGGCAGATGCTCGGAGACGACGACTGCGAGATCCCCGGCCGGGAAGAGGAACGCTTGATTGGTGAAGAGGCCCTGCACCCCAGGCAACGGGGTTGGGCGTCGGTGTCGACCGAGCTCGGGAAACGCTTGTCGCTCTGCAATGCAGTAGGCATACCATGCCATAGCCTTCTCTGACCTTCCTTAAGCTCTCCGAACCGGCCACCAACGCTGGTCTTAGGAGATAAAGTTTTGCTCAGCAGACGTGTGTGTCTGCCGTGAAACACCCTGGCGCGCTTGCTCAAAACCAGCTGTGCCGGGCGCGAGGGGATAGTAAGCCCGCAATGACACGATTGACAATCCCCCGATAGGGGAAAAAGTTCTGGTAAGAGGCCGAACATGGGTTAACCTCTAAGGCATGCCTAAGCTTCCACGTCTCGCAGAAGCGCTCTGCCGCTTCTCTGTGCCTGCTTTACTGGTTTGCGGAGCATTGTCTGTGGGTTCATCCTTGTCCGCCAGAGCTCAGGATGCGGCGCCAAAGGTGTCACCAGACGTGCTGATCCTCAACAATGGGGACCAATTGACCGGCAAGCTGGAGCAGGCAATTGGCAGCACGATCACCTTTCACAGCGACCTCGTCGGCGAGGTCACGGTCTCGCTCGACAAGGTGAAGGAGCTTCGATCCTCCGGCAGCTTCGCTCTGCTGCAAAAGAACCAGACAGTAGTTGGCGCGCTGGTCCGCCCCGGAGCGGTAAAGGTTGAGGATGGCAAGCTCACGGTCAGCTCGGGCGATCAGCCTATCCAGACGATCCCGATCGCCGATCTCGGTTACCTTATCAACGAAGCGACCTTTCGTCGTGAGACAGCTCCGCACCCCAGCTTCTTTTATGGCTGGAACGGTGCGATCTCCGCCGGCGCCACGATCGTCCGATCGACCCAAAACGCCACTACCTTTAATGCGGCGGTCGCTTTGATCCGGACCTACCCCACGGTCTCTTACCTTCCGCCGCGCAATCGCACCTTGTTTGACCTCAGCGAGACCTATGGCACGCAGCGCTCGCCGGGGGCGATCCCAAACCCTCTCAACCTGCCCGATCAGCTCGTGAAGACGAGCATCTTCCATACGGACGCAGAGCAGGATGAGTACCTAAGCAAGCGCCTCTACTACCTGGGCGAGGTGGCGTTTGATCATAACTACTCTCTCGGTCTGAATCTGGACCAGATCTATGGAGTTGGCGTCGGTTACACAGTCTTCTCTCACCCCAAGGAGCAGCTAGACGTGAAGGCGGACATCCACTACGAGAAGCAGTCGTTCTTCCAGAGTGCGTCAAATACGAACCTGGTTGGATCGACCTTCGGCGAGACCTATCACCGCGATCTGCCGGCCAAGATTCTCTTCACCGAGGCGGGTAACTTCATCTACAGCTGGAATGACTCCAACGCCTACGCAGCGAATGTGTCTGCCGGCCTGGCGTTCCCGATCTGGAAGCGCTTTGCCGCCAATGTCACGGCGACAGACAATTACGTGAATAACACGCCGGCCTTCTACAAGAAGAACAGCTTCCAGTTTGTGACGGGCGTTAGCTACACCCTCAAATAGCACCATCTAGAGCTAGATCGAGCGCCGTTGGCTAGTCAGGCCATCGGCGTTTTCTTTTCGGCTGCTGGCCGTTCCGTGAAAGCTCCAAGCCGGGCTTGTAGAAGCAGGCGACGTGCAGAAGCTACCGGCCAGCCCGCAGAAGGCGAGCGACAGGGTCGGGAAGATCGTCGTGCGCGTTCTTGACAAGCAGGGCAAGATCCCAGATCTGGGTGTCTGTCAGACGCTGCCCAAAGGACGGCATCCCCTGTGTGAGATTGCCCTTTGCGGTGGCCTGGTAGAGGGCGCCTGCCGGCTCTGAGACGGCGTGTGCGCCAGCGGTGTTATCGCGATCCCAGAACTGTGCCGCTAAGGGGCCGCCAGCGTTCTTGCCGGGACGGCCATGGCAACCGGCGCAGTTTGCCGTGTAAAGGCGCGCGCCGGCCTCGAAGACCTCTTCGCTGGTCCCGAAGGGAGCAAGTGGGACTGCGGTTGGAGTCCCCGACGACAATGACGGCAAAACGGCTGGGGGCTTCGACGTTGCTCCCCGGCTTTGCGGTCCGCTCGACGCCTGAGTTGCCGTGCCTGGAGGGGCGGGAGCAGGCTCGGCCTCTGAGACGGACGCTGGCGTGGATGCTACGGAGTGAGGAGCCGCGGGTGTATGCAGGTAGAGGTAGCTTCCGCCAGCCAAGGCTGCGGCAACGATCGCCAGGGCGCCCAGCAGGCCGCTCCGGCCGGTGGCTGAGGGTCGACCGCCAGACCGGGATGATCGGGAGGATGTCCCGCCAGGTCCCCTACCCGGTCGTGCGCCGTTGCTGCGATCTGACTGCCGCTTCGCCATCCTGTTCTCTACCCCTTCTTCTCGCCGGCTCCCCGGCACGAGTCTGCCGCTGAGTGTTCTAATGAGGTATGCCCGCTAAGGCCGCCTTTGATCGAAGTCTTCACCTTAGCAAAGCCGCGGGCAGAGGAGTCTGTGGAGTGCGTGGTTTTCGTTCCGGTTGCATGGCGTTCACAGCGCCTGTCGTTCTGCTTCTGACGTTTCTTCCTTCGCTGGCCGATGCACAGGCGCGACGGCCTGCCCGTTCTCGGCGCGAGACCAATGCCAACCGGCGGGCGCGTATTGATCGCGAGATCGCCGAGACCTACAGCCATCGCTGGGAGATCTCAGCGGGCGGCGCCTATCTTCGCTTCCGCTCCGGCGAGTTCCTGCAGAAGAACAATGAAGTTAGCTTCTACGGCGGCACCAGCTACTTTCTAAATCCCAAGTTCGGGATTCTGGCGCAGGCACAGGGGAACTACGGCAGCGCGAAGATCGGAAACAACGCCTTCAACCTGCCCAACCCTGAGATCTCGGAGTACACCTTTACGGCCGGGCCGGAGTATCGCTTCTATGCCAGGCAGAAGGCGGCGGCGACGGCGTTCGTCACCGGCGGCATCGGCTATGGAAAGTTCGATGGCGACACCAAGACCATTCCGCCGCAGCTGCTTGGCCTCTGGTCGACGCCGTGGCGCGCAGCGTTTACGGCAGGCGTGAACTTCGACTACAACTTCTATCCAAACCTTGCCTTTCGCGTCACCCCCACATACGTGGGAACGACCTTCGATGGCTCGAGCTACCAAGGCACACAGACGGTGCATGGAACGGTGCAGAACAATGTCGGCCTGAACCTTGGCATTGTCTATCGTCTAGGACGGCAGAAGTAGGCGCTCATCCTTGCTTGGCCGAGCCTGAGTGCGGAGTGCGCGCAGGCGGGCTCGGAGCCGAGCCGTTTCGTCGCGATGGCAGAGCAGGCATAGGGTTCGCAGGTTGTCGAGGTCGCACTGACCGCCGCCTTCCGCTACAGGAACGATGTGGTCGGCCTCCCACAGCGAGCGGCGTGACGTGATCAAGCGCATGCCATAGATGCGGAGACCTTCCTGCCGGGCGATGCCGCGAGATCGCTTAAGCGCGGCGAAGATGGCCAGGGTATCGGCGGCACACACCGCGCATCGGCCCTTGTCCCGCGCAAAGACCTGGTCGCGAAGATATCCGGGGTCCGATCGCAGGCGCCATTGATGTACGCAGAAGTCAGAACAAAAAGTTCGCCGGCGTTTGGCCAGGATCTCCAGATCGCACCAGCGGCAGAGCGGCAGGCCATTCGGCCCGCGCACGGGGGTGTGACGCCGTGGCACCCGTCCGGCCTCGGCTAAAGTTCGCGCTGGATGTACTTTCTGCATCGCCCGAGGTAGGTTAACGCTTGGCCTGCGGATTGTGGAGTAGCCTTCTGGGTGCCAGGCCTGCGTACGCTGCAGGCGACGAGATGCTATTGATGGCTCTCGCGGAAAGGACTTGTATGGCCAAGCTCGAATCAGCAATGGTGGCGATCGGCACGGATGCCTCGGCGTTTGAACTCGCAGACGTCATCTCCGGTGCAGCTGTCGGCCGGGATGATGTTCTGGCTGGCAAACAGGGGCTGCTGGTGCTCTTTGTCTGCGTGCACTGCCCGTACGTGAAGCACATCGAAGAGCAGCTCGGCCGGATCGGTGACGACTTCGGTGATCGCATCGGAATCGTAGCTATCCAGCCGAACGACATCGCGCAGTACCCGGAGGACGGTCCCGAAGGGATGCGGGCGCAGGCGAAGCGGCTGGGATGGACGTTTCCCTACCTGCTTGATGAGACCCAGGAGGTAGCGCGCAGCTACGACGCGGTCTGCACGCCGGACATCTTCCTCTTTGACCATGAGGCGCACCTGGTCTATCGGGGGCAGCTGGATGGCTCACGGCCGCGCCGCAAGGACTCCGGCAACGATCTTCCGGTGACTGGCCGGGATCTGCGAGCTGCGATCGAGGCTCTTCTGGCAGGCGAACCGCCGGTGCTGGAGCAACGGGCCGGGATCGGCTGCAGCATAAAATGGCGCGAAGCCTGAAATTCAAGGCGGCTAACGTAAGTCGCGACGCAGACGGTTCCTCGAAGGAGACGCAGCATGGCTGAAACTCTGAACAAGCTGAAGGAAGGCGTTCGCCACTTCCGCCGCAACGTGTACGAAGACAAGGCAGAGGCGTACCAACTCGCGGCCTCGACGCCACAGAAGCCGCACACCCTGATTGTGGCGTGTGCCGACTCCCGTGTGGACGTTGAGACCATCACCAACTCGGGGCCAGGTGAGGTCTTCATCACGCGCAACATCGGCAACATGGTGCCGGCCTATGGCGAAATGCTGGGCGGCGTTTCGGCCGTCATTGAATATGCCGTGAGCGCGCTTGGCGTCAAGCATGTGGTGCTCTGCGGTCACTCAGACTGCGGCGCCATGAAGGGGCTGCTGCATCCGGAGACGACCGACGCGATGCCCACGGTGAAGAGCTGGCTCACCAACGGAAAAGCGGCGCTGGCGGTTGCGGAGACGCTGCATAAGCAGAACGGGCGCGAGTTGCTGCCGGTGCTGACCGAACAGAATGTGCTGATGCAGCTGGCTCATCTCAAGACCCACCCTTCTGTTGCCGGCGCAATGGCTCGCGGAGAGCTCACCATCTCGGGCTGGGTGTACGACATCGGCTCGGGTGAGGTTCGCATCGCGGA
>CAXSEC010000086.1:0-14167 GCA_964236325.1 uncultured Acidobacteriaceae bacterium | reverse complement strand
CCATGGACAGCAAGACCCAGCGCCGGCTCTTCCTCGGCTTTCTCTCCAACTGGATCGGCAAGCTCGCCAGCACCATCATCCAGCTCGTCCAAGTCCCCGTCTTCCTTCACTTCTGGTCCGTCCCGCTCTATGGCGAGTGGCTCATCGTCTCCTCCATCCCCTCCACCCTCTCCTTCGCCAACGTCGGCTTCGGCTCGGTCGCCGGCAACGAGATGGCCATGGCCGAGTCCGCCGGCAACCGCGAGGCCGCCCTCCGCTCCTTCCAGTCCTCCTGGTGGCTCATCTGCGGCATCTGCACCGGCACCATCGTCATCGGCACCGCCGTGCTCTATCTCTTCCCCGTCGCCCGCCACCTCCATCTCCTCTCAATCGGCGAAACCGACACCAAGTGGGTCATCTTCTATCTCGGCGTCTCCGTCCTCCTCGGCCAGTTGGAGCAGCTTCTTCAAGCCGCCTACCGGTCAATAGGCCGCTACCCCTTTGGCGGCCTGGTCAAGACCATCATGACCCTCGCCGCCTTCGCCGCCATGCTCATCCCCGTCATCCTCGGTGGCGGCGTCCGCTCCGTCGCCCTGGTCTTCGCCTGTGCCAACGCCCTCGGGACGCTGGTCCTCTCGCTCATGGTCAAGCGCGACGTCCCCTGGATCGAGTTCGGCTTCCGCCACGCCTCCTGGGCCGAAATCCGCCGCATCACCGGCCCCGCCCTCGCCTTCATGGGCTTCCCCATCGGCAACGCCCTCAACCTCCAGGGCACCCTCATGGCCGTCGGCTACGCGCTCGGTCCCACCGCCGTCGTCGTCTTCGGCACCGCCCGCACCGTCTCCCGCGTCGCCCTGCAGATGGTTCAGATGGTCAACGCCACCTTCGAGCCTGAGCTCGCCCTCTCCTTCGGCGCCGGCAACATCCCCCTCGTCCGCACCCTCCATCGCCGAGCCTGCCAGCTGGCCCTCATCGTCGCCGTCGTCATCGTCCTCAGCATGATCACCATCGGCCCCTGGTTCCTGCATCACTGGACCGCGGGCCACGTCCCGCCCAGCCGCCCGCTGCTCGCCATCCTGCTTCTCGTCGTGATCGCCTACGCCCTTTGGTCCACCTCGTCGGTCCTCATCACCTCAACCAACCAGCACCAGCGCCTCGCCGCCTGGTACATCGCCGGCACCAGCATCACCGTCTGCATCACCTATCTCGCCGCCAAACACGCCGGCCTCTACGCCGCCGCCTGGTCGCTGCTCCTCTCAGAGGCCGTCATGAACATCTACGTCCTCCCCACCTCGCTCCGACTCGCCGAGGACCACCTCCCCGCCTTCCTCGCCGGCCTCACCGAGTACCCCCACTTCCTCCGCCCCGCCGCTCTCCTCGCCCGCGTCCGCCGCTCCAAACCCGGCCTTGAAAGCTAGCCATCACAGCGCAACGCGGCACAACAGGGCAATTTTTGGTTGTCATTCCGACCCTGAGCGAAGCCGAAGGGGAGGAACCCCCGCGTTTCGCTCTTAGCCACGGAGCGAAGCGACGCGCCCTATCCGCCTCACGGCTTCGCAGGCACCGGAAACAGATCCTGAAACTCCGCCATCGCCCGCAAGGACGCAAAGTTCCGATCCTCCCGCACCTTCGCCTCATCATGAAAGCCCGCACCCACCGCCCGTCGCAGATACGCCATCGCCGCAGCCTTCATCCCCGCCTGCGCACACGTCTCCGCCAGGTAAAAGTTGATCAGCGCCACCGACTCCCTCGTCCCGTCCGCCTGGATCCCATTTGCCGCGCTTCGCTGAAAGACCTCCGGGTCAAGCGACAACGCCTGCTGGTAAGCCTCCACGCCCTTATGCATCTTCCGGCGCGTAAAGTAGAGCGTCCCCAGGTTGCTGTAGATCGACGCGTTTCGCGGATCCTGCTTCAACGCCTTCTTGTAGAACTTCTCCGCCTTCGCCAGGTCGCCTTCGGCGTAGTACACCGTACCCAGGTTGTTGCTCGGCCCCAGGAACTTCGGGCTCGCCGCCATCGCCTGCGTGAAGTCCGCCTTCGCCTGCGCGAACATCCGCATCTTCTCGTACGCGATTCCCGTCTTGTTGAGCACCTCCGCCGTCGGCGACGTCATGGCTTCGTAGACATGAATCGCCGACACATACTCCCGATGCGCCATCAATAGATCGGCCTGCTGCTCAAGCGCCTTGTTGGACGCCGCCTGAACCTTCGGCAACCCACTGTTCGCATCGCTGTTTGGAGCGGTATAGCTCGTCTTCTGCGCCGTCTCCTCCGCAAACCCGCGCATAGGCCACGACATGCAGACACCAACCAACAGAGCAACCGGCCAACGCCTGTTACGGGAGAGAACTCGGAACGCCATACATTGAACCCCTGCTGACGGCGCGACCGTCAAACCGCGCGGGGAAAAAACACCGGCGGCAATCGCGCGATAATCATCCGCCCAGAGTGCGCTTCTGTAAAGAGGCTTCTTGCACGAAACGCCACGTCTCCCAACCGCGCATCGCTCACACAACCATCGCGCTTCCCAGTGGAAGATATCCCGCCGGCTCCCGCACCACCTCCATCTCACTCCGCGGCGATCGCCCAAAGAACCGCTTGAATTCTCGGCTGAACTGCGACGCACTCTCATACCCCACACGGTCGGCCGCCTCCGCCGCGCCCAGCCGGTCATGCAGCATCAGCATCCTCGCCTGGTGCAGGCGCAGCGTCTTCAAATACCGCAGTGGCGACGTCCCAATCACCGCCTTGAAGTGATGATGAAACGCCGACACACTCATCCGCGCCTCCGCCGCCATCGCCGGCACGTCCAGCTCCTTTGCCGGGTTCGCATGCATCCGCTGCAGCACCCCGTGGATCTGCGCCAGCTGTCCATGGATCCCCAGCAGCGCCCACAGCATCCCGCCCTCCGGCCCCGACAGCACCCGATACACCATCTCCCGCACGATCCCCGGTCCCAGCACCGACGCCTCCACCGGCGATTGCAAACACTCCAGCAACCGCAGCGTCGCCGCACTTAGAACCTCATCCATCGGCGCCGTCTGCACCCCCTTCTGGTCGCACGCCTCTCCGCCCCGCGTCCGATCCATCTTCATCGTCAGCTCGCTCAGCGTCCCCAGATCCACCCGCACCGAGACCCCCAGCACCGTCTCGCCATCCGCCACATCCGTCTCCGCCTCAAACGCCAGCGGCACCGAGAGCAGCAGATACTCGCTCGCATCGAACACAAACTCCCGCCCACCCACATACCCACGCTTTCGCCCACTCGCCAGGATCACCAGGCTCGGCTCATACAACACCGGCGTCCGCGGGTACGCCCGGTCCGCCCGCAACAGCTTCACTCCCTCCAGCCGGCTCGCCTGCGTTCCTTCCACCCCCGCCATCTCGCGCAGCAGCGCCACCATCCTGCGCCGATTCGCCTCTATCGCCATGCCCGTCCACCTCACCCCTCCAGCTTAGCGGTCCTCTCGCTGTTTCTCCTCAGGACTGGAGAATCAGGCAAGCATCCAGCGGCATCGTGTCTGGAATCTCTCCTCCGATCGGAGTCTAGTAAGCAGCAGCAGGGACTTCACAAACCCGCTCGCACCACACACACGAAAGGCACGTACAGCAATGGTAAAACTCACAGGCAAGATCGCTCTCATCACCGGCGCCAGCGAAGGCATGGGCTTCGATACCGCGCGGGAGTTCATCACCGAAGGCGCCTTTGTCTTCATCACCGGTCGCCGCCAGCAACAGCTCGACGATGCCGTCGCCCGCCTCGGCCCTCAGTGCGTCGGCATCCAGGCCGACGCCGGCAAGCTACCCGACCTCGACCGCCTCTACGCCGCGATCAAGCAGCAGAAAGGCAAGCTCGACATCGTCTTCGCCAACGCCGGCATCTACGAGCAAAAGCCGCACGCCGAGGTCACCGAAGACTTCTACGACACCTGCGTCGACATCAACATGAAGGGCGTCTACTTCACCATCCAGAAGGCCCTTCCCCTCATGGATCAGGCCGGCTCCGTCATCCTCAACGGCTCCTTCATCGGCAGCGCCGGCTTCCCCGGCATGAGCGTCTACGGTGCCACCAAGGCCGCGCTCCGCAGCTTCGCCCGCACCTTCACGGCCGAACTCCAGGGCACCGGCCCCCGCGTCAACGTCCTTAGCCCCGGCCCCATCCACACCGCCGGCAATGCCGCCTCCATGAAGGGCAATCAGCAGGTCGCCGATTACATCACCAACATGGTTCCGCGCCACCGCATCGGCGAAGGCAGCGACATCGCCAAAGTCGCCGTCTTCCTCGCCTCCGAGGACTCCGGCTACATCGCCGGCGTCGAGCTCTTCGTCGACGGCGGCATCAACGCCGTCTAGCCCAGGTCCCGGCCTTTGCTTCTAGGTCGGCCGAAGCTTCAGCCTCGGCAATCTCGGATCTTCCTTCGGCCCCTGCGGTATGCCTTTCATCCGGCACCGCAGGGGCCGAACGTTCGTTCATTGCCTCCTGACCCACGCACCGTCAAGCCCCTCCGGCGAACGACACACCACGCAGCCACCCTGAAACTTTTCCACTCCTGCTTCGTCTAAAACAGTGTTATTCTATCGCTTGGGATTGTGCGCCCTAGATGCCCCGATCTTATCCAGGATCACGGCTGGCCTTGGCGGTCTTTACCGCCCCTCAACACGTCCCGAACCCAGGTAAAACCTCAGGGAACCTCCCGGTGCGCTGTGCTGTGCGCGCCGCGCGAGTCGAAACCCACATCACACATCGCAGGGAGCGCACGCCACCGTGGCTGAAGAACTCGACAAGTACGAAGAAGACATCGATAAACTCATCGATACCGGCAAGGAAAAAGGTTATCTGACCTATGGGGAGGTCAATGATCTGTTGCCCGGCGACATCACCACGCCGGACGATCTCGACGATCTCCTCACCACTATCAACACCCAGGGCATCGACGTGCTCTCCGGCGAAGAGCGCCGTGGCCGCGGCGAGCGCGGAGAGGATCGCGAGGTCGAAGCCGGTGAAGAGTCCGACGACGTCGAACTCGATCTCTCACCCGGGACCCTCGAAAAGACCAACGATCCCGTCCGCATGTACCTCCGCGAGATGGGGACCGTCCCTCTGCTCACCCGCGAGGGCGAGGTCGAAATAGCCAAGCGCATCGAGCGCGGGCAGATTCGCGTCATGAAGGCCATCTCACGCTCGCCAATCGTCATCCGCGAGATCGTCGGCCTCGGCGAAGACCTCCGACGCGGTGTTCGCAACATCAAGGAAGTCGTCACCTTCGATGAAGAGGAACTCACCGAAGAGATCCTGCAGTCGCGTGTTCGCTCCACCGTCACCCGCGTCGATACCATCGTCAAGCACCAGAAAAAAGTCACCGCCCTCGAAGAAAAGCTCACCGCCGCCCAGGATCTGAAGGACGCCAAAGCCAAGACCAAAGAGGTTCGCAAGACTCGCTGGCTCATTGGCCGCGAGCACGTCCTCATCAACCGCATCGTTCGCGAACTCAAGTACACCAATGGCGAAAAGAAGCGCCTGCTCGACAAGGTCAACAAGACTGTTGACTCCATGCGGACGCTCGAGCGCCAGATCAAGTCACTCGATGCCAAGTTCGAGGCCTCCCGCTCGGAAGAGCTTAAGAAAGAGTACAGGCGGCAGCAGAAGAACTGCCGCGCCGATCTCGAACGCGTCGAGCAGGATGCCGGCATCCCCCTCGATGACCTCAAGCGCACCCAGCGCGAGATGATCCAGGGCGACATGGACGCCGAGAAGGCCAAGCGCGAGCTCATCGAAGCGAACCTGCGCCTCGTCGTCTCCATCGCCAAGAAGTACACCAACCGCGGCCTCCAGTTCCTCGACCTTATTCAGGAAGGCAACATCGGCCTCATGAAGGCGGTCGATAAGTTCGAGTACCGCCGAGGTTACAAATTCTCGACCTACGCCACCTGGTGGATTCGGCAAGCCATCACCCGCGCCATCGCGGATCAGGCCCGCACCATCCGCATCCCGGTGCACATGATCGAGACCATCAACAAGCTCATCCGCACCTCGCGTCAGCTGGTGCAGGAGCTTGGTCGCGAAGCCTCCTCCGAAGAGATCGCCAAGCGCATGGATATCCCGGTCGCCAAGGTCCGCAAGGTCCTCAAGATCGCCCAGGAGCCCATCTCGCTCGAAACTCCCATCGGCGAAGAAGAAGACTCGCATCTCGGCGACTTCATCGAAGACCGTATGGCTGTCAGTCCGTCTGACGCCGTCATCTCGGTCAACCTGAAGGAGTACACCTCGCAGGTCCTGCGCACCCTAACCCCGCGCGAAGAGCGCGTCATCAAGATGCGCTTCGGCCTCGAAGACGGCTCCGAGCACACCCTTGAAGAGGTCGGCCAGTCCTTCCAGGTCACCCGCGAGCGCATCCGCCAGATCGAAGCCAAAGCCCTCCGCAAACTCCGTCATCCCAGCCGCAGCCGCAAGCTCAAGGCCTTCGTCGACGGCGTGAAGGATATCTAGTCAGCTGCAGTCTCGCAGCAAAGGGCGTGCCATCACTTGGCACGCCTTTTACGTGCTCGTCGCTACCGAAGAAGGTATCGTCCATCGATCCTTCAGCCGAAGGAAAGGCCGCTCAAAGAAGCGATTACTGAGCGTCGCCAGGATCAAAGTCATGCCCAGCGCTATCAGGGCGGAGAGCGCATGCCAGCGACCTTCGGAGATCGCCGACGCAAGCCGATCGTACTCCGGATGCAGCAGGTCGTGAAACACATACGCCCCGTAACTGATCCGGCCCACCCATCGCATGGGTCGCACGTCAAAGATCCTATAAATCAGGCTGCCCGGCTGCAGGCTTCCGATAATCAATGCCGCGCCCAGCAGATTGACCAGCGTAAACTGCCACGACAGCCACGGCAGCGGCAAGGGATAGAGCGGCCGCAGCCCGGGCACATGCAGGTTCACGCAGCAGAGCAGAAACAACAGCGCCGCCGCGGCTGCAACATCACCAACCCATCGGCTCACGCGCAGGATCCCCTGGCGCATCTCGCCCCGCAACAGCAACGCCAGCAGTGCACCCAATAAGAGGGAGTCCACCTGGAACGGCAAACTGCGCATCAGCAGTCCATGCTCAATCAGTCCCCGTGGCAATCGATGGTCTGCCCACACCCGCAGCACCGGTAGCAGCACAATCGACCCCCCACAGATCCAGAGCAGCACCCGGCGCGATGCCCGAAACGCTATCCAAGGCCAGATGAGGTAAAACTGCTCTTCCAGACACAGACTCCAGAGATGTCCCAGGTACAGCGTGATTCCGTGCCCGCCGCGCAGCATGCCGTCGCCCGTCAGCCGCCACTCCACGTTCGAAAGCCACTGCGGGAGAAAAAAGATGTAGTTTCCGAGGTACGCGGCCCACAGTAACCAGCCGCTGTTCCACCGCCAGCGCAGCACCGGTGTCAAAAGAAGCACCACCAGAAACAGGCCGTAATACAGGGGAAAGATTCGCAAAGTTCGGCGCACATAAAAATTGCGAACACGAGAGGGCTGCTCCCGCGTATCCCAGAGGATTCCCGTAATCAAAAATCCTGAGAGAACAAAGAACAGGCTTACTCCCAGGCCGAGTATGGGGATGTTGCCGTAGTGATCAAGAAACACCATCCCGAGCGCACACGCTCGTAAGCCGTCAAGCGCCGGATAGTACACGCTGTTGCCTGTGTGCAGCGGTTTCAACTCCGAATCATCACCCTGCCTGGCCTACCCCGCCTGCATCGCCAATTGTATAACGCCCCTACATAAAACGAGGCCGCCCTGACGCAGGGCCGCCTCTCCAAACCACCTCCACATGTCACCGCCAGCGCACCACCACAGCCGCCTTCTCCTGCATAAAGCTGATGGCATTCATCTTGCCCTGCGTCTCCACCCGCACCGCCTTGCCATCTACCGTCGCCCCCGCAACCTTGCCAAACCGCCATCGCACCGTCACCCGCGCCGGCAGTATCGCGCCCTTCTCCTCCGGCAGACCAATGGTCAACGAACCACCCTCCCGCTTCAGCTCGCGCCCTTCAAAGTCTCGCGTCGTCTCACTTCCGCCCGCGCTTGCACTGACCACCTCGAACACTCGCCGGTCATCCAGCGTCTTCACTTCTTTGTTCCCGCCCTCCGCCGCCGGCACCAGCGTCATCACATCCTCCGGAATCTCCGGCAGCACCGCCCCGGCACGCGCAAACACCGGAATCATCTCCGTCGGCGCATCCACCACCAACGTCCGCTCTCCGCTTACCGCTGTACCCGTCCAGAAGTCTACCCATTCCCCTTTCGGCAGATACACCACCCGCCGTGTATTCGCGTCCGTCATTGGCGCCACCAGCAGCTCCGGTCCAAACAGATACTCATCCTTCGCCATGCGTGCCGCCGCATCCTCCTGATACAGCAGCGGCAACGCCCGCAGCATCGGCATTCCCGTACTCGCCGCCTCCTGCGCCGCCGCATACCGGTACGGAAACAGGCTCATATGCAGCACCGCATACCGCCGATACAGATCCAGCAGCTTCGTCCCTGATCCCCCATTCGCCACATGAGCGTCCCAGTCCCACGGCTGCAGATTCGTCTGCGACAAAATTTCCATCACCGGCGAAAAGGCCGCAAACTCCAGCCACCGCGCCAATACCAGCCCGTCCGGCGCCGTCCCGTTCTTTATGTAACCACCCAGGTCCGTCGTCCACAGCGGCAGCCCGCTCATTCCCGCAGTCAAACCCGCCATGACCACCGTCGGCAAGCCGTTCTCCGGGCTAAAACTCGAAACACTATCCCCGCCCCACAGCATCCCCAGCCCATTCGCCCCCAGCGTCACACTTCGCGCGAACAGCACACCATTGCCCTTCATATCCTTCTGCACCAGCTCTTCAACCGCGCTGTTATACAGCACGGCGTACTTGTTCCGCATCAACTCCCGCGGCGTACCATCCGCAAACCGCACATCCCCCTGGAAGCTACCCTCGCCATCATCATCCTTAAAGCCGTCCACGCCTGTCGCAATCGCGCCCCGCAGCTGGTCCTGCCACCACAGCTTCGCCGCCGGATTGGTAAAGTCGATCAACGATCCCTCGCCCTTCCACCACTGCCCCACCCACGGCGTTCCATCCGGCCGCTTCACAAAATACCCGCGCGACGCCGCCTCATCATAGTTCGGCGAGTGCGCCGCCATCTTCCCCGCCATCCCCTCCTCGCCCGGCGTCGATGAGTTCGAGTCGATCCATGGCGTATGCCAAACTACCAATTTGTAACCACTCTCGTGCATATGCTTGATCATCGCCGGCGGATTGGCAAACTGCTGGTCGTTCCATTTGTAACTGTTGTAGGCCGTCGCCCACGGTGAGTCGATCAGGATTACACTCGCCGGCAATCCGAGCGCACGCGTCTTGTCCACATTCTCCCGCACCTCCGCCTCGCTGCGATGAAAGTCGCGCCCCATCCACGGTGCAAACGCCCAAATCGGTGGCACCACTGCCCGCTGCGTCAGCTTCGTGAACGCCTCCAGCATCTTCGGAAACTCGGGCATCGTAAACAGCACCAGGCGAAACCGCTCCGTCGGCACCATGATGTTTATATCGTTCAAGTGCGTCGTGTTGAAGTCAAACGTCGCCTCCGCCGTCGTATCCACCCACAACCCATAGCCGCTCGTGCTCATAAAAAACGGCATTGGCTTGTACGTCGACGTCCCCTTGGTACCGCCATTATCCTGCGAGGCATTTCGCACCACGGTGTGCGCGTGGTTCAGCGTGTCGAAGTGCTCCCCAAGCCCGTAGATCTCGGCACGATCCCCCACCGAAAACTCCCAATCCCCCAGTGAGTAGGCCAGGCTCGTGATCTCGATCATCCCCGGCCCGAGCTGCTTCAAGTGCAGCTTGTTCGTCAGCACTGCATCCCCGTTAAACGCAAAGCCATGCAACACCAGATCCCGGCCGGCAGCGCCCTCATGTGCAGGCAGCCGCACCACCAGGCTGTCCGCATCGCGCCGCGTAACGCCATCGATCGGCGCCTCCCCCCGCTGCACCTGCGCCGTCGATACCGACGGCCCCGCGGCCGCCTGTGCCCCACACCACGCGCCGCCGCCGCACAGCAGCCAAACAGCCCCTACCAAAACACCCAAAGCGAAATGCAAAATGCTGCTGCGACGACTTCCCAAGTAATTAATCTCCTGAGAAACAGAA
Source organism: uncultured Acidobacteriaceae bacterium (assembly GCA_964236325.1). Lineage (GTDB taxonomy): Bacteria > Acidobacteriota > Terriglobia > Terriglobales > Acidobacteriaceae > Edaphobacter. Next base: position 4,015 of record CAXSEC010000086.1, on the reverse strand, counting down.
TGGCCCGCGGCATCGATCGCCGCGGGCCAATTCATTTCAGAGCATCTGGAGACTCAACAGACTGTTCGTCGCAAACTAGTAAGGACGTGGTCCGCCACCGCCGGCCATGTGCGCCATCGCGTTCTGGTATCCCTCGCGAAAGCCCTGCCGGTAATCATGCCGCGCCGGTCCTGGAACACTCGGATGACGATACTCATCGCGATTGTTCACGTTCGGCCGACGATGATTGCCAACGTCCTTTCGCGCTCCTTCGATACCGTCGCGGTAGCCCTGGCGCATCACATCGTTGCGATAGTTACCCGGAGGCTGGTCCCATCCGCCCGGACCGCCGGGCCCAGGTCCCTGACCATATCCCGGCCCCTGCCCATACCCCTGCACCAGTGCTGCACTCAGCGTTGTCGCGCCCAGACTAAACACCAGAGCCAGCGCACCGGCTCCCGCAAATCGCATCAAGTTCTTCTTCATGGCGTCATTCCTCCGTACACTTCTGTCAAACACACCTTCCTTGTGATGGTTGCGATGGGCAGATAGGCTGCTCCCGCGGTCGTTACATATTCGTATGCCCACCGCGCATCTCTTCGTTGAAGGTCGGCTTGATAAACGTCAACGCGTCCTGCATCTCCTTCTGATACTTCTCCGCGTGCCCCATCAGCGCCTCCGTCGGCGTCGCAAACTCTACATCCGCCGCCAGATGAATCAGCCCTTCTCCCGCCAAAGCCTTCGCGGTCTCGGTCAGCGCCTGCGTCGACGTATTCAGATACTGCGCATCCCGAGGATCAATTAGCCACACCGGCGCTCCCTTGCCCAGCACGCCCGACATCCAGAACACCTTCGCGGCCAGATACTCACTCCGCTGCGTCTCCGTCGTGTCGTTAAAAATGAACCGCTGCTGCTTGGCACTGTAGTAGCGTGTCGTCACTGGCACCGGCTGCCGATTGCCGCTCTTCACCAGCTCCAGCTGCCCCTGGTCCATCGTCTTTCGCACCGCGTTGTAGATAAAGCCCTCGGCATACGGCTGCTCCATCGCCGCTACCACATCCTTGAACGTCTGCGTCATCGCCGCCGACAGCTTCGCGTGCAGCACACTCTCTTCGCCACTCTCGAGCTTGATCTCGCCATGCACAATAAAGGTGTCCGCGCCGCTCGTCGATCCATGAAACGGCCACGCAAACTTGCCGAAACTCAGCGGCAGCCCGCCCAGCGTCAGATAACAGTCCGGCCGCGGACTCTTCAAGCGCTTTGCCAGCTCCCGCAGATAGAGTCCAAATGGCTCCGCCAGCCCCGCCTTGCCGTCTGGATCAAAGTCCGCACTCAACTCCAGCAGCTGTCCAGCCCCGTTCCCGCCCACGAGCGAAAGCGTGTACCGCGACGTAGGCCGCCCTGAAAAATCCACGCCCGCCTCGCCCTGCGTCGCCGTCATCCCGCATGCCTTCGCAGCCGCCTCAATCTGCGCCGCCTGTGTCACCGTAGAGCTTGTCATAAAAGTCACTTTCCTTGTTCCAGAATGGTTTGCCACGCAGGCTTAGGACATCTGATCGAGTGCCCTTCACTAACTGATCAAGTGCCCGTTATTAAGGGCATGGCTTCAGCCATGCCGTCGTGCTCGTCATAGAACCCGACTTTAGCCGCTGAGGACAGCTTGGTCGTACTGTCGGGGCTCAAGCAAACTCTCCTCAAAGCCCTTGCGGAATGCCACGACGATGCCTGCATATCGCCGCTCCTTGAGTCAAAGCAGCTCGCAAGGACAGTATCGATGAGCGCAAAACGCTGCGGCTGGTGTCCATTCTAGGTCATTCCTCCACAGCCCCAACGGTCTTGTTTCTTGGTCGTCATCCTTGCCCCTGAGCGAGCCGAACGGGGAAGGATCTCCGTACTTCGCTCTGGTCATTGCGTGTTCTTCCTTACACCAACAAGCAATCTGCTTACGCCAGCCAACAGCTCACGCCACTGTCCCAACCCCCAGGCCCGACGCCCTACACTCATCTGTAAAGGCTGACACCAGCAGCACCGCAGCCGTCCAGGAAAAGGCTCCGCATCGATCGCGGTCTAAACCTCACCCGGTGCGAAATACATACTTTGAATCAAATAAACCAGGGGGAGGGATACTCCCGCATCTCCCCGGAAAGGCTCCCTCACCCATGCCCGCCGACCCCCTCGACACCGCCTACCTCGCCTCGCTCCCCACCGAAACCCGCAACCCCAACTCCACCAACCTCGACCAGCTCCCCACCCTCGACCTCCTCCGCGTAATCAACGACGAGGACGCCACCGTAGCCGCCGCCGTCGCCACCCAGCTCCCGGCCATCGCCGACGCCGTCGATCGCATCGCCGAGCGCCTCGCCCGCGGCGGCCGCCTTATCTACATCGGCGCCGGCACCAGCGGCCGCCTCGGCGTCCTCGACGCCAGCGAGTGCCCACCCACCTTCTCCGTCCCCGCCACCCTCGTCCAGGGCCTCATCGCCGGCGGCGACCCCGCCCTCCGCCTATCCAGCGAGCACTCCGAAGACCGCCCCGACGAAGGCGCCCGCGACCTCCTCGCCCTCACCCCCGCCTTCAACGCGACAGACATCCTCGTCGGCATCGCCGCCAGCGGCCGCACCCCCTTCGTCCTCGGCGCCCTCGAGCAGGCTAAAGCACTCGGCGCCCTCACCATCGCCCTCACCTGCGTCCCCAACTCCCGCATGGCCGCCATCGCCGACCTCGCCATCACCCCCGTCACCGGCCCCGAAGTCCTCACCGGCTCCACCCGCATGAAGGCCGGCACCGCCACCAAGCTCGTCCTCAACATGCTCTCCACCGCCGTCATGGTCCGCACTGGAGCCGTCTTCGGCAACCTCATGGTCAACCTCAAGCCCACCAATGCCAAGCTCGTCGACCGCGCCCACCGCATCATCGCCGCCGCCACCGACTGCACCCAAGACCGTGCCACCCAGCTCTTCCGCGAGGCCGGCAGCGTCAAAGTCGCCATCCTCATGGAGCTCTCCGGCCTCCCCTTCGCCGCCGCCACCTCTCGCCTCAAACGCGCCGACGGCAACCTCCGCACCGCCCTTCAAAGTTGACGCTGCAGGTCATGCGGCTGGCGACGCTGCATCGTGCCCCATACGCTCACATCCTATCGAGCATGAGCACCCAAACAGCCGCCGTGACGGACGCATCCCTCAACTGGATACGAACCGGTCCTGAGAACGCACCAACCGTCCTCTTCCTGCACGCCGTCGGCCTCGACCTCACCTTCTGGGATCGCCAGATTGAAGCTCTGTCCGACTCCTTCAACGTCGTCGCCGTCGATCTCCCCGGCCACGGCCGCTCTCCCGGAGCCGCCTCCGATTGGACCTTCCCCAACGCCGCGGCCCTCATCGCCAGCCTCATTCACACCCTCGGCACCGACCCCGTTCACCTCATGGGCATCTCCTTCGGTAGCATGCTCGCGCTGGCCACCGTGCTCGCCCGGCCCGATCTCGTCCGCTCCCTCACCCTCATCGGCTCCGCCGCCACCTTCGCCGAGCCCGCCCGCGCCGCCATGCGTGCCCGCGCCGAAACCGCCCGTAGCCAGGGCATGGCCGCCATCCTGCCCTCCAGCCTGGATCGCTGGTTCACCCCGGCAACCAGGCTCCTTCGCCCGCATCTCATCGATCGCGTCTCCAAAACCATCCTCGCCGACGACCCCTCGGTCCATGCCGCCATCTGGGACCTCATCGCCACCTTCAACGTCAGCAATCGCCTGCATGAGATCCACTGCCCGACCCTCATTCTCGTCGGCGAGCTCGATCTCAGCACCACGCCCACTGCCGCGACTCTCCTCGCCGAGCGCATCGCTGGCGCCCGGCTGCTTCTGCTGCCGAACACCTCGCACATGGCGAACCTGGAGCAGCCAGTTGCCATCTCCGCGGCACTCAAAGAGTTCTTGAACGCCTTCTAAGCTCCCCGCAACCTTCACGTACCCTTGCCTTGCCGCACGAAACCACCTTTCTCCCGCACCCGCGACCCTCTCCAGCCGCTCTGAAACCCTCCATCA
>CAXSEC010000085.1:0-14186 GCA_964236325.1 uncultured Acidobacteriaceae bacterium | reverse complement strand
CATGTGCTTGACGCCAAGGAGAACCGCGACGCGATGGCGCTGACGCCCCCGTTTGTGGCCGGGTTCGACGTGGTGATTGACTTCACGACGCCAGAGGCGGTGCTGCAAAACATGCGCGCGTGCCTCGCGACGGGGGCGCGGATGGTGATCGGGACAACGGGGTGGTACGCGCGGCTGAAGGATATGGAGTCGCTGACGGAGCGGCGGCAGGCAGGGCTGCTGTACGGGACGAACTATTCGGTGGGCGTGCAGGTGATGCTCGAGCTGGCAGGGACGATGGCCGCCGCGCTGAAGCATGCGGGCTACACGTTCACGGTTGAGGAGACGCACCATACGACGAAGCTGGACAGTCCGAGCGGGACGGCGATTACGCTGGCGGACACGGTGCGGTCCGCGGCTGGTGGTGGAGAGGTCCCTGTGACCTCAAACCGCGAAGGGGATGCCGCGGGCGAGCATGTGCTGGTGGCCAAGAGCGAGGCGGACCAGCTGGTGTTGACGCATACCGCTGCCTCAAGGCGGGCGTTTGCCGAAGGTGCTGTGCGAGCAGCGGAGTGGCTGGCGACCCGGCGCGGCACCTTTGACTTCAAGGACGTTTACAAGCAGCTTTAGAGGCTGCAGGCCTCTGCGCGAATGCAGGTGAAGGAGAAGAGATCATGGCAACAGCGATGACGGTCCAGGACACGACGAGCGCGTTCAGCAAGCTGACGTTTGAGGAAAAGTTGGATCGGCTGGCCGAGGTGGCGGTGAAGGTCGGTCTGGGTCTGCGCGAAGGGCAGGAGATGCTGCTGACGGCGCCGATGGAGGCGTTACCGCTGGTGCGGCGGATCACGGAGCATGCGTACAAGGCGGGTGCGCTGTTGGTGACTACGTTCTATGGCGACGACCCGTCAGTGCTGGCGCGGTACAACTATGCAGGCGATCCGAGCTTTGACTACGCGCCGGAGTGGCTGCAGTCGGCGATAGCGACGGCGTTCCGCAGTGGGGCGGCGCGGATGGCGATCGCAGGGGCGAACCCCGCGCTGCTGGCGGGGCAGGATCCGGCGAAGGTTGCGCGGGCGAATGTGGCGGCGAGCAAGGCGTCCAAGCCGGCGATGGAGTTGATTACGCGGCATGCGATCAACTGGACGATTGTGGCGTGTGCGACACCGGAGTGGGCGAAGCTGGTGTTTCCGAACGATGCGCCGGATGTGGCTGTGAGCAAGTTGTGGGAGGCGATCTTCAAGGCGTCGCGGATTGATGGAGATGATCCGGTGGCGCAGTGGAAGGAGCATGGCGCGCGTCTGAAGCAGCGGGTCGATCTGCTGAATGCGAAGCGGTATCACTCGCTGCACTTTACATCTCAGGATGGAAGTACTGATTTGACGGTGGGGCTGGCCGATCAGCATCTGTGGGCGGGTGGAGGAACGACGGCTGGCAATGGCGTGTACTGCCAGCCGAACATTCCGACGGAGGAGTGCTTCACGACGCCGCACAAGGATCGCGTGAACGGTGTGGTGCGGGCGTCGAAGCCGCTGTCGCACCAGGGATCGCTGATTGAAAACATTTCGGTGCGGTTTGAGGATGGGAGGATCGTCGAGGCGCATGCGACTGCGACTGCGACTGCGGGCGAGGATGTATTGAACCGGCTGATTGCGACCGATGAGGGTGCGCGGCGGCTGGGCGAGGTGGCGCTGGTGCCGCACTCGTCACCGATCTCACAGAGCGGGATTCTGTTCTGGAATACGCTGTTCGATGAGAATGCGGCGAGCCACATTGCGCTGGGACAGGCGTACTCTACGTGCCTGATTGGCGGCGAAACGATGGGTGATGACGAGTTGGCAAAGCTGGGTGCGAACTCGAGCCTGATCCATGTGGACTGGATGATCGGGTCGGCGGCGATTGATGTGGATGGAGTGGCGGCGGATGGCTCGCGCGAGCCGCTGATGCGCCAAGGCGAGTGGGTCTAGGCGGCGTCGATATGCAGATGCGGGGATGTGGGACAGCACTGGTGACGCCGTTTGCGGCTGATGGGTCAGTGGATGAGGCGGCGCTGCGCAGGCTCGTGGCCTGGCAGATTGAGAGCGGGATCGACTTTCTAGTGCCTTGCGGAACGACGGGCGAGGCTTCGACGCTGACGGACGCCGAGTGGCTGCGCGTGGTGACGATCACGATCGAAGGGTCGGCCGGGCGGGTGCCGGTGTTTGCCGGATGCACGCATAATGCGACGGCAGTGGCGGTGGAGCGGGTGAAGCAGCTGTGCGCGCTGCCAGGGCTGACGGGCGTGTTGACAGCAAATCCGTTTTACAACCGGCCGGGGCAGGAGGGGCAGTACCAGCACTTTCGCGCGATCGCGGAGGCGACGAAGCTGCCGGTACTGCTTTACAACATTCCGGGGCGGACGGGGGCAAACCTGGAGCCGGCCACGGTGGCGCGACTGGCGCAGCTGCCGAACGTGGTTGGAGTGAAGGAGTCGAGTGGAAGCGTGATGCAGATCACGGAGGTGCTGGCGTCGGTGCCCTCGGAGTTTGCGGTATTTGCGGGTGATGATGGCATGGCGCTGCCGGTGCTGGCGCTCGGCGGCGTGGGGCTGGTGTCCGTTGCGTCGAATGCATTTCCGCGGCAGATGGCGGCGCTGGTGCATGCGGCGGAGGCTAGCCGATGGGATGAGGCACGAGCGCTGAATCTTCGGTTCTTCCGCATCATGCAGGCGCACTTTGCGGAGACGAGTCCAGCGCCGATCAAGGCAGTGCTGGCGATGCTGGGACGGTGCGAGGAGCGGCTGCGGCTGCCAATGGTGCCGGTGAGCGACGGGCTTCGTACGAAGCTCGCGGGCTTAGTGGAAGAGCTGCGCGGAAAGGGCGAGATGCTCGAGTAGAGCTTGCGGCTCGATCAACGCTGGCGGTAGAGGGCAGGCATGCCTTGGGATTGACGAGTAGGGGCACAAGCGGCGGAAGACCGGGATTCAAGTAATTGGCAGGCATGCCGATAGGGACTGTGAGGAAGAGTGTGGCGATCGAGGACGGATTAGAGGGTCGGATCGAGGAGTGGTTTGGGAAGGGCTCCGAAGCTGTCGGGAACGAGCGGGCGATGGCGACGTTTCTGGAGTTGCGGCACGGTCTGGAGCGAGGCACGCTGCGTGCCGCGGAACCGGATGCGTCTCTGCCGCTGGGCTGGCGGGTGAATGAGTGGGTGAAGCGGGGAATTCTTTTGGGATTTCGGCTGGGGCAGATGACGGCGATGGGCCAGGACGACGATGTGCTGTCGTTTGTGGACAAGGCGACGTATCCGGCGCGGCAATTCGCGGTGAAGGATGGGGTTCGGGTGGTCCCGGGTGGGAGCTCGGTGCGGTCGGGTGCGTATGTGGCGAAGGGTGTGGTGGTGATGCCTCCGGCCTACGTCAATGTTGGCGCGTATGTCGATGAAGGCACGATGGTGGACTCGCATGCGCTGGTGGGGTCGTGCGCGCAGATTGGCCGGCGGGTGCATTTGAGTGCGGCGGCGCAGATTGGCGGGGTGCTGGAGCCGGTGAACGCGAGCCCGGTGGTGATCGAGGATGACTGCCTGATCGGCGGCAACACGGGTGTGTATGAGGGCACGATCGTACGCAAGGGCGCGGTGCTGGCGGCGGGCGTGGTGCTGACCCGGGGAACGCCGGTGTACGACATTGTTCATGGCAAGGTGTACCGGGCGACGGCGGAGATGCCACTGGTGATTCCGCCGGGCGCGGTGGTGGTGCCTGGGTCGAGGCCGATCGCGGAGGGCAATGGAGCCATGTGGAACCTAAGTCTGGCGACTCCGGTGATCGTGAAGTACCGGGATGAGAAGACGGAGGCGTCGCTGGCGCTTGAGGATCTGCTGCGATGAGAGGGTCTTCGCGCGGTACCCTGGCGACGAAGTTGTGGGGGCTGAAGGCTGCGGCTGGAGCGGGACTGGTAAGATAAAACATTGATGGCAAACGATAAATTGAAGATGATTCCGCTGGGCGGGCTGGGCGAGTTCGGCATGAACTGCATGGCGCTTCAGTGGCAGGACGACATTCTCGTCATTGACGCTGGATTGATGTTTCCTGAGGAAGAGCTGTTAGGTGTGGACATTGTTGTCCCCGACATCAGCTACCTGCGGGAGAACCGGTCGAAGGTACGGGCGATTTTGTTGACGCATGGGCACGAGGATCATATCGGCGGTCTGCCGTGGATCCTGAGCGAGCTGAACGTTCCTGTGTATGGGACGGAGTTCACGCTGGCGTACGTGGAGGGCAAGCTCGAGGAGCATCGGCTGCTGGATAACGCCGACCTGATCGAGATGCTGCCCGGCAAGCGGTTCACGATCGGGCCGTTTTCGGTGATGCCCATCCGCGTGACGCACTCGCTCGTCGACTGTGTGGCGCTGGCGGTGCATACGCCGGTGGGCGTGGTGCTGCATACGGGCGACTTCAAGATCGATCTGTCGGCGCCGGACGGGCAGCCGTTTGATCTGCAGGCGTTTGCGGAGCTGGGTAAGCAGGGAGTGCTTGCTCTGCTGCAGGACTCGACCAACGTCGATCGCAAGGGGTTTACGCCGGGCGAGAGTGCCGTGCGACCGGCGCTCGATGACATCTTCAGCAGTACGAAGAAGAAGCTGTTCTTTAGCTGCTTCTCCTCATCGATTCACCGCATTCGGATCGCGATGGAACTGGCGCAGAAGCATGGGCGCAAGGTGGCAATTGTGGGCCGATCGATCGATAACTCGACCGAGATCGCGCAGGATCTGGGCTACCTGGATGTGCCGCAGGGTCTGGTGATCCAGCCCGGGCAGATGCGCGACTTTCCCTCCGAGAAGCTGATGATCCTGATCAGCGGCACGCAGGGCGAGCCGATGAGCGCGCTGAGCCGGGCGGCCGTGAACACGCACAAGTTCGCCCGCATTGACGCGGGCGACACCGTGCTGCTGAGTTCGCGGATTATTCCTGGCAACGAGCGGCCCATCGGCCGGGTCATCGACCATCTGGAGCGGCGCGAGGCCAAGGTGATCTACGACGATGGCACCAACGGCCTGATCCACGTGAGCGGGCATGGCAGCCAGGAAGAGCTGCGGCTGATGATCAATCTCGTCCGGCCTAAATTTTTCATTCCGATCCATGGCGATTATCGTCACCTGAAGCGGCATGCAGAGTTGGCAACGTCACTTGGCATCGTCGAGAAGACGATCCTGATGGAAGACGGGGATGTGCTGGAGTTGACCAAGGACAAGGCCTTGAAGATGGGCAAAGTCGCGGTGGGCCGGATCTGCATAGACTCGGGTGGATCGGCATCGGACGTGGTGCATGATCTGGTGATCAAGGATCGCCAGAACCTGAGTGAAGACGGGTTCCTGATGCCGATTATCGCGATTAACAAGCAGACGGGGAAGATCGAGCGGACGCCGGAGATCGTGATGCGCGGCTTCGCGGTCGATGATGCGATGGTGGTGAACGAGGCGCGGCAGGTGGTCGAGCGGGCGCTGGAAAGCTCGAGCGCAGAGGAGCGCGCCGACTACAGCATCACGAAGGAGAAGATCCGCCAAGAGCTGCGGCGGTATATCCAGAAGACGACGAGCCGACGGCCGCTGATTATGCCGGTCATTCTGGAGCTGTAAGGACCGTTGGAAACGGTACAGATGACCTCGCGCCGCCTCCTTGACCGGAAGCGGCGCGAGGTCGTTTAGCGGAAGCGACAGGAGCGGAGTTGATGGAAGAATACGTAACGCTGGCGGAGATACGAGCGGCCGAGGAGCGGCTTCGCGGGGTGGCGGTGCGGACGCCCCTGACGCGGCTGGAGCCGGAGCGGCTGCGGGCGGCGGGCTTCGCGGTGCCGGCGTTCGCGGTGTACTTGAAGGCGGAGAGTGCGCAGCCGATCGGGTCGTTCAAGCTGCGCGGCGCGTACAACATGGCGGCGCATTTGCCAGAGGCGGTATGGCGCAAGGGCCTGATCACGTACTCCTCGGGCAACCATGCGCAGGGTGTGGCGTTTGCGGCGCGAGCGCTGGGAACCAAGGCGGTGATCGTGATGCCAGAGAATGCGCCGCAGGTGAAGATCGATGCGACGCGGGCGCTCGGGGCCGAAATCGTGATGGTAGGAAACGCGAGCTCGGACCGGCGACGTAGGGCGGAGCAGCTGGCAGAGGCGTTTGGATACGCGATGATTCCGCCATACGATGATGCAGCGATCATCGCCGGGCAGGCGACCTGCGGGCTGGAGATCACAGAGCAGCTGCCGGAGGTGGATCTGGTGGTGGCGCCGGTAAGCGGCGGCGGTCTGTTGAGCGGGGTGGCGACGGCGGTAAAGCTGGCGCTGCCGAACTCTGGCGTGCAGGTTTGGGGCGCGGAGCCGGAGCTGGCGGCCGACGCGCAGGAGAGCTTCGACACGGGGCGGCTGGTGGAGTGGCCAGCGGCGAAGACGACGCGCACGATCGGCGACGGGCTGCGAACGCAGAGTCTGGGCGAGCTGAACTTTGCGCATATTCGGCGGTTTGTGGACGGGATTACGACCGTTACGGAGGAGGAGATCTTTGCGGCCATGCGGATGGCTCTGGCGGCGACGGATCTGGTGATGGAGCCGTCGGGTGCGGTCTCGCTGGCGGCGGTGCTGTTTGGGGCCGAGCGGCTGCCGGCAGCAAAGGTGGTGGTGGCGGTGATCAGCGGCGGGAACATCGATCCGGCGTTGCGGGCTCGGCTCGAGGACGATATCGCCGCGATCAGCTCCAGCAAGACATAGGGATCGGCTTCCCGGCGGACATGGAAGATCGTCGCCGCGGCGCGAGTCACGGAACCTTCGTTCCCTGATGAAAGATCATCTGCCAGCGTGCGTCGCGCAGGATCCAGATGGAACTTCGCAACGTCATGAGCAGATGTCGGTCGGCATCGTCCTGACGGTTCGATAGGTAAGAAAAGCAACCCCTTCCGCGAGGAAGGAGCAGACAAAGTCGTTCAGGGTGATGTCGCTTAGAGCCAACTCAGCCTGAAGTTCTGCGAGAATGGCGGTCTTCGTGAAGGACCTTCCCGAGCTGCCGAACTCGCGGAAGTCATCGGCTAGCAAGGTGGCAACGTAGTCATGATCTTTGCGGACGACGCTGCTCAGCAAGGATTCTTCGAGCTTTCTCAGATGCTCGCCCAAGTTCATGCCGGTCTCCTGCAGTACTGTAACGCGGCAGGCGCCGTACGACAATCTGTCTCGGAAGGGGGGGCCGTGACGTCTAATGAGAGCTATGGCCTCTGGTACACACAACCGTTCTCTTTCTTCTCTCGTCATCGGCCTCGTGCTCTTCCCTGCTGGTCTGCTTTCGCTGTGCCTGTTCGGGACTCTCTGCGGAACGGCGCAGGGAAAGAAGCAGCAACAGCAGGCGGGGTACGATCGTGCGGCGCGGGCGACGCTGGTACGCGAGGCGAATGTCTACGTGGCGGCGGATGCGAACTCGCAGAAGCTCTCGGAGGTTTCGCCGGGGCACGAGGTGGTGATCAGCGAGCGCAATGGCGAGTGGATGAAGGTCTTTGCGAATACGGACGCGAAGGACGTGGTGAACGAGGATGACCAGCCGGAGTTTACCGACAAGGAGGCCACCTCGCCCATCTCCGGGTGGATTCGGTCAAAAGGTGTGGTGACGGTAGCGACGCCGGGCGGGGACATGGTCCTGTTTGGCGCGGCGGCGAATGCCGAGGATGCGGCTTCTGCACCGCATGCGCCAGCGAGCGCGGCAGCGGAGGCGCATCTGCTGTATCGGCGAGTGTTCGAGTACTTCCCGCAGTCGCCACTGGCGGCGGAGGCGGCGTGGCGATCGGCGGATGTGCGCTGGCAGATCGACCAGCATGACGCGAGGTCGCTGCCCTCGGCGAAGGAGCAGGAGGCTTACCTGCGACCGCAGGTGTACGAGGGCGAGATGAAGCATGTCATCAAGGCGTACCCGGGATCGAAGTATGCGGCCTATGCGGCGTTCAGCCTGATCGACAACAAGCTTTGCGGCGACTGGCAGGGTCTGCCGAAGTGTCCGGAGATGGAAGCGGGGCTCTATGAGAAGTATGCCAAGCAGTTTCCCGACGGGCCGCGGACCGCGCAGGCGCTCTATAACGCGGCGTATCGCGAAGGAGTTGCGGTGACGATGTGGACGGTGCAGGAGGAACAGAAGCATGCTGACTCCTCCGCACGCAATGTGCAGGCTCTGGCGGATCAGGCGAAGGCGCAGTTTCCGGACACCGACTGGACGGCGCGGGCGGAGACGATTGCGTATAAGGTTCGGGAGGGGATCGCCGTGTTCGGCAGCGACCGAGAGTGATGCAGAGGCACGCGGCAATTTCAGGTTGAGTTAAGCGTCTCCATATACCATTGGGAGTATGCCGATCTGGAAGGTCATTCTTCTTGCCCTGTTGCAGGGTCTCGCTGAGCTTCTGCCTGTCTCCAGCTCTGCCCACGTGGTGGTAGGGGAGAAGCTGTTGCACCTTGATCCATCGGCGCCCGAGATGACGCTGCTGCTGGTGATGCTGCATACGGGAACCATGTTTGCGGTCATCGTGTACTTCTGGAAGACATGGCGGCGAACGTACTTTGCGACCAAGGACGCGTTTCTGCGATTTGCCGTTCGGGCGGCGTGGGCGACGACGCTGACGGCGGTGATCGGCTATCCGCTGATCAAGGTCATCGAACGAACGGCGTTCGAGGGGCAGAGCAAGGCAGAGATCGAGCAGCTCTTCTCGCGGCTGGATCTGATTGCCTATGCGCTGCTGGCAGCGGGGGTACTGATCCTGGTTGCGGGATTGCGGGAACGCAGTGCGCTGCCCAATACGGCGAAGGATCTTACGCCGGATCTGAGGACCTCGGTGACGATGCAGCAGGCGGGTTGGATCGGCGGGGTCCAGGGCTTGTGTCTTCCCTTTCGCGGATTCTCGCGGTCCGGCGCAACGATCTCGACCGGGATGCTGGCGGGGGCGGCACGAGAGCGAGCGGAACGATTTTCTTTTGCGCTGGCTGTTATTTTGACGCCACCGGTGGTGCTGCGCGAGGCGCTGCGGCTGGTGAAGGCGACGCATGAGGCGGCGGCGAGCGGGATGGCGATCAACCTGGGTGGCGCCGTGCTGAGCAGCCTGCTGGGGGCCGTGTTCGCGTTTTTAGCGGGCCTGGCGGCGCTACGCTGGCTGTCGAGCTGGCTGGAGGCGGGACGGTGGTATCTGTTTGGCATCTACTGCATTGTGGCGGCTGGGGTGGTGTTCTACCTGCATACTGCGGGGTACTGAGGGCGATAGCTAACCCCCTGTACTTTTGTCCCAAAATATTCGGACGAAACGCTTTAGGTCTGGATCTCCTTTGGTCCGGAATGATGTGCTTGGGTCTGCTCTGAGCAGGTTACGAGCTAGCCCCCGGGTCGAACGCTCCGCTCCGTCGGTAAGAGCGAAGTGCGGGGATCCTTCGCTGCGCTCAAGGACGACAACCAGACTACCGGGATGCTGAGGGTGGTTGCGCCACGATGGTGGGCCGAGTGTAGCGCCAAGCCCAGTAGATGAGCGGCAGCTGCAGGGGGAGACGCAGCCAGGCGGCCCAAAGCGGGACCTGCGGGAAGCGGGTGGGATCGGTGATGAAGGTAAGGTTCGCCGGGAAGACGGCGATCAGAAGGAGGATGAGGCCCCACGCGGCGAGGCGACCGGGCTGGCCGGATCGGGTCTGCGGGGCAAGGATGCCGATGCCGCCGGCGATCTCTGCTGCGCCGCTCAGCAGAACGAGCTCGCGGTGGGCGGGCAGATAGGCCGGCATGATGCGCATGTAGGTCGCGGTGGCGACGAAGTGCAAGCTGCCGGCGATGACGTACAGAGCTCCCATGATGGTGCGAACCGGGCGCATGCAAGGGCCTCCAGCGAGCAAACAGAAGGGCGAGGAGACCTTCCCTCGCCCGACCTGCTCTGTGGTGAGAGGGCTGCTTAGGACTTGAGCGCGTCGCGGTGGGACTTCACGTAATCATGCGAGGTCAGGATGTGCGCCTGCTGTTCCGACAGAAGCTGGCGGACGGGAAGAGGCAGATCCTGTGCAAGCGCATCGGCATAAGCCTTCTTGGCCTGATCTTCGCCCTGTTCGGAGGTTTCGAGCAGGGTGTGGTCACCGCCACCGAGCTTGGCCTTGAGGTCGCCCCAGGTGCGGTGGATGGCGGCGACGGTGGTGCCAGACTCTTTCACATCGTGCTCGCCGAGACGGTGCAGCTCATTCTCGAGATCGGCGCGGAAGTTTGCCCGCTTCAGGCTCTCGGCGAGGAAGAACCGTTTGAGTTGATCGTCCTTGAGGTGCTCTCCAATATCGGCAAAGCCCTTCTGGCTGTCCTGCAGCGTATTGATCAAGGAGGTGAGGACACGCTTGGTTTCGTTCAGCTTCGCTTCATCAGTCGCCATGGTTCCCCTTACGAGTTTGTCTAGATTTGTCTGAGATCGGCTATGCCGTCGATGCGTGACGCTAAGTTGAAGCTATGCACCACGCGATCAAGGGTTTGCCCTGTCGAAGTAGATGCCGAGGTGGCACATGGGTTTGCATCCTGATTCCATCCCGGCTGCGGATCGCCTGAGGGCCTGCGAGCTCTGGGATAATCGCAGTTGCTCCGGTGGTTGCTCTGATGTGCCTCGTTGCTCCGGCCAGCCTCTCGGGGACGAAGGCAAACGGAGCTGCGCCGCGACCTGACAAACCTATGAAGAATCTACGACCCGGAACGGCACCGACTCGCAGTCGGCGACTGAATGAACTGATCGGTCTGGTTACGCTGGGAGCGGCGGTGCTGCTGGTGCTGGCGCTCGCGACCTACATGCCGACTGATCCCTCACTCGATACGGCGGGAGGGTATGCGTCGGGAAGGGTCGCGCACAACTGGATCGGAATCTTTGGAGCGTATGTTTCGGATGCCCTGCTGCAGCTATTTGGCGTGGCATCGTTCTTTCTGCCGCTGCTTCTGGTGCGGCTTGGTGTGCGCTGGATGCGATCGCGCTCCACGGGGTCTGGACTGACGAAGCTGATTGGGCTGTGCCTGTGGCTGCTGGCTGCTCCGGCGATGGTTGCGCTCTTGCCGGGAGGTCTGCTGTGGCGACACGCACTGCCGATTGAAGGTGTGAGCGGGCGGCTGGTTGCGGATATGCTGGTGCAGTACCTGAACCTGCCGGGCGCGGCGGTTGTCGTGACGGTGCTGGTGGCTGTGTCGATGTACCTGTCGACGACGTTTACGCTGGCGACTGCGCGCGGGTGGCTGACGACCCGTTTCTCGCTCTTTGGCAGGCTGCAGGATCGCTGGTCGCAGTGGCGGCTCAACCGGACCAACGCGCGGGTTGAGGCATCGACCGAGCGCTTTGGTGCGCGGCGCGAGCAGGCGGAGAAGCAGGCGCGGGCTTCCGAGGCCGAGGCAACGCAGACGATGGCTCCCGAGCGAAACACTCTGCTGGCGGGGCTGTTTGGCTGGTGGAGCCGGCGTGGAGCCTCGGGTACAGCCGAGCCTGAGATGCTGAGCGTGGTGCCCGCGAGCGAGGCGGCGAGTGTGTGGGAGGCTATGCCGCGAACGCTGGTGGATGCGCCAGCTGCGACGTCAATCGGCACAGCTACGGCTGCGGCGGCGCCCCATGCGGAGGCCTTGGCCAGAGCGGCCGCACCGTTCGAGGAGCTTGGCAGCGAGCACAGTCCGGAGGAGGACGATCTCGTTGAGGACGAGCCGGCGTTTGCGTTTGTGACGAAGGAGCCGCCTGCGGCGCGGCAATCGGTCGCGGCCGAGCCGGTCGCTGCGCCGTCGCTGGCTCCTGCGCGGACAATAGCACCAGTTGCCGAGCCGATGCGGGCGGCGCCGGAGGCGGCGAGCACCATCTCCTTCGGCAAGCGGGCGGACTCGGACATCAAGGCGGTGGCGATCACGCCGAAGAGCGTTCGCGGTTATAAATTGCCGCCCTCTTCCCTGCTCTACAAGAGCGAGGAGCATGCGACGGTGCGGGAGGATGCGCTACGCGACGAGGCCCGGGTGCTGGTCGAGAAGTGTGCGGAGTTTGACGTGGACGGGCAGGTGACGCAGATCAATCCTGGACCGGTGGTGACGACGTTCGAGTTCAAGCCGGATGCCGGCGTGAAGTACTCACGCGTGACCGGGTTGGCGGATGATCTGTGCCTGGCGATGGCGGCGGAGAGCATTCTGATCGAGCGCATGGCGGGCAAGTCCACGGTTGGGATCCAGGTGCCGAACTCGGAGCGCGAGACGATCTGGCTGCGCGATGTGGTGGAGTGCGAGAGCTTCGCGCAATCGAAGTCGCGGTTGGCGATCGCGCTGGGCAAGGACATCAACGGCCGCATCGTGACGGGCGATCTGGCGAGCATGCCGCATGTGCTGATTGCGGGCTCGACGGGATCGGGCAAGTCGGTGGCGATCAACGCGATGATCATGAGCGTGCTGTTCAAGTCGACGCCCGAGCAGGTGCGGATGATTCTGGTGGATCCGAAGCGGGTGGAGCTGGGGATGTATGAGGGGATTCCGCACCTGTTTACGCCGATCATTACGGAGGCGAAGCTGGCGGCGAACGCGCTGCGCAATGCGGTGCGCGAGATGGAGCGGCGGCTGAAGCTGCTGGCGAGCCACCATGTGCGCAACATCGATCAGTACAACAAGATGGTTGAGAATGCGACAGCCGATATGTTCGAGGACCCGCGCGATCAGGAGCCGCTGCCGTACATCATGATCATCATCGATGAGCTGGCGGATCTGATGATGCTGGACCGGTCGAACGTGGAAGAGGCGATCACGCGGCTGGCGCAGATGGCACGCGCGGTGGGTATCCATCTGGTGCTGGCGACGCAACGACCATCGGTCGATGTGATTACGGGATTGATCAAGGCGAACGTGCCGACGCGGATGAGTTTCCGGCTGGCGACGAAGGTGGATTCGCGGACGATTATTGATTCGAACGGAGCGGAGAGCCTGCTGGGCCGCGGCGATATGCTCTACCTGCCGCCGGGAACAAGCCGGGTGCAGCGGGTGCACGCGCCATTTGTAACTGAAAAGGAAATTGCGGCGGTGACGGCGTTCTGGAAGGCGCAGGGTGAGGCCGAGTATGTGCAGGGCTTCCTCGAAGGACCGAAGGAAGACAGTGTGGATGGCGAGCCGGGCGATGGTGGCGAGGCCAACGACGAGCTGTTCGATGACGCGGTGAAGCTGGTGTTCGAGTTTGGTAAGGCGTCGACCAGTTTGTTACAGCGACGGTTACGCATCGGGTATGGCCGGGCGGCGCACCTGATCGACATGATGCATCGCGATGGTCTGGTGGGGCCGGCGGATGGATCGAAGCCGCGCGAGCTGCTGAAGCCGGCGAGCTGGCTGAACGAGGTGGATACGGCAGTGCGGTAGAGGCTGCGGGCTTCTTTGCGTGGGGCTTAGAGGCGCAGCTTCTTTGACCGCAGCAGAAACAGGCCGGCGAAGCAGACGGCGAGGATCAGGCCGAGGTAGGCGGAGCGAGGATGCCTGCGCTTGAGGAAGCCGATGGACTCGGGTGGGGTGAAGCGCGGATTGAGCTGCTCGGGGCCAAGCGTTGCGAGATGAGGTGTGGCCGAGGCGAGGAAGCGGCGGGCGAAGGGATACTGCGGGGGCTCGAGCTGCGGGTCACCATAGAAGAGCGTGACGAGGCCGGCGGCCTGGGCGTCGAAGCAGAGCTGACGCTGCCGGATTTCGAGTGCGACCGAAGCGATGGGCAAAGGGGCGGCGGTGCCATTTTCGATCGCGACCTCGACCTCGGCCGCGGTCTGCAGATTGGCACCGAGCGTGGCCGGGACAGACATCTGGTCGTAGCTCAGCAAGACGCCGCTGCGCGTGGTGTGGAGATGGCCGATGGCGCCGTGGATCTGTTCGCCGGAGGTGGCGGGATCCTCTGCTGCTTGCATACCCGCGGCTTGGCTGTTGATACGAACCGCGCGGCTGAAGTTCGGCGCCGGGCCGGGGGCAAGGGTGAAGCGGACACGCTCGATGGGCATGTGAGCCGGCACGAGGAAGTGCGCGCGCGTCTCCTGCGCGGCCTGGGTGAGGCTGGTGGTGTGAAGCGCGGTGGTGAAGAGCGTCTGCGCTTCGCGGCTTGGCGGAACGGAGGCTCCCTGCACCATAGCCGGCAAGAGGGCTATGGTGCCCAGCGGCGGCGTGAGCGTGATGTGCAGCAGAGGCACGGTGGTCTCCTGCAGATGCAGGGTTGTGTCTTCGGGAAGATGTTCGGCGGTCAG
>CAXSEC010000084.1:0-14206 GCA_964236325.1 uncultured Acidobacteriaceae bacterium | reverse complement strand
GGGTTGATCGGGCATTGCTGTGGGTTGATGGTAAATGAGGGGGTGTTCGCAGTGCGTTTGAAGGCGGCTCGGCTGCAAACGCTTTCATCTTGTGCGGACGAGGGTGCGCAAGCATACTTGGCAGCTAGCTGGTTCGAAATACCTCAGTGAGGGTGACGGCATGTCTCGTCTCAGGCTGATTCTGTTAACGGTTGTGACTCTTCTTCTGCCGGCGATGGCGTATGCCGATCCGATCATCGTTTACGACCTGTCGGTGGTGTTTCAGGGTGGCAACACGCTGACCGGGACATTGACCACCCAGGTGCAACAAGACCCGGATGACCCCACCGTTTTCCACCAGATTGCGGACGTCAGCTACTCCTGGGGAAGCACCGGACTGGCTTATTTTTACTGGTGGGGGGATATCTCGGGTGATCCGCCAAACCTTCCTTCTCCGCCGGTCTATCCGGAGGGCGTGATCGTCGGCCTCGACCTGGAAGGGTACAGGTATAACGAGTACCCAGTGAATATCTTTGTGCCTTCCAATTCTCTGAATGACGGGTCCGGCGGACCGGTATGCTCGCTGGCCTTCGATTGCGGCAAGGGGTTTGTTTCGAGCGCCACGACCGATGATCCGTTTGGAGGGCTTGATTATGGCGTACCGGCGGTGAGTGGAAGCATTGTTCGCGAGGGCGCATCGCCGGTGCCGGAGCCGGCGGAGTTGACGCTACTGGTGACGGGGTTGGTGGCGGGGGCTGGTTTGCTGCGGCGTCGGGTGCTAGGGGATTGAGCATGTTTGTGTTGGCGTCGCTTCCCTCCGTGGTTAGAGGCGGTATGCGGGGGTTCCTCGGCTGCGCCTCGGAATGACAACTAAAAACTGCACGGCGGTGGCGGTGTGGGCGTTCGTGGTGGGGGGATGGGGGTGCCCCAATCGAGGCTTAGGTCTCGCCAGGTGGGGTTGTCGGCGATGATGAGGGCGATCTTCTTGAGGCGTGTCCAGGACTTGAGCTCTGTTTCGCGGGCGAGGGCGTTATTGATGTAGCGGAAGCGCTCGATGTGGACGAGGCGGTTAATGCGGTAGCGGGCGGTGAAGGCCTGGCGGTTGGCGGCGGCTTTGTGGGTGGTGATGCGCTGTTCGAGTTGGCCGGTGACGCCGATGTAGAGGTGTTTGTAGGTGCTGGCGAGGATGTAGATGGCGTAGGTGTGGTTTGCCATGGAGCGAGGGTAGGTCGATCTGGTTTCGGCAGAAAGGGGCCGTTTGGGGGATTGTGTTCCGCGTCGCTGCGCTCCGTGGTGAAGAGCGAAATGCGGGGGTTCCTCGGCTTCGCCTCGGAATGACAACTAAAAATTGCAGGTTGGTGCGATGGTGTGCTGCGATGGCGCGCGTGCGTTTGTTGTCGCGTCGCTGCGCTCTGTGGTGAAGAGCGAAATGCGGGGGTTCCTCGGCTTCGCCTCGGAATGACAACTAAAAATTGCGCCGCCTTGCGGTTGTCCAGGGGCGGGGCTTAGGCGTTGAGATTAGGGATGGGCGAGGAGTTTTAGGGTGGGGAGGGTGGCGGTGGCTTCGGTGAGGAGGATGGCGGCGGCGAGGGCGAGGAAGAGGCGGCGGTGGCGGGTTTCGAAGGCGTCGGCGAAGGTGCCGCCGATGAAGGTGAGGAGGAAGGGCAGCGCCCAGAGCCAGGGGGCCATGAAGGTTTGGGTGGGGAGGAGGAAGAGGAGCGGGGCGGCAACGAGGAGGGGGGCGGTGTTGCCGAAGTAGCGGCTGCGGCGGACGCCTGCCCAAAGGACGAGGGCGATCGCGAAGGCGAGGGTGATAGGGGCGTTGAGGATGTTTGAGAAGAGCTGGCGGGCGCCGAAGGTGGAGAACCAGAAGCGGGCGCTGCCGCCGGTAAAGACGTAGGTGAAGGGGCCGATGCGGAAGGCGAAGAAGGCGAAGACGATGACCAGAGCGCCGAGCGCGGCGTAGATGAGGATCTGCATGACGTACGAGCGGCGGCGCTCCGCGAGGTAGAGCATGAGGGCGAAGCAGGCGAGGAAGCCGGCCATGGCGGCGAGCAGATGGGCGGCGGCGGTGAGGCCGAGGGCGGCGGTGAGCAGGAGGATGCGGGGTCGCCAGCGACGGCGGGGGCCGTGCATGGCGTGGGCGACGCCGATGCCGGTGTAGACGAGGCCGAAGAGGCCCCACATGGCGAGGACGTCGTTATTGGGGGTGACGGCGGAGGCGATGACGGCGGGGGAGAGGATGTAGAGGGCGAGGGTGAAGGCGCCGCCTTCGTTGCCGAAGAGGCGGCGGGCGACCCACCAGAGGCCGGCGCCGAGCCAGGCGGCGAAGAGGACGAAGGGGAGATGGATGAGGTAAAGGAGCGAGGAGAGCTGGAGGTGGGCCTCCCAGGTGGAACCGTTGATGCTGGAGCCGGTGTAGAGGCGGTTGGCGGGGGAGCGGAGGCGGTCGGAGGCGAGCAGGGTGAGGCGCTGGAGGGTGAGGGGGAGGCCGGCGAGGCGATAGGCGAAGGTGCCGTCGCCGGAGAGGTTGCCGCAGGTGGTGAAGTAGCCGGCGAGGGGGCTGGGTCGCTCCCACATTTCGCGGCCGCAGCGGGCGTAGCGGAAGTCTGTGGGGGAGAGCTGCTGGCGGCTGACGACGAAGAGGCATTCGGCGAGGAAGACGAGGAGGAGCAGGGCGGCGAGCTGCTGGGGTCGGCCCAGGGTGAGGCGGGGGAGGGTCATTGGGGGTGGGGGGTGGACTCCGGTGGGCGCGGGTGGCGCGGCGATGTGCTTCGAAGGCCTGTTTCTGAAGTGTATCGTGAGGGGATGGAGTCACTTTCGTTTAGGCCGGGACGTGCTTTTCTCTCATCGAACTCGACGACGGTTCCGTGGACGGTGGTGTTTGAAGATGAGGGCGTGGCCGGGTATTTTTATGCGTGCGACCGATCGCAGGAGACGCAGGAGAACAGCATTCTGGACGCGATGCTGGTGTACAACGTGAGTGCCTTGAACGATGCGGAGAGCGAGCGGCTGGCGACGGTGGAGTGGTCGCGGGACGGGCTGCGGGCGGTGCTGTATCTGGATGGGACGGCGCAGGCGATGGTGGATTTTGGGCGGCGGGTGAGTACGTGTCGGACGGACTTTCCTAATTTTCTGGAGGAGCAGGGGGCGCTTTGGCGGCGGACGACGCATGCCTGGGATGAGGGGGCGGTTCAGGGGTTTGAGGCGGCTTTGTATGCGGGGTGAGTGGCGGCGCTGAGGGCTTAGGTGTGGGAGATCTCGCTTGCGGCTGGGCCTTTGGTCGAGACGACGGGTTCTAAGGTGGGTTCTCGCGTCGCTGCGCTCCGTCGTTAAAGGCGGAATGCGGGGGTTCCTCGGCTGCGCCTCGGAATGACAACTAAAAATTGCACGCTGGTGGTGATGCTGCGGTGCGGTGGTGTGCGTGCGTTGCTTGTCGCGTCGCTTCGCTCCGTCGTTTAAGGCGAATGCGGGGGTTCCTCGGCTTCGCCTCGGAATGACAACTAAAAATTGCGTGTGGTGACACTGAGAATGAGCTAGTCGAGGAAGAGTTTCTCGACGTCGAGCCAGTTGTTGACGCGTTGGTAGCCGGTGATGTGGAGGTTGGTGGGGGAGGTGTAGAGGATGCCTTCGCCTTCGAAGGCGCGGAGTTGGCGGGGGTTGTCGTCGATGAGGAAGTCGGTGCGGAGGACGGATTTATCGCCGCAGAAGACGATGTGCGAGGGTTGGATGAAGGGGAAGTGGCGGGCGAGCCAGGTGTATTTGGCGGTGAAGGAGGTGGGGACCTCCATGGCGGCGGTGGCGATGAAGAGCTCGTAGGTGGCGGAGAGGCGTTCGAGGACGCGCTGGGCGTGGGGGAAGACGTCGAGGTCGGCGAAGAAGTCCGGGGTGCGGAGGGTGTCTTCCAGCATTTGCTGGCGGTCGGAGGGGACGACGTCCCAGATCCATCGGCCTTCGAGGTCGGCTTTGGTGAGTCGCTCGTTGAAGTGATGGTTGTAGCGGCGGAGGTGTTCGGTGACGGCGTCGGCGATGACCTCGTCCATATCGATGGCGATGCGCTTCATTGCGGGCTCCGGGCGGGGTGGTTGGTGTTGGTTACAAATGCAGATCTAGAGGCTGCGGACGATGCGGGCGGCGATGCTTTCTTCGCGGTCTGCGGGTTTCTTTTGCGGGGCGTCGCGGGCGGGGTCCCAATAGAGGAGTCGGCCGCAGGTGTCGCAGGTGAGCATGAGGTCGTGGCGGGAGCGGTCGCGGAGATCCTGCCAGATCTGGGTGCGGATCATCATCTGGCAGGCGGAGCACTTGCCGTTGACGCCTTCGGAGAGGGCGGTGCCGCGGACGCGACTGATGCGGTCGTACTTCTCGAGGGGGGTCTCGTTGATTGTGGGGCGGAGGATGTTGCGGTTGGCGGTGAGGGCGTCGACGCGGAGCTGGGTGGCGGCGGTGTGGTCGGCGCCGCGGGTGCGTTCGCGCTCGAGGTTGGACTCAGCGGCGGTGAGGGTTTCGCGGGCTTTGGGGAGCTGCGCTTCGAAGAACTCGGAGCGCGCCATGGAGTCGAGTTCGGTGTCTTCGATGCGGGCGATTTCGGTGGCGAGGAAGGCGATTTCGTTTTCGAGGGCGGCGGCCTGGGCGGTGGTGGTGACGACGTCCATCTGGCGGCGGAGTTTGGTGGCGCGATCTTTGAGGGCCTGGATGTCGGACTCCTGCGAGCGGCGGAGTTTTTCTTCTTTGGCGAGGGAGTCTTCGAGGGTGAGGCGGGCGGCCTGGGCGGCGGAGGATTTCGCGGCGAGGGCGGCGATGCGGGAGGGGACGGCGGCGATCTCCTCGCGGAGTTTGGCGAGCTCGAGATCGAGCTGCTGGAGGGTGATGAGCTTTTCGAGATCGGGGTGCAAACGGGCCTCCGGGCCCGTGTAGCTGGCCTGTTGGTAGTATGCACCGGGTGGCGAACAGGGTTCGATCGCTTCGGCTGCGCCTTCGGTCGAGATCACGGCTTCTTTTGCCAGGGGAGAGTCTGATTATGTCCCAGAAGTAGGACCAAGCTGCCCTCAGCGGCTAAAGCCGCGTTCCATCGAAGGCACTTACGGCATGGCTGAAGCCATGCCCTTAACCAAGGGAGAGCTGATCAGAGTTTGTCAGAGAGGGCTTTCGGATGACGCACTGGCTTGAGGATTCGCGTCGCTGCGCTCCGACGTGAAAAGCAAATGCGGGGGTTCCTCGGCTGCGCCTCGGAATGACAACCAAAATTGCATGGTGCGGCGGGCGTGGTTAGCGGCGGAGGGCGTTGGGGAGGTCGGCGCGGGGGACTTTTTCCTGTTCGCCGCGGGCGAAGTGTTTGACGGTGAAGAGGTTGGTGGCGACCTCGTCTTCGCCGACGATGACCATGCGGTGGGCGAGCTTGTCGGCGGTTTCGAAGGAGCGTTTGAGGCGGAAGTTACCTTCGCCGATTTCGATTGAGAGGCCTTGAGCGCGGAGCTCGCGGGCGAGGACGAGGGCGACGGGGTTTTGGGCGAGGCCCATGGGGGCGATGAAGGCGTCGAGTTTGCGCTCGGCGGCGCTGCCTTCCTGGTCGGCCTGGGCTTCGAGGGCGAGGATGAGGCGATCTTCGCCGATGGCGAAGCCGATGCCGGGAGCTTTGGGGCCGCCGAGCATTTCGGAGAGGCCGTCGTAGCGGCCGCCGCCGAGAAGGGCGTTCTGGGTGCCGAGGCCGCTGCCATCGGGGACTGTGAACTCGAAGGTGGTGCGGGTGTAGTAGTCGAGGCCGCGGACGAGGCGGGGGTTCTCGTGGAAGGGGACGGCGCAGGCGGTGAGGGCAGCCTTGACCTGGTCGAAGTGGCTGCGGGAGTCGGCGTCGAGGAAGTCGGCGATGCGCGGGAGCTGATCGATGATGGTCTGGTCGCGGGGGTCCTTGGAGTCGAGGACGCGGAGGGGGTTGGTGTCGGCGCGGCGCTGGTTGTCGGGGCTGAGGTGTTGTTTGACCGGGGCGAGGGCGGCGCGGAGGGCGGCGAGGTAGCGGGGACGATCGGTGGCGGAGCCGATGGAGTTGAGTTCGAGCTGCCAGCCGCGGACGCCGAGTTCGTCGAGCAGGGTGGCGAGCATTTCGAGCAGTTCGGCGTCGCGCAGGGGGCTTTCGGCGCCGGACCAGGCGGGACCGAGGACCTCGGCGCCGATCTGCCAGAACTGGCGGTAGCGGCCGCGCTGGGGGCGCTCGCGGCGAAACTGGGGGCCGATGTAATAGAGCTTTTGCAGGGTGCCGACGTCGTTGAGTTTGTGCTCGATGTAGGCGCGGACGACGCCGGCGGTGTTTTCGGGGCGGAGGGTGAGGCTTTGGGCTTTTTCGTCGCGGGCGGGGAGGGTGGGGGAGTCGGCGCGGCCGGCGGAGTGGCCGACGTCATCGGCGGGGATGAAGGTGTACATCTCTTTCGAGACGATGTCGGTCTCTTCGCCGACGCCGCGGGCGAAGAGCTGGGTGTCTTCGAAGATGGGGGTGCGGATTTCGCCGAAGCCATAGCGCGTGAAGAGGGCGCGGGTGGTAGCTTCGACGCGGTTCCATAGGTCGGTTTCAGGTGGGAGAAGATCTCGTGTCCCGCGGACTTTTAGAATGACGGCCATGCTGCTGAGTGTAGCTGAGTAGAAGGGGGCTTCGGGATGATCTATGGCGAGAGAAGGGAAACGCAAGAAAACGGAAGCGGGTTGGCGAAGAACGAGGCATCCCCTTCCACCGCAGTGACTAGGTACGCTCGCTGCGGAGCTTAGAGGTCGACTTTGCTCAGGGTCAGAATGACCATCAGGGATGTACGCAGCAGAGGTCTTGTTTAGAAGGATTGGAGGACGAGCTTGCAGGTGTTCTGGTCGCAGGCGAGGGAGGCGGCGAGCAGCATGCGAGCGGTGTAGGTGGAGGGCATCCAGGAGGAGACGTCGGTTGCGGCCACGAGCTGCTGGGCTTCGGGGATGCCGGTCTGCGGGTGGTTGGGAGAGAGACGGCTCTCGACGATCTTGCCGTTCTGGATGAGGAGGAGGTAGTCTGCCGAACCTTGTTTGCTGACGGTCTTTCCGGAGGAGAGGATGCGTTGCTGGGCGAGGGCGACGGAGACGTTTTCGAAGGAAGGTTTGAGGCCGGCGGCGCGGAGGGCGTCGCGGTGTGTGGCGAGATCGGTATGGAGGGCGGGTGCGAGGTACCGGGAACGGAGCAGATCGGCGTGTTCGCGGTCGGTGGCGAGCTCGTAGAGGTCGAGGGCAGCCTGTTGATGACCGAGGCGCTCTTCGAGCCGCGCGAGGTGGAGACCGGTTTCGGCGTTGGGAGCGAAGCGCCAAGCGGCGCGGAGGAAGGGCTCGCCCACATCGAGCTTTGCCTGTTGGATGAGAAGTTCGCCGAGGGTGTCCCAAAGGGCGACGGTGAGGCGGGAGAGGGCTGCTTGCGTGGGGGTGATCTCGGTGAGGGTCTGGGCGGAGGTTTGATCGGCGAGGAGATCGAGGGCGCGGCGCGCACCGGCTTCCGCCTGATCGAGATCCTGATTGGCGGCGGAGAGGGTGTAGGCGGCGTTGTTGAGGGCGTAGGGATCGGAGCTCTGATGGAGGATGGAGCGCAGGGTGGAGCGGCCGGCGGGATCGTTCGCGGCAAGCTGTGCGGCGGCGAGCTGGATGCGGAGCTGGTCTTCTGGTTTGGTATCGCCCAGGTGTGTGATGGCGGCCTGGAGGGTGGCGACGGCGGCTTTCGGATCGCCCGCTTCGTTTTCGAGGGTGGCGAGGCGGCGAGCGATCTTGAGGTCGTCCGGCTTGCGGGTCGCGTCGCGTCGGAGCGTGGCGAGGGCGTCGTTGCGCTGGCCGAGAGCGACCTGGGCGTCCGCCAGGGCGAAGTAGACCGCGTCGGTGTCGGGGTAGAGGGCAAGTTCCTTGGTGTAGTCGCTGATGGCATCGGCGAAGTGGAACTGCTGGAAGGCCAGAAAGCCGAAGGCGCTCCAGATGCCGGGCTGGCGGGGGTTGGCGGCTTGCAGCTTGTCGAGGAGAGGCTGGGCGAGATCGAAGCGGTGCATGGCGATGTCGCGTTGGGCTTCAGAGAGAGGATCTGATGGAGCCGTAGGAGATGCAGATGACGTGCCGGTGGATAGCGCTTTGGTGTTCGAATCGGGGAGAGTGGTGCTGCCGTCGGCGGTGTGGAGCTGGATGTAGGGTTCGCCGTCTTTGAGGGTGGCGTCGTACCACTTCTGGTAGGCTCGCCAGTCGGCGGCGGGTACCTCTTTGCGGAGGACTTCGAGCCTGCGGTCGACGGTGAGGGTGCCGTCCTTGACGGTGTAGGTTTTGTCGAAGGCGAGGAAGGTAGAGCGCTGGTCGACGGCGGCGGGAAGATCGGCGGTCCAGCCGGCGGGGAGTTTGAGCTCCGTGTGGCTGGTTTCGATGTGGGGCTCGCCGAGCTGGATGGGGTATTTGGGCGGCTTCTTTTCGTCGAGGGTGGGGACGAAGACGACGGGGAGCAGGGGGATGATGCGGAGGGAGTCCCAGTCGCCGAGCTTTTCGCGTTCGTAGTCGTAGCTGAGCCGGGCGGGGATGGACGTGAGCTCGGGGCGGGTGGCGTCGACGTGGCTGGTGGTGCCGGAGAAGCCGAGCTGGCGGGAGACGCCCTGGGCGAGATCGGGCCATTTGGCGGGCGGGATCTGGCGAAGAAGAGCGCGGAGAACGAGTTCGCCGTCCCCACGTTCGGTCCAGTCGATGTGGGCGTGGGCGGTGCCGGTGGGGTCGAGGGTGGCTTTGGCCGCGAAGGAGCCGAAGGAGGCGAAGGGCGGTGAGATGGGGGTTTGGGCGACCATCGCCGGGCCGGTGGGAGGCACGACGAGGGCCTCGTGGTCGCGAGTGACGGCTGTGAGCATGCCCCAGGGGGCGACCTCGGCGGTGGCGTCGAGCCAAACGGCGTCTTTGCCGGGGGTGCCGGACGGGGAAGGCAGGACGGTGATGAGGTGGTTGAAGGCGCCGGGTGAGGGGAGATCGGGGTTGAAGCGGATGCCGGCGCCGATCAGGACGGCGTCGGGTGGGGTGCCGAGGACGGAGAGCATGGCGGCGAGCAGGGTGTGCTTGTCCTTGCAGTCGCCGTACTGGTTGCGGAGGATTTCGGAGGCGGTGTGTGGCTGGTAGCGGCCGATGCCGAAGGCAACGCCGATGTAGCGGATCTGGGTGGCGACGAAGTCGTAGACGGCGTGCTGTTTGGCGTCGAGGGTGGGTTTGCCGGCGGTGAGATCGGCGACTTTGGCGCGGATGGCGTCGTCCGGGGTGGAGCGGCCGGCGGAGAGAGTGCTGTACCAGGCGCCGACTTCGGGCCAGTCGTGGAAGCTGGTCCAGGCGATGTCGGGCAGGGTGCCCTTGGGGTCGAGCTCGGGGGTGTCGGCGGCGGTGCCGTCGGCTTTGACGCTGGAGGTGAGGTGTTTGGACTTCCAGACGAAGATGCGTTCGTCGCCCAGCTCCGAGGTGGTGGCGGGTGGATGGGTGGGGGACCAGACTTTGCTGTAGGTGGTGCGGGGGAGATGGAGCTCGACGGTTTCGTCGAGGACGACGAAGCGGTCGACGAAGCTGGTTTGGCCCCAGAAGTGGCCGGGGGCTTCGGGATGGAGGATGCGGATGCGGGTGTCGTACTCCAGCCGGTCGCCGGGGCTGAGGCTGCGAATGGGGAGCTGCACCTCTTTGAGGTCGCTGTAGAAGGGGGCCTCGCGGGTGACGGGCTGGGGCATGGTCTGGGCGTCGGCGGCGGGGGTGACGGTGATGGTGCCGTCGGGATGGAGGACGCGGGCGGAGAGGATCTCGACCTGTTCGGCGTCGCCGGCGAAGGGGATGGTGAGGACGCTGTACTCGCGGGCGGCGGCTTCGGACTGGATGCGGGTGGAGGCGATGATGTGGCGGGAGCCGGTGCCGTCGGCGGCGACGGTGAAGATGGTGGAGAGGTGATCGACGACGAGGGACTCTGAGGCGAAGGGGGCGGCGGGCTGGGTGGAAGGCTTGGCGGGTGTCTGGGCGGGAGCCGGGCTGGGCAAGGCGGCAGACAGAAGGGCAAGACAGGACAGCAGGAGACGCATGTCGAAGCTATATCGCGGGAGTGGTAGCGATATCCAGTGAAATCAGCCGGGGATGGCCTGAAGGTGGCAGATGGGGATGGGGTGGCAGGGGGATACAGGGGTCTCTCCACTGCCGTCCGCGGCCTTTGGTTGAGATGACGGGTTCAGGTAGCGGCGGCAGGGATGCTTTGGTGCCTGGGGCGGGGAGCGAAATACAGGGGTCTCTCCACTGCGCTTCGCTTCGGTCGAGATGACGACGGATTCTTTGGCCGTGAAGGGCTCAGGGGGTGGCGGCTTCGGCGAGGTAGATGGCGGTGTAGTCGAGGTAGTTCTGGGCGTACTTCAGGATCAGGTCGAGGTCGGCATCCGTGGTTTGGCGCTTGATGCGGGCGGGGATGCCGGCGACGAGCGAGCGGGGTGGGATGACGGTGTGTTCGGGGACGAGGGCGCCGGCGGCGACGATGGAGCCGGTGCCGATGCGGGCGTTGTTGAGGACGGTGGCGCCGATGCCGATGAGGACGGCGTCTTCAAGCAGGCAGCCGTGAACGGTGGCGTTGTGGCCGATGGTGCAGTGCTCGCCGACGGTGACGCCGTAGAGGTGTCGCTGGCCGTGGAGGACGGCGCAGTCCTGGATGTTGGACTGGGCGCCGATGTGGATGCTGTTGACGTCGCCGCGGAGGACGGCGTTCATCCAGACGCTGGCGTGGGGGCCGAGGGTGACGTTGCCGACGACCTGGGCGGAGGGGTCGACGAAGCAGGTGGGGTGGACGGTGGGATAGTGGGTCTGGAAGGGGCGGAGCATGGGGATGAGTGTAGCGGGCGGGCTTTGCCGGGGCAGGGAGGCGGTCGCGGCTGGGCGTCTATTGCGGGTCCGTTTACGGAGGGCGAAGGACGAAGGACGAAGAGCTAAGGCGGGGGTTCTCGGCTGCGCGTTGTGAATCAGGCTCCTCGGGCGGGGAGGAGGGATGGCGGGTGAGTGGGGCGAGGAGGTCCTGTTGCGGAGGTCCTGTTGCGATTTTCTTCTTATTTTGGTGAGATCGGGCGTATCCTACTGCTTGCCCTGGTTGGGTTGGTTTGGAGGTGTTTTTTTTGGCGGAGGTTCGAGTTCAAGAAGGCGAACCCCTTGAGAATGCCCTGCGGCGCTTTAAGCGCAAGGTGCAGACCGAAGACATTATCAAGGAAGTCAAGCGTCACTCTTTTTATCTGAAGCCGGGTGAGAAGAAGCGCGTGAAAGAGGCGTTGGCGCGGAAGCGCAATCGCAAGAAGATTCGCAAGGAGCAGGACTAAGTATCTTTCCTGATGCCATGAACGGGTTCAGTGCCATGGATGCCAGTTGTTGGAGATGATGGTGGCATGGGCTGGATGGTTTGTCGAAGACCTTCAGGAGAGAGGCGACGGGCGAACTCTGCAGAGAGATGGCCCGGTTTTGGGACTGTTGACGCTGTACCAAGTGAAGGGCCGTTCTGGTGCGCGATGCGCTGGAACGGCCGCAACCTGAAGCTGCTGGCCCTCGCCCCTCCCTCCCCTAGCGAGCGTCAGCGCCGGCTGACTGGATGTGGCTGGTAGACCCTGTTGGATCCTGTTTTTCTCCCCGTCACCGAGCTTTGTCTTTGGGCCCTGGCTTCTTCTTTCATCTTGGGGGATATTTCCATGGACTTCGTGGATCGACTTCTGATGTGCGCGGACTGCGGCGGAGAGTTCATCTTTACTGCCGGGGAGCAGATTTTTTTCTTCGACAAGCAGTTTAAGAATGATCCGAAGCGGTGCAAACCGTGCAAGGGTCGACGGTCAGGCGCGCTGGGGGTACCTGGCGCGGGACCGGCGGCGGCGGGTATTTCGCGGACGGAGACGCGGACGACGTGCTCTGAGTGCGAGATTGAGACGACGGTGCCGTTCAAGCCGACGCAGGGGCGGCCGGTGTTGTGCCGGCAGTGCTTTCAGCGGGCGCAGCGGGCGGCGGCGGTGCCATCGGCCGAGGTGCCGATGCAGCTGGTGGCGGCAAGTGTCGGGGAGCAGCGCGGCGGGGGCTGAGCGGATCTTTGCTGGGCTGACGAAGAAGTTCGCGTCGCTGCGCTCCGTGGTTAAGAGCGAAATGCGGGGGTTCCTCGCTGGCTCGGAATGACAAACAACAATTGCTGTGTCGTGGTCCTCGCTGCGCCTGGAGTGACAACCAAGCGTGCGATGTTGTGGGTGTCGCGGGGGATGGCTCGGGGTTACTAAGTGGCTGTTGGTACCGCGAAGAGGTTGCGCAGCGGGGATGGGAGGGGAGGCTGCGGGATAAAATCCTTGCACCACGATGCTGAACGCGCAACGGACACAGCAGTTTCGAGAGCGGTTGATGACGTGGTACGAGGTGCATGCCCGGGAGCTGCCGTGGCGTGGGATTCGTGATCCGTACCAGACTTGGGTTTCAGAGGTGATGCTGCAGCAGACGCGGGTGGCGGCGGTGCTGGAGCACTATGCGGAGTTTCTGCGGCGTTTTCCGACGCTGGTGAGCCTGGCGCTGGCGGGTGAGGCGGATGTTCTGGCGGCGTGGTCGGGGCTGGGCTACTACCGGCGAGCGCGGATGCTGCACAAGGCAGCGCAGTTTATTACGCAGGAGCGGGGCGGGGTGCTGCCGGCGACGGCGGTGGAGCTGCGGACGCTGCCGGGGGTGGGGGAGTACACCAGCGCGGCGATTGCGAGTATTGCCTTTGGCGAGAGCGTGGCGGTGGTGGACGGCAATGTAGAGCGGGTGTTGCTGCGAGTGACTGGGCGGCCGGAGGAGAAGACGGCGGAGGGGCGGAGGTACGTGCAGCAGCAGGCGACGGCGCTGGTGCCGCGTCGAGTGCGCAAGGCGGACGGCGATGGGGCGGGAGCAGCTGGGATGGGGGCGGCTGGGACGGCGGGGTTTGGGTCGGCGGCGAATCCGCCGGGGGACCACAACCAGGCGATGATGGAGCTAGGGGCGACGATCTGCCTGCCACGGGCGCCGCTTTGCCTGCATTGCCCGGTGTTTGAGCTGTGCAAGACGCGCGGCGAGCATATGACGGCGCCGCGGGGAGTGGTGCGGAGCCGGCCGGTGGCGTATCTGCTGCAGGTGCGCAAACGGGGGACGGCGACGGAGGTGTTGCTCGAGCAGCGTGACGAGGGGGCGAGCCTGATGCCGGGGATGTATGAGCTGCCGCCGCTGCCGGAGGATGCGGTGGAGGGTCGGGAGCCGGTGCTGCGGGTGCGGCACGCGATCACGAACACGAACTACTATGTGCGGGTGTTTCAGCGGGAGACGCGGGCGGACAAGGCGCTGCGGCGGGCGGTGCCGGCGCGGCGGGAGGTGCTGCACTGGATGGCGACGAAGAAGCTGCACGAGCTGGCGCTAACGGGGCTGGCGCGGAAGATTCTGATGCGGATGAAGGTGATGAAGCCGCGGCCGCTGGCGGCTCTGGAGTAGAGGGTGATGCCGCGGTGGCCCGCGGTCGCGCTACTTGCCTGGGTTCTGAGCTTTGTCGGTGGCTTTCTCGGAGTCGCGGGTGGCTTTGTTCTGATCCCTGACGGCCTTTGATTGGTCATTCGCGACCTTGGCACTGGCTTTGGCCTGCTTTTCCTGGTCTTTTTGGCGCTTGTGCTCTGCCTTCTGGGCCTGCTTTTGGGCCCTTAACGTCGGCGGCGGTCTGGGTGGTGGTGGTCTGGCTGATGGGAGTTTGCTGGGAGAGGACGGCGGGCGAGGCGGAGAGGATGGCGAGCAGGGTGCCGGCGAGGGCGAGCGAGGATTGTTGCGGCATGGGCGGTGGCTCCTGGGGGATCGTTTACGGATCTTTCAGGGTTGGATGATGCGGAGGAGGGGAGGGTGCAGGAGTGGCGGGGCGTGATCGGGCGGGTTGGGCGTCATCGGTAGAGAAGCAGATCCCACGGGGATGACAGCAAAGAGGATAGCCATCGGCAAGGTGGTTGGAAGAGGGAGACGCGTCGCTGCGCTCCGTTGCAAATGCGGGGGTTCCTCGCTGCGCTCGGAATGACAACCAAAGATTGCAACGGCAAGAGCAGGAGCAACAGCAACGACGAAATGCGGGGTCTCTCCGCTACCTTCGTTCGCTTCGCTCGCTCAGTTCGGTCGAGATGACGGAGTGAGGTGGGCGACGGCGAGATCGGAGACGTTGGTCGGGCTAGTAGGGGCGCTGGTACATGCGGGAGATGCGGTCGTGCCAGCCGAGGCC
>CAXSEC010000083.1:0-14438 GCA_964236325.1 uncultured Acidobacteriaceae bacterium | reverse complement strand
ACTGGTCGATGATGATCTGGGCGCCGTTGGCGAAGTCGCCGAACTGCGCCTCCCAAAGGACGAGGGCTTCGGGGTAGTCGCGGGCAAAGCCGTACTCGAAGCCGAGGACGCCGGCTTCGGACAGGAGCGAGTTGTAGACCTCGAAGCGCGCCTGCGTGTTTGAGAGGTGCTGGAGCGGGAAGAACTTGCGCTCGGTCTCGATATCGACCATGACGGAGTGGCGCTGGTTGAAGGTGCCGCGCTCGGAGTCCTGGCCGGTAAGGCGGACGGGCGTTCCCTGCTCGAGGAGGGAGGCGAAGGCGACGAGCTCGGCCATGCCGAAGTCGAAGGGACGCTTACCTTCGCCCATTTCGGCTCGCTGCTCGAAGAGTTTTTTTACCTTGGCGTGGATGTTGAAGTCGGCCGGGTAGCGGATGAGGCCCCGGACGAGGACGTTGATGCGGTCGGCGGAGAGGCCGGTGGCGACCTCGTCCGAGGGCCGGAGATCACCGCCGTGAAAGGGCGCCCAGTAGTCGGGAAGTTTGGCGAGGTGCGGGATGTGATCGGCGGTGGTGGCGATCTTCTGCTGGTCGAGGAACTCCTGCTGGACGCTGGCGATCTCGGGTTTTGGATCGACTTGGATTTGATCAGCGTAGAGCTCAGAGAGCGGCTTGCGATCTTTGATGAGGGCGTAGCGGCGGGGCTGGGTGACGGTCGGATCGTCAACTTCGGAGTGGCCGTGGCGGCGGTAGCCGACGAGATCGACGACGATGTCCGAGCCGAAGGTGGCGCGGTAGTCGGCGGCAAGGGCGGCGACACGGACGACGGCGTTGGGATCTTCGGCATTGACGTGGAAGATAGGGATGGGCAGGCGCTTGGCGAGATCGGTGGCGAAGCGCGAGGAGTTTGACTCCTCGGGGACGGCGGTGAAGCCGAGCAGGTTGTTGACGATGATGTGGACGGTGCCGCCGACGTTGTAGCCGGGGAGGGTGGCCATGTTGAGGACCTCGGCGACGATTCCCTGCCCGGCGAAGGCGGCATCTCCGTGGATGATGACGGGGAGGACCTTCTGCTTGCCCTGTTTGCCGAGGCGCTCCTGCTTGGCGCGGGCGCGGCCGAGGACGACGGGGTCAACGGCTTCGAGGTGCGAGGGATTCGAGGCGAGGTGAAGGGAGATGCTTTGGCCGTTGAGGGCGGTGTAGGTGCCGGTGGCGCCAATGTGGTATTTGACGTCGCCGCCGCCGAGGGTGGAGCGGGGGTCAACGTCTTCGAACTTGGTGAAGATTTCCGACGCGAGGCGGCCGATGGTGTTGACCATGACGTTGAGGCGGCCGCGGTGACTCATGGCGAGCATGCCTTTTGTAACGCCGTTGGTTGCAGATGTGTCGAGCAGCTGATCGAGGAAGGGGATGAGGGCGGTGAGGCCTTCGAGCGAAAAGCGCTTGGTGCCGAGGTAGCGGGCCTGGATGACCTGCTCGAAGACGTCGGCGCGGATGAGTTGGGAGAGGACGCGGGCCTGATTGGTTTGGGTTGCGGGGCCTTCGAGGCGCGACTCGATCCACTGGCGCTGCTCCGGGCTGGGGATGTGCATGAACTCGGCGGCGATGGTGCCGCAGTAGACGCTGCGGGCTTCGCGGGCGAAGTCGCCTTCGGGCGCCGGGGTCGGAAAGGGCTCGGGGGGGAGGTATTGGCCGAGCGGATCGAGCGACGCCTGGAGATAGCCCCAGCGACGGAAGATGTCGAAGACCTGGTCACGATCGAGGGGCTGGGAGGTGGTGGTGACGGAGGCGGCTGGCCGGGAGCTGGTCCCTACCCTGGTAGGCATTTGGATCCTCGTATGCGGACGCGAGGTGGGGCTCGCGCCTGCTTCTATGCTAGACCTTCCGCGAGTCGGATGCACATGCCACCTTTGTCTCAGGGATGGGGCGAGGACGGAAAGGAACCACCGGCGGCACGGGCTATGTGATGGATTCGGAGGGCTTTGCGATGGACGGGCTAGCGACGGTTGAGGTGTGTACCTCCCACCCTGCCCACCCCTCCAGCAAAGCTGGAGGGGACCCCAGACCCCACCCCACCAGCAAAGCTGGCGGCGACCCCGGACCACACCCCACCAGCAAAGCTGGTGGGGACCCCGGACCCCACCCCACCAGCAAAGCTGGCGGGGACCCCGGATTGCGATGAGGCTGCGAAGGATAGGGCACCGGAGGGTTGGTGCGAGATGTCTGGTGTGGATACGGTAGCAAGGTTACGGCGGCTGACTTGTAGAGTGGACGTATGCGCGATTTGGCGAGGCTGGTATTTGTAACGATGCTGGTTGCTTGCGCGGGGGCCCAGGACGCTGCTCCTGGTATTCAGGCCGGTGCGGCGAGTGCGGCGGCGAGCCGGCCTCTGCCGGACGTTGCCACGCTGATGCATGCCGTGGAGGCGCACCAGCGGCAGGACGAGGTCAAACTGAAGGACTATATCTATCGGCAGACGGAGACGGTGGATGAGACGGATGGGCATGGCGGGGTGAAGAAGCGCGAGGTGCGTGTGTATGACGTCTTCTGGCTGCAGGGTGTGCCGGTGCGGAAGAGGGTGAGCAAGGACGGGAGGCCGCTGACGGCGGATGAGTTGAAGAAGGAGGATGAGCGGATCGACAAGGAGGTGAAGACCGCACGCGAGAGGCGGGAGAAGGGTGAGGACAAGGGCAGGGACACGGACCCGCGAGGCAATGACGAGGTGTCGGTGTCGCGGATTCTGGAACTGGGGACGTTTTCGAATGCGCGGCGGGTGCAGATCGCGGGTCGGGACACGATTGCGGCGGACTATGCCGGAGATCCGAAGGCGAAGACGCGGAATCGGGCGGAGGAGATGATCCATGATCTGACGGGTACGGTGTGGGTGGATGAGGTGGATAAGGAGCTGGTGAGGACGGAGGGGCGGTTCTATCGATCGTTCAAGATCGGCGGCGGGCTGGTGGCGAGTATCAAGGAAGGGACGAGCTTCGGGATGGAGCAGCGGAAGGTGAATGAGGAGGTGTGGCTGCCGACGACGATAGAAGGGCGAGGGGCGGCACGATTTTTACTGTTCTTCAATCTGAATGGGAGCTTGCGGATTGAGGATGCGGAGTTCCGCAAGTTCAAGGCGACGTCGACGCTGCTGCCGGGGGTGAGTGCGGCGGAGGACCAACCCTGATGGCGGGGCTACGACCGGCAGATGCGTTTCACTTCCTGCTGGGAAGCTGGCAGGTGAGGCGGAGGGTGAGCGGGATGGCGGCGATGGCGGGCGACGTGACGGTTCGCGAGACGGCCGCGGGCGAGGCCGAGTATTGCGAACGGGTGACGGTCAAGACGGATGCGGGAACGCTCTTTTCCGGGTCGCAGGGCTATGTGGTTCGGCAGCTTGCAGAGGGTTTTGCGCTGTACTTTGCGGGGGGTAGGGCGGTCTTTGAGGAGGTACGGTTTTTGCCTGTCGCGGGTGAGCTGCGGGCGAAGGCGGTGCATCTTTGTGGCGAGGATCGGTACGAGTCAGAGTATGTGCTGGGGCCGGGACGCGGGTTCATGATCAGGCATCGGGTGCGTGGGCCGCGGAAGGAGTATGTGTCGGAGGCGGTGTTTTCGGTGGGTGACAGGGCTGTTGGGAGCGATTGAGACTGGAACGCGTCGCTTCGCTCCGCTGTGAAAGGCGGATGCGGGGGTTCCTCGCTCCGCTCGGAATGACAACCAAGAATTGCAAGAGCGGTGAAACGGCGTTCCGGTTGGGTGTGAGCGTTCCCGGTAGAGAAGCAGATCCGACTGGATGACCCAAGAAAAGCAGCGGCCGCGACAAAAGCTAAATGGGGGGATCCTTCGCTGCGCTCCAGGATGACAACCACGCTGGTGTTGAGGTAACTCGCTTAGTGGCAGCGGGGGAAGGAGCGGAGGCCGGTGAGGGTGATTTCAGGGGAGAGATAGCCGGGGCGGATGGGTTCGTCGCGGAGGAGGGCGGTGGAGAGGTACTTCTTGTTGTCGTCGCAGAAGATGGTGACCACGGTGGCATCGGGGCCAATGGCTTCCTGGGCGCGGAGGGCGGCAAGGAAGTTACAGCCGGAGGAGATGCCGACGCCGAGGCCGAGCTGGGCGGCGAGTTTCTGGGCCATGAGGATGGAGTCGCCGTCGGATGAGGAGAGGACCTGGTCGAGCTCGGAGAGTTGGACGATGGCGGGGATGAAGTCGTCGGAGATGCCCTGGATGCGGTGGGAGCCGACCTTGTAGCCAGTCGAAAGGGTGGGGGATTCGGCGGGTTCGACGGGGTGGATTTTGACGGCGGGATTGCGGCTGCGGAGGTAGCGGCCGACGCCCATGACGGTGCCGCCGGTGCCGACGCCGGCGACGAAGGCGTCCGGGGTGAGATGGCAGGCGGCGAGCTGCGACCAGATCTCGGGGCCGGTGCCGGCGAAGTGGGCCTGAATGTTGGCGTGGTTGGAGAACTGGCAGGGCAGGAAGACCTGCGGGGTGTCGGCGGCGAGCTGCTGGGTGAGCGCGATGGAGCCGAGGAAGCCGCCCTGATCGCGCGAGACCGGAACGACGGTGGCGCCGTAGCCGCGCAGAAGCTGGGCGCGCTCGGAGCTCATCCAGTCGGGCATAAAGATGGTGACGGGGTGGCCGAGGGCGCGGCCGAGGGCGGCGCAGGAGATGCCGGCGTTGCCGCTGGTGGCCTCGGCGATGGTGTCTCCAGGCTCGAGCGCGCCGGTGGTGTAGCCGTCGCGGAGGACTTCGAGGACCATGCGGTCCTTGATGGAGCCGGTGAGGTTCATCTGCTCGCACTTGGCGTAGAGGGTGCGGCGTCGGCCGCGAAAGGTGAAGTCGACAGCGAGCAGGGGGGTGTTGCCGATGACGTGGGTGAGGGCTTCAAGGCGGGTGGAGACGGCGGGATCGAGAGATGGAGCGAGGCTCAGCACATGCTTATGGTAGGAGCTTATGCAGCTGAGAGGAATATGGGATGTAAGGCCCAGAGGCCGATTTACCTTCCCTTCTGCGGTAGATCGAGTGCAACGCCTTAAAGGGATGAAGGAAGAAGGGGGTTCCAGTCGATGATGGAGGCGAGGACGATGGAGGTCTGGGTGGCGACGTAGGGGGCGAGGGAGTCGATGACCTGCTCGAGATGGGCGACGTCGCGGACGGCGATCTGGACGATGAAGCTTTCGGCGCCGGTGACGCGATGGCACTCGCGGACTTCGGGGACGCGGCGAGCGACGGCGGCGAAGCGTTCGAGTTTGTCGCCGGCGATGGTGACCTTGATGAAGGCGCGGAGCGGAAGGCCGACGGCGGCGGGATCGATCTGCGCGTGGTAGCCGCGGATGGCGCCGGAGTCTTCGAGTTTGCGCACGCGTTCGATGACGGCGGGGGTCGAGAGGGAGACGCGACGGCCGAGTTCGGCGAAGGGAAGGCGCGCGTCAGCCTGGAGCTCGGCGAGGATGGTGGCGTCGACAGAGTCGAACCGCTGGCTGGGCTGGATGCCGGGCTGGGGGACACGTTTCGCCACGAAGTTGAGGATACATGGCAGAAGGGAGTGGCCTGAGCCACTCCCTTCATGCGAAACATGGGTTGTACGTTGGGTTCAGCGGGGCGAACTAGAGAGGCTGAACGTCCGATGCCTGCCAGCCTTTAGGTCCCTTGACCACGTTGAACTGGACGGCCTGGCCTTCCTGAAGGCTTTTGAAACCATTGGAGTTGATGGCGGAGTAGTGAACGAACACGTCCTCACCGTTCTGGCGGCTGATAAAGCCAAAGCCCTTCGCATCGTTAAACCACTTCACCGTTCCCTGTTCCATGTTGAAGATTCCTTAAACCTTTGAATTTGCCGTTTGATTCAAATCGGTGTTGCAACGGTCCAAGCTTGCAGATGGCCAATCTGTTTCTTACGATGAGCATACGTTAGCACAGCCGGAAATAATTTCCAGTGGAAAAGTTCACAAAGCACTCGGGTTGCACAGGGTTTGGTGCACTTGCGATATCGAGGCTAAGCGGTGGCGCTGGAGGATGGGGGGAGATGAGCGCCGACGATGGCTTCGGCTTGCTCGAGGACCTGATCGAGGGAGAGGTTGGTGGAGTCGATCAGCACGGCATCAGGCGCGGGTTTTAGGGGGGAGTCGGCGCGGGTGCGGTCGCGGGTGTCGCGCTCTTTGAGCTCCTGAAGGATGGCCGCGGAGCTTTGGGCGGATGGGGAGTCGGGGGGAAGCTGTTGGAAGCGACGGCTACCGCGGACGCCGGGGTCGGCGTCGAGGAAGATTTTAACTTCTGCGTCGGGGAAGACGGCGGTGCCGATGTCACGGCCTTCCATGACGACGCCGCCGGCGGCACCCATGGTGCGCTGCTGGGCGACCATCCAGGAGCGGACGCCGGGATGGACGGAGACGCGCGAGGCGCCGGCGGTGACATCGGGCTCGCGAACGCGGCGGGTGACATCCGAGCGATCGAGCAGAACGCGATTGCCGTCGCGGGTGGGCTCGAGTGCGATGGTGGTGCGGCGAGTGAGCGCGAGCAAGGGGGCTTCGTCGTCGAAGTCGAGGTCGTTTTCGATGGCTTTAAGCGCAAGCGCGCGGTACATGGCGCCGGTTTCGAGGTTGAGCAGGCCAAAGCGGCGCGCGAGGTGGGCGGCGAGGGTCGACTTGCCGGCACCGGCGGGGCCGTCGATGGCGATGACGGGCCGGCTACGCGGCGCGGTGGACGGAGGATCGATGGAGGGTGGGGCGGACGACATTATGCCTCATCCTCTTTCGGCTTGAACTTGCGCGCCGGCGGGCGCTTGCCCCAGGGTTTGGCGTTGTTCTTGAATTTATCGAAGGTGCTGGCACCGGGGGCGTCCGGGGCGGAGCGGGAGAGTGGTTTCTTGAAGGGTTTGCCCGCGCCAGCGCCTGAAGCGGAGCGGGGGGCAAAGGGCTTTTTGCCGGCGAAGCCGCCTTCGCGGCTGGAACCAGAGCTACCTTCGCGTTTGCCGGCAAAGCCGCCCTCGCGACGCGGGGGAAAGCTGCCTTCGCGGCGAGGAAAGCTGCTGCCACCTTCGCGGGGGGCGAAGCCTTCGCGACGCGGGGCTGAGCCCTCGCGGCGCGGGAAGGGCTTGGCGCCGAAGGACTTTGGACCGGAGAAGTCGCCGCCGCGAGGGGCGGGACGATCGTTGCCGGAGGTGCGGCCGCTATCGAAGTTGCGGCGCGGCGGCCGGCTGTCTTCGCCATCGCGCGGTGGGCGGGGGGCGTCGAACTTGCGGAAGGCCGGCCGGCTGCTGCCGCCGGTGGCGTCGCGATCGCGGCTGAAGCCGGGCTTGCCGGCGAAGGGCCTGGCGGAACCGCCGGGGCGAGGGCCAGTGGGGCGAGCGCCGGAGTCAAAGGTGCGGCGGGACGGGCGGCTATCGCCAGCAGCGGCGTCGTCGCGGCGGAAGGGGCGGCGCTCGCGGTCGCCTGCGGAGCGCTCCGGATCGAAGGGTTTGCGGGGGGAGCTGGGTTTCGCGCCGAAGGATGGCTTGCCGCCGAAGCCGGGTTTGTTGCCAAAGTGGCGGGGTGGGCGAGAGTCGCTGCCGCTGGCGGTGTGCGGGGTGAAGTCGCGGCGGGCGTCGCGGGGCTGGAAGCGATCGCTGCCCCCTTCGCGAGGCGCGCGGTCGAAGCCGGGGCGGTCGCTTGGGGGACGATCGCGGCTGAAGGCGGGACGGTCACCAGACGGACGATCGCGGTTGAAGGCGGGGCGGTCACCACCGCGGGGGCGATCGTTGAAGCCGGGTTTTGCGGCAAAGCCGGGCTTGCGGCCGAAGGATGGCTTGTTGCCGAAGGATGGCTTGCGGGCAAAGGATGGTCGGGCGGAGCTAGGCTGCGGACGCTCGGCGCCGGCGTCCAGATCGATGTCCTGGTACTCGGGGGTGTTTTCGGTCTGCGAGGCTGCGGCGCGATCGGTGCGGGCCTGCTTCTCTTCTTCCCACGGCTTATTGAAGGTGGGACGGGCGGAGCTGGCGGCACGATCGCCACTTGACTTGCGGCCGGGACGGCTGTCTGGGCGAGCGCGGTCGGACGGGGCGCGGAAGGGCTTCGGTCGATCGCCGGATCCGGTGCCGAGTTTGCGGGGTTTGGGAACGAACTTCTTGATGCGGGAGCCGTCTTCGGCGAGGACGGGAAGCTCGTCGGGCTGCTCGGCGGCGCGGCTGTTCTCAAAGACTGGCAGATCCCCGGCGATGTGGACGTGGTGCCTGCCCTCGACGGTGATGGTTTCCAGTTCGCGGGCGCCGGTAAGGGCGTGGAGGACGTCGCGCACGCGCGAGCGGGGGGCGAGCGGCGAGAGGAAGGTCTCGATCTCATCTTCGGTGGCGAGGATGGACTGGCCGAGGTAGAGCGAGATGAAGGTGGAGAGGGCGGTGGGCTGGCCGGCGTTGGCACCGGTCTTGATCTGCTTGGTGAAGCGGGTGGTGATGGGCTCCCAGATGGTTGGTTTGCCGCCGGGCTGGGAGACGGGGACGACGCGCAGCTGCTGCCAGAGCTCGGAGAGGGCGCGGAGGACGGCGGCCTCGGTGACTTCCTTGCCCAGATCGGCTACGAGGTCGTAGGCGCTTTTGGGGCCGTTCTCGATGAGCAGGGTGTAGGTATTGGCGGCGAGGGGCGAGACCTTGCTGGCGCCGGAGGTGGAAGGTGGCTGCTTCCAGGCCTTATCGCCGCGCAGGGTGAAGATGAAGGGGAAGGCGGCGGCGGAGACGATGAAGTCCGGCGACTCGGCGGTGGTGGAGGGCAGGCCGAGCAGGTTGAGCGGGACGGCGGAGCCATCGGCGACGAGGCGGGCGAGCAGGGTGCGGGCGGTGGCGGAGGCGGTGAAGGACGGGTTGGCGTTGGCGACGCCGAGGGTGGCTTCGACGAAGGTGGGCGCGGGCACGTTGGCGAACTGGGGTTTGGCGGAGAAGAGCAGAAGGCCGGCGCGGTTGAGGAAGTCGCGGGCGGAAGACTGGGTGATGAGGGCGACGGAGACAGATGGGGCTACCGCGGCCTGGCGGGACTTCGGCGTGGGGGTGGGCTCGGTCTGGGGCTCCGTCTGGGAGTCGTCGGGATCAGAGAGGTCGATGCCGGGGTGGTCGGTGGCAGCGTGATCGACGGGGGATGGCTGGGGATCGGAGCTTGCGGAGGTTTCTGGCAGAGGATCTTCGGTCGCGGACTGCGAGCCGGACGGCTCTTCGGTCTGGGGCTCAGTCTGGGATGAACCCTGGGGCTCGGTCGGGGATTCGGCCTGGGGCTCGGTCTCGACTTCACCTGGAAGTGGGGGGGTGCCAGTGGATGGCAGGTCTGTCAGTAGATCGGACGATGGAGGCGCGGTCGCTTCGGCGGGAGCGCTCGATGAGGCGGTGGAGATGTCGGCGTCGGGAACAGGGGCGACGGGCGCGGGGGTGTTCTGGTGCCAGAGGGCGGAACGGGCGGCGGCGATCTGCGCGGCCGAGGGAATCTGCTGGGTGCTCAAGGTGTGAAGCCTTTCAAAAACGTGCCCACTGAGGGCGAACATCGGTATGGGTAGAGCGTGTGTGGCGGAGCGGCATGGAAGCGCCGGATCGGCTGTGCTTTGCGATCGTGTGGTTCGGATTAAGGGCGGTTCAGATGCTGGATGCTGCGTGGTTCACGTCGCACGCGGATCGCGCTGTGCCGCTCGAATGTCAGCGGCCACGAAACGCCAGTTTAACCATACAGGATGGCGATGGCGGCGGAGGGCTGAACGCGAAGGAAAGAGCCTGCGGTCAGGTGCGCTGGAAGGCGCGGGCGATGTCGCGGTGGGAGTAGCGGAGGGCGATGGGGCGGCCGTGGGGGCAGCTGGTGGGGTGTTCGGTCCGGGCGAGCGCTTCGAGCAGCCAGGCGAGTTTGGCGGGCTCCAGCGGCGTGTTGATCTTGATGGCGGCGTGGCAGGCGATGGAGGCGGCGATGCGACGGGCGCGGGTACCGGCGTTTTCGACCTGATCGTCGGGGGTGGGGGCGGAGAGGATGTCTTCGAGGGTGAGTTCGAGTTCCCTGCCCTCGAGGCCGGTGGGCGCGGCGCGGATGGCGAGGGTGCGGGGGCCGAAGGGCTCGGCCTCGAAGCCGTTGCGATCGAGCTCTTCGGCGAGGGCGGCGAAGCGGATCATCTGCTCGGGGAGGAGGTCAATGAGCAGCGGCATGAGCAGGCGCTGGCGCTGGGTGCCTTCGGTGTGGCGCTCGCGGAGGACCTTTTCGAAGAGGATGCGTTCGTGGGCGACGTGCTGGTCGATGATCCAGAGGCCTTCGTCGTTGGTGGCGAGGATGAAGGAGTCGCGGAGCTGGCCGAGGGGCTTGAGGGTGGAGAGGGCGTTGAGGGTGTCGGCGAGGTGCGGGCTGCCGGGAACGGGCGTGTTGGGCTGAGGGTCTGGGTAGCCGACAGGGATGGGGGCGGCGTCGAAGCTGAGGCGGCCGGGGAGTGGGGGGAGTTGCGGGGCGGCGAGCGAGAAGGGGGTGGCGTCGGCGGCGAGTGGGTCGGGGTCGGATTGGCGGTGGTTGAAGGCGGCGGGAGCGCGGCCGGGCTGGTGGAAGGGGTCGGCGAGGCCGGAGAGAGGGGCGGCGCCGGGGGCGTAGAGGCTGCCCATCGCGTCAGGGGTTGGGCCTAGGCCGGCGAACTGCGGGGGTCTTGCTGCTGTGCGCGGGGCGCTTGGGTCGAGATGACGGCTTTCTTCCGGGTTGCGGCTTTCTTCCGGGTTGCGGTTGGGGCTGGGTTCGCCGGGGAGCGGGCTGACGTCGATCATGAGCGACGAGTTGAGGTCGTGCGGGTTGCCGGCGAGGGCGGCGGCGAAGCTGGCGGCGGGTCGGGCCTGGATGAGGGCGGCGCGGATGGTGTCGCGGAGGAAGTCGTGGACGAAGGCGGGCTGGCGGAAGCGGACCTCGGTCTTGGCGGGGTGGACGTTGACGTCGACCTCTTCGGGGGGCATTTCGAGGAAGAGGAGGACGACGGGAAAGCTGGTGGGCGGAAGGATGTTGCGGTAGGCCTCGGTGAGGGCGTGGAGGACGAGGCGATCGCGGATGAGGCGGCGGTTGACGAAGACGTAGATGGAGTTGCGGTTGAGTTTTTGCAGCTCGGGTTTGGAGACGAAGCCGGAGATGCGGAGGAAGCCGGGGTCAGGGGCTTCGTAGTCCTCGTCGCGCTTCCAGGGCGGGGGCTCGGGCAGACCGGCGCGGCGGAAGTCCATCTCGGCGGCGAGCGGGAGCATGAGGGCGGAGGTCTCGCGGCCGAAGATCTGGAAGAGGCGGTCCGAAGAGCTGCTGACTGCTGGCGCGATGAGCAGGGCCTGGGTGCTGGTGTGGAGCTCAAAGTGGCGGGTAGGGTGGGCGAGAGCGTAGTGGGTGACGAGGGCGGCGATGTGGGCGAGCTCGGTCTGCTCGGACTTGAGGAACTTGCGGCGGGCGGGGGTGTTGAAGAAGAGATCGCGGATGGTGATGGTGGTGCCGACGGGGACGCCGACGGGATCGGCGCGGAGGATGTTGCCGCCGGCGATCTCGACCAGGGTGCCGGTGTCTTCGGCGGGAGAGCCGTCCTCTGCCGCGGCGCGGGTTTCAAGGGTGAGGCGTGCGACGGAGGCGATGGAGGGCAGGGCTTCGCCGCGGAAGCCGAGGGTGGCGATCGAGAGCAGGTCGTCCGAGGTGCGGAGTTTGGAGGTGGCGTGGCGCTCAAAGGCGAGCAGGGCGTCGTCACGCACCATGCCGTGGCCGTTATCGGCGATGCGGATGAGCTTGCGGCCGCCGGCTTCGACCTCGATGCGGATGCGGGTGGCGCCGGCGTCGATGGAGTTCTCGAGCAGCTCTTTGACGACCGAGGCCGGGCGCTCGACGACCTCGCCGGCGGCGATCTGATTCGCGACTTGGTCGGAGAGGATGTGGATGCGGCCCATGGGTCGATTGTAGCGAGCGGAAGCTGAAGGCGAGATTGCGGTGCATCCTAGACGAGAGAGGATGCGATGACGCTTGTGTTTGTGCTGATCGCGCTGGCGGCTGGAGCGGCGAATCCGTTTCAGTCGGGAACGAACGCGCAGCTGAACAAGCAGCTGTCGCAGCCGGTGTGGGCGGGGATCTGGGTGTACGCGACGGGGTTGCTGGGCATG
Organism: uncultured Acidobacteriaceae bacterium; assembly: GCA_964236325.1. Lineage (GTDB taxonomy): Bacteria > Acidobacteriota > Terriglobia > Terriglobales > Acidobacteriaceae > Edaphobacter. The sequence goes on along the minus strand of CAXSEC010000083.1, from coordinate 2,384 downwards.
CTGCTGGTGCAGCTGGTGCTGCGGCAGCCGACTCCGGGAGGCCAGGCGATTGCGGCGGTGAAGCCGTGGGCGTGGATCGGCGGGCTGATCAGCATCGCCTCCACCATGGCGGGGCTGATGCTGGCGCAGAAGATGGGGGCGGGGATCTTTACCGGGCTGACGCTGACGGCGTCGCTGGTGGCGTCTGTGGTGCTGGACCAGTTTGGGCTGATCGGCTTTGCGCAGAGGACGGCGTCACCGGCGCGGCTGGTGGGATGCGGCCTGATGATTGCGGGGGCTTGGATGATCTCGCGAGCGTAGCGCCAAATATTCAAAGGCATGCTGTGTGGTTCCGGGGCCGAATGCCTCTTCAAAGGCAACAACGACTGTACGTCGCTGCGCTCCGTGTTAAGAGCGAGTGCGGGGACCTTTCCCCGTTCGGCTTCGCTCAGGGTCAAGGATGACAACCAGAGCGACGATGCCGTCGGCCGTTAGTCGAGTTCCTCAGCGAGCTAATCTGCTTAGCGAGCGGGTGGGCTGGCTTCGAGGTCGCCCATCATGTGCAGGCGGAGGAAGTTGGTGGCGCCGGACTGGGTGCTGGTGCCGGCGACGATGCCGACGACCTGCCGCCGAGCGACGCCGGCTTCGCGCTCGAGGATGTGTTCGGCCATGCTGACGAGTTTATCGGTGTCGTACTGGCGCGCGCAGAGGACGGGGTAGGTGCCCCAGAGCAGGGTGGCCCGGTTGACGACGGCCTGGTAGGGGCTGAGGGCGTAGATAGGCGGCTCCGGGCGATACTTCGAGAGCAGACGGGCGGTGGCGCCGGACTCGGTGAAGATGGCGATGGCGGCCAGGTCGAGGTCCTGGGTGGAGTGCGCCATGCACTCGCAGATGGTCTCGGCGACGGAGAGCCGGGTGCCGCGGGCGCGCTGGGCGCGGGGCGGTGGGTCCATGCGGATCTGCAACTCGGTTTCGGAGACGATGGTGGCCATCATGGCGACGGCGGCCACGGGATAGCGGCCCGAGGCGGACTCGGCAGAGAGCATGACGGAGTCCGAGCCGTCGTAGATGGCGTTGGCGACGTCCGAGGCTTCGGCGCGGGTGGGGCGCGGGTTTTCGACCATGGACTCGAGCATCTGGGTGGCGGTGATGACGGGTTTGCGGAAGTCGGCGGCGCGGCGGATGATGTGCTTCTGGATGGCGGGAACTTTTTCGGGCGGGACTTCGACGCCGAGATCGCCACGCGCGACCATGATGCCGTCGGCGACTTCGAGGATGGAGTCGAGATGCTCGATGGCCTGGGGTTTCTCGAGCTTGGCGATGATCCAGGCGTCGGAGTTGAGGGCGGCGAGGCGGGTCTTGACGTGGCGTACGTCGTCGGCGGTGCGCACGAAGGAGACGGCGATGGCGTCGCAGCCCTGGGCGATGGCGAAGACGAGATCGATCTCGTCTTTCTCGGTGAGCGACGGGACGTTGACGGCGATGCCGGGGAGGTTGATTCCCTTCTTCTCGCCGAGCGTGCCGCCGTTGATGATCTTGCAGACGACGTCTTCGCCCTGGACCTCGACGACGTGCAGCTCGATGAGGCCGTCCGAGAGCAGGATGCGGGAGCCGGGCTCGAGGTTCTCGGCGAGTGTGGTGAAGACGGTGCCGACGCGCTCGGCGGTGCCCTCGATGTCGTGCGGGGTGATGGTGATGTTTCTGCCGGCGACGAGCTGGACTGAGATGCCATCTTTGAGACGGCCGGTGCGGATCTTCGGACCCTGAAGATCGGCCAGGATGCAGATGGGCTTGTTGAACTCTGCCGAGACGGAGCGCACCATGCGGATGAGCTCGGCTTTCTGCTCATGGGAGCCGTGCGAGAAGTTGAGACGGGCGACGTCGAGGCCGGCCTGGACCAGCTGACGGAAGATCTCGGGCGAGTCTGACGCGGGGCCGAGGGTGGCGACGATCTTCGCGCGGCGGACGCGATCCTGCGTGGGAGCGGCCGGCTGTGAAGTGGAGGCGGCAGGCTTGACGGAGGCGTCTTCGGGCGGTGCAGCAAGCGGCGTGGTCGACATGGGAGCCAATCCTGGGAGCAAGAACAGAGTCTGGGCGATCGGTGGGATCGACGCGCCGAAGGCTATTCTACGCAATGCGATGAAGCTTGGGCCCTGGTTGTGCGATCAGGAGGCTGACGGACGAGTTTGGCGGGGCCGAAGAACAGGCTCAGGATGGGTCGGGTGAAGGCGATGCCGGTACGGGCGAAGGCGCTGCCAGGAGTTGACCGTTGAACTCGGCGCCGCAGAGGACACTAAGCGACGCCAGATAGAGCCAGAACAGGAGGGCGATGCCGGCGCCGAGCGAGCCGTAGACGCGGGAGTAGTTGGCGAAGCGGGTGACGTACCAGCCGAAGACAAGGGTGG
>CAXSEC010000082.1:0-14553 GCA_964236325.1 uncultured Acidobacteriaceae bacterium | reverse complement strand
GTCGTGGTGCTGCACTTTGGCTCGCCCAACTATGCCTGGGCGCTCGATCGTACCTCTACGGTTTGTCTGGCGGGCGCTCTTGTCTCCGGGGGAGCAACCACGTTCGGGTTTACCTTCATTGCCGCGGGCAGGCAGAGGATGGAGCTGCTCTGGCGAGCGCAGATTGATGAACTAACCGGGCTGCTGAATCGATGGGCGTTCAAGCGAGTGGCGGTGCGCGAGACCCTTCGCTCAATGCGGAAGCAGGGACGGCTTTCGGTGCTGATGATGGATCTCGACGGCATGAAACGGGTGAACGACAAGCTGGGGCATAGCGGCGGCGATGCGGTGCTGCAGGCAGTGGCGGCAAGCCTGCAGGAGGCGTTGCGTGACCGGGACTCCGTTGCGCGGATGGGCGGAGATGAGTTTTGTATTCTGCTGCCGGACACGGAGCTGAGCGAGGCCGTCATCGTGGCGGAACGACTGCGCAATCAGATCGGGTCTCTCGACATCCGGTACCGCGGGGAGATTGCAGAAGTACAGGCTAGCTTTGGCGCAAGTTGCAGTGACTACTGCGGATGGAACTGGCAGATCATGGTGGATGAGAGCGACGCGGCTTTGTATGAAGCGAAACGCAGCGGGAACGTAAGGGTTGTAGCGGCGACGAAGAGGGTCGAGACGGTGACCGACACGACGACCAGTCATCTGGGCGCCGCGCAGATGAACGAGCGTCGCCGCCGGTAGGACTTCAGATGGATGCCACTGGCAGCAGCATCAGATCGTCGACCAGGCCAACCTCCTTCTGCACAAAGGGCTCCGCATAGCGGACTCCACTCAGCAGCCCATAGTGTCTGGCGTTTGCCAGGAGGCGCTCGCGAATCTCTTCCTCCGGAACGAAGAGGCCTCCCCCTTGAGGCTGATTCGCATATTGCGAGCGGTAGGCCATGAGAGCGTTGAAGCGCTGATCGATGACCGGTGTGATGTCTACGGTGAAGGTTGGGCGTACATCGGCGTAGAGCGAGGCGTAGAGAATCTTGAACGGCCGATGCGGGGCCGCGCCTCCTGGAAGCTCCAGCCGCGAGAGGCCGCTTACGAAACAGGCCTCGTAGCCGAGTGTGGCTGACGTGTAGTGGTCGGGGTGGCGGCCCTGCCAGAACGGAAGGATGACGACGCGCGGACGCAGCCGCCTGAGGACCTCCGCGACTTTTAGTCGGTTTTCGTAGGTGTTCTGCAGGTTGCCATCCGGGAGATCGAGCGCCTCGCGATGCGCGACCTGAAGAAGCTGGCCGGCCTCAATCGCCTCCGCTTCACGTTCTGCAGCGGACCCGCGCGTTCCGGCCTCACCCTGCGTGAGATCGAGAATCCCGGTGCGCCAGCCTCGGGCGTGCATCATGAGCAGCGTGCCACCGCAGGTCTGCTCTACGTCGTCGCGATGAGCCGCGATGGCCAGGATGTCCACGGCGTGCGACGACGGCGGCGAGTCAACCATTAGTCTGCTGCGTTGGTTACGGCGTCCATGTAAGCGACGTCAAGGGCCGTGCCCTGAACGGTGATCAGGGTGTTGTTGATCTCAGAGCCATCGACCGTGCTGAAGGCATGGACCTGCCCGCCGTACGCGGTGTAGACCTTGTTGAAGTTCTGCACCCAGCAGAGCCCTGTGAGGCTGCCGTAGTAATAGGGGTCGAGATTGTCGTTGGGGTAGGGAACGGTCGTGGCGCCGCCCGGTGTAACGGCAGGAACGATCTGCGCTGTGTTGGCGCCGAGGTCGAAACGCGTCAGGCAGTTGTAGTTTTGCTGGAGCTTGGCGCGCTCTCCGCCGGCACACGACTGCGAGCCAATCCACAAGGTGTTGTTATCGGCAAAGAGAAGTTTGCTGTGGTAGCCGTCCGAGATGCCGAAGGTACCGGTCACCGTGTTGCTTGCCAAGCTGATCAAACTGAGATTGCCGGTATACATGCCATCGGGCAGTAGTTGCTGACCGGCTACATAGAGCGTGTTCGCGTCTGCGAGAGCCGCCGTGACGCCGCCCGGAACCAGGATTGATGCCGTGGCGGGATTGATGTCCGGGAAGGTGGTGGGGATGGCCTTGTAGTTCAAAGGCGCCTGCGACAGCACGCTGACGCTGGCTGTCTGGCCGCCACACTCGGGACCGCAGTTGAGCAGGTACGCCGTGGAGCCGTCCACCGAAAAGAAGGCGTCCACTGGACGGTCATAGGTGCCAGTGACCGGTACGACGCAGTACACCGGGTTGTTGATCGGTTCGCAATCGATATAGCCGGGGGGCGGCGCCTGATTTGAGTTCAGTCGGACGGCGCGGTAGAGAGTGTTGGAGTTGCGAACCATGGCCAGGATGACAGTGTTGCCGCGATTGACTGCGACTTTGTAGACCCCCGGGAGGTTGAGCGCGTAGCTTCGGGCGGGCGGGTTGCTGTCAGCAATGATGAGCTGACCGGTGGTCTCCTGGGCGGAGTAGATATCAAGGAAGTCCTGGGACACAACGATCGAGGAAGAGGGGGAGCCGGCAGGCAGGCCTGCGGCTGCAGTGGCGGCTTCGGTGCTGTAGTTCACATTGAAGAGCGACCCATCGGAGCTGGAGTAGACATAGCCGCGGACCTGCTCGGGGAAGTTCAGGATGGTGACGGGATAGGCGGAGGAGTAGCCGCTGATGGTGTAGTTGTGAACGGTGTTCTGGATATTGCCGCGGATGTCGCGCTTGCCATCGAGGATAGTTAGACCACCGGCGCTGCCATTGGCACTCAGGGACACGAGGACGCGCTGGGCGAGCTTGCTGGGCGGGATCGGGCGATTGGCGAAGGTGTACTGCGGGAACTTGTAATATTGCGGACCGCAGGAACAGAGTGTCAGGGTTGCAAAGCCAAGCAGGAGCAGATGGGCGAACTGAGTGCGAAGCGACCGAAGCCGCAGACTTCTATTCTTCAAGAGGAGATGCTCCGAACCCGCAGAACACGTCTGTCACGGGCTCTGTGATGTGAGCGAAGTATACCAAAACGGCAACCTTTTCCGCTTGCGAGAGCTGTGACGAAAGGTCGAAACCCGGACGTTTGAACGAGGTGGTGTTACTGACTTACCATGAGCAGAGACGCCGACCAACTCAAGTGCTGCAGGCGGCCTGAAAGTCAGGCAAGGATCGGGATGCCAACGGAGACGGAGCGTGCTGTGACCAGCTCGGCAGCCATGGATCAGCTGATCTCCGGCAGAGCTGTGCTGTGCGACGGCGCGATGGGCACAATGCTGTACGCACGCGGTGTGTTTATCAATCGCTGCTTCGACGAGTTGAACCTCTCGCAACCGGACCTGGTTCGAACCGTACATATGGAGTATCTCCAGGCGGGCGCGGAGATCATCGAGACAAATACCTTCGGTGCGAACTCGGTGCGGCTGGAGCGTTTTGGACTGCAGGCGAAGACGCGCGAGATCAACCTGGCAGGGATACGGCTGGCGCGCGAGAGTGTGCAGGCGATCGCCGAGAAGCTGTCGGTGGAGGCCTACGTTGCGGGGGCGATTGGACCGCTGGGAGTTCGCCTGGAGCCCTTTGGCAAGCTGTCGCGCGCCGAGGCAAGGAGTGCCTTCACAGAACAGATTCGCTCCCTGGCGGAAGGCGGGCCGGGAGTCGGAGCAGACCTGCTGATTGCGGAGACCATCGCCTCGCTTGATGAGGCAGAAGAGGTGATCAAGGCGGCGAAGGCGGAGGCGCCAACGCTCCCCATCCTGGTGATGCTGACGATGGATGAAGCCGGGCAGTGCCTTGACGGCGAAACGGCGGAGGTGGCGGCGGAGCGCATGGTGGCGTGGGGCGCGGATGCGATCGGTTGTAACTGCAGCTCCGGCCCCGCGATCGTTCTCGACGTGATTGAGCGCATGCGGAAGGTGGTCACTGTTCCGCTTGGAGCCATGCCCAACGCGGGGGTTCCGCGATCGGTGGACGGCCGATCAATCTATCTAACGTCGCCCGAGTACATGGCGAGCTTTGCCCGCAAGTTCGTGAAGGCCGGCGTGAGCCTGGTGGGAGGGTGCTGCGGCACAACACCGAGCCATATACGAGCCATGCGCGGCACTCTGCGGGCGCTTGAGGCGCAGATCGAAGGAGTCGAGGTCGGGGACGCGGCTGCGACGAAGGAGGCGAAGACCGAACCGCCAGCGCTCAAGGATCGGTCGCAGCTCGGTGCCCTCATCGCCGCAGGCACATTCTGTACGCTGGTCGAGATTGTGCCGCCTCGGGGGTTTGACTCCAGCCGCGAGATCGAAGGAGCAGCGTACCTCCATCGCCTGGGCGTGCATGCAATCAACGTGCCGGACTCGCCCCGGGCAAGTGCGCGCATGAGTGCGCAGAGCCTGTGCGTGCAGATCCAGCAGCAGGTCGGCATTGAGACGGTGCTGCACACCACGTGTCGGGACCGTAATGTGCTCAGCATGCAGAGCGACCTGCTGGGTGCGGCCTCGATGGGGGTGAAGAACATTCTCTGCCTCACCGGGGATCCACCAAAGCTGGGCAATTACCCGGATGCGACGGCGGTCTTCGACGTGGATGCGGTCGGGCTGACGCGGATTGTGCGCGGGCTGAATCATGGTCTGGATATTGGGAACAATGCACTTGCAGGATCGACCGGCTTTACGATCTCGGTTGCTGCGAATCCGGGGGTCGCCGATATCGACGAAGAGATCCGGCGCTTCGAACACAAGGTGGAAGCGGGCGCAGAGTTTTGTATCACCCAGCCGGTGTTTGACCTGCGGCTGCTGGAGCAGTTCCTTCGTCGGATCGAGGGCTTCCGGATCCCGGTCATCGCGGGGATCTGGCCGCTGACGAGCGCGAAGAATGCGGAATTTATGAAGAAGGAACTGAAGGTGAGCATGCCGGATGAAGTCATGAACCGGATGCTGGGGACGGGTTCTCCGGAGGAGGCGCGGGCTGAAGGGGTACAGATTGCGCAGGAGATGGTGGGTCAGGTTCGGGCTGCCGTGCAGGGTGTGCAGGTGAGTGCGCCGTTTGGCAAGTACGCAGCGGCGGCGCAGGTGCTGGACACGCTGCTGCCGCCGCCGAAGGCAGGGAGATAGCTATGCCAACGTTTGAGGAGCAGATGGCGTCGCTTGAGGGCGTGGTGGAGCGGCTGGAGCATGGAGAGCTGCCGCTTGAAGAGGCGGTGCGCTTGTTTGAAGAGGGTATGCGGCTGACGGCGGCGTGCCGGAAGGAGCTGGATGCGGCGGAGGGGCGGTTACAGGTACTGTCCGCGCGGCCGGGCGGAGAGATGGTCGCCACAGAGATGACTGTAGAAGGTGAGGGCGACGGAGAAGAGCCCTAGCGGTCGCGGGCAGTAACGAAGCCGGGCATCCAGAGCAGGGCGCGGCGGGCGTCTGAGTCCGGGAGATCGGTAATCGAGAGGCGGGCGGCTTCGGCGTAGGCGCAGGCGGTGTCCATGGCGTATTCGATCGAGCCATGGCGCTCCAGAATCTCCAGGATCTGGGCGTGGGTGACGTGCTCAAAGCTGCGATCGGCCAGAACGGTGCGGATGGCCTCGCGGTCAGCGCCGGTACCACGTTCAAGTGCGTGAATGACGGCCAGAGTGGCTTTGCCTTCGCGCAGATCGCTGGCGACAGGCTTGCCGAGCACACCTTCAATCGAGGTGAGATCGAGCACATCGTCGACGATCTGGAAGGCAAGACCGAGGTTGCGGCCGTACTCCCCCATCTGTGACTCGGCGTCCTGGCTGCCAGGGGTGATAGCCGAGCCGAGTTGCATGGACACCTTGAACAGGCAGGCAGTCTTACGGTAGATGAGGTCGAAGTACTCTTCCTCGTTGATCAGATGGCCGAGCTTCTGCATCTGTAGCAGTTCGCCTTCGACCATCTGCTGGGTGAGCGAGATAAGCAGATCCAGCACGCGAAAATTGCGCTCGGCAAGAGCTGCGGAGAAGGCCTGCATGTAGAGCCAGTCGCCCGCGAGCACGCACTTGGCGCTTCCCCAGGTGGTGTTTGAGGAAGGCCGGCCGCGGCGCATGTCGGCTTCGTCGATGATGTCGTCGTGGACGAGGGTGGCGGTGTGGAGCATCTCGACCACGGCGCCTAGCCGAATGCGACTCTCTGAGTCCGAACCCAGGGCCTTCGCCGAAAGCAGAAGCAACATGGGGCGGATCCGCTTGCCGCCGCCGGCCATCAGGTATGTTGCAATCTCGGTGACAACCTCGACCTCCGACTCTGACTGATCCGCGAACTGCCGCTCAACGGCGACCAGGTCAGACCGAAGCAGATCAAATACCTCTTTGGCGCTCGAAATGGAGAGGGTACTCACCTAAGCATGAGAGTATCAGTTCGCTTTCGGGAGTCGGCGGCCTTTCCGCGGCGCCTTGGGATCGTTCGAGACACGCAAAGAACCCCCTCGCTTTCGCATTGGATCAAGCGTTCGGAGCCTGGCTCCGGCTAGGTGGAGCGCATGTTGGTGAACTGGAGATCGACGCCTAGGTCCTTGCCGCGAAGCAGGGTGATGACCTCCTGGAGAACGTCGCGATCCTTTGAGACAACCCGAACCGTATCGCCCTGAATGGAGGCTTGCGCCTTCTTCTTTGAGTCTTTGATCAGGGCGACGATCTGCTTGGCCTTGTCGGACGGGATGCCCTGCTGCAGGGTGATCTTCTGCCGAACGGAGGAGTTGGACGCAGGCTCGAGCTTGCCGTACTCCAGGTTTTTGAGCGAGACGCCGCGCTTGACCAGCTTCTGGCCGAGGATCTCGATGACGGCCTTGAGGGTGTACTCGTCCTGGCTGGCGAGCTGGATGGCGTCGTTGCCCTCGACGGTGATGGTGGACTTCGAGTTCTTGAGGTCGAAGCGCGCGTTGACCTCCTTGGTCGCCTGGTCGACGGCGTTCTTGACCTCCTGGAGCTCTACTTTGCTGACGACGTCGAAGCTGTTATCTCCTGCCATGAGTTTGCAATCCTTTCTGGGGTGGTTCAGGTGCGAGTGATGGGGAAGAGGCGGCGGAAGTTGGCCGTGGTCTGCTCCGCAAGGTCGGTGAGTGAGATGCCGCGAAGATCGGCAAGGGCTTCCGCGGTGTGGCGGACGTTGGCCGGCTGGTTACGGGTGCCGCGGTGCGGAACAGGTGCGAGAAATGGAGAGTCGGTCTCGACCAGCAGGCGGTCGGGCGGGATGGTGAGGACGGCGGCACGGATGCCCTTGGCGGCCGGGTAGGTGAGGTTGCCGGCGAAGGAGACGAAGAAGCCCAGGGCGACGGCGCGGGCGGCGTGCTCGGGGGTGCCGGAGAAGCAGTGCATGATGCCGGGCAGGCCGGTGGGCTGCCAGTGCTCGGCGAAGATGCTGAGCAGATCTTCGGTGGCATCGGCTGAGCCGAAGCGGGCCTTTGCGGCGGGGGTGGCGAGGTCGGAGGTGCGGCAATGCGCGATGATCGGCTTGGCGGCGGCGGCAGCGAGACGAAGCTGGGCGATGAGGGTCTCGGCCTGGACCGGGGGAAGGGGGTTCTCGACGTGGTAGTAGTCGAGGCCGATCTCACCGCAGGCGAGGACGAGCGGATCGGCCAGGAGATCCGCCAGATGGGTGAGGAACTCGGGGCCGGCGTTGGCAGACTCGTCGGGATGGATGCCGGCGGTGGCGAAGAGGCGCGGGTGGACGGGGTTGGGCGAGGCCGAGGCGGCGCTGGCGAGATCGCGGGCGCGGCGCATGGCGGCGGGGCTGTCGCCGATGCCGATGGCCAGGATGGTCTCGACGCCGGCCTCACGGGCGCGGCGAAGGATGAGGTCGCGCTCGGCGTCGTCGTAGAGATCGAGATGGGCGTGGGAGTCGATCAGCATGCTGTTGTCCAGACCCTTCCCCGAGATTGTTATGGTCTAAATCTTCAATCGATTGTGGTTAGGTCTGGACCAACCTATCGGGTTAGAGGCCGTTGGGGACTTGGCCTGCCTGGCCCAGTTTACCGGAGCTGGATGGCTGGAAACGACAGGGGGTAGGTGAGGCGCGGGACGGAGCGTGGTGGGCGGTCGGGCTCTATTTGAGCCGGGCACCGACTTCGATGTCTTCGGCGAAGGTGGCTAGGATGGGTTTGCCATTCTCGCCGTGGGAGGCAGCGAGGAGCATGCCGTGGGACTCGAGGCCGCGCATTTTGCGAGGGGCGAGGTTGGTGATAACGACGATCTTGCGGCCGGCGAGGGACTCTGGGGTGTACCACTCGGCGATGCCGGAGAGGATCTGGCGCTGACCGAGTTCGGGACCGAGATCGACCTCGAGGCGGAGGAGCTTGTCGGCCTTCGGAATGCGCTCGGCGAGGAGGATTTTGGCGACGCGCAACTCGACCTTGGCGAAGTCGTCGATGGTGATCTGGGGGGCGGTGGCGGTGAGCGTCGCGGCGATCGGGATGGCTGCGGCGGCACCGGCGAAGACGCCGGAGGGTTCGGCGTCGACGTGCGAGGGGGTGGGGGGAAGCACGGCGGCGGGGGCGCTGGAGGCGCCGACCTGGGAGCCGGGGTTGTCGTGGGGCAGGGCGGAGGTGCGGGGCGGGGCGGCGGGGTGGGTGGACTCGGGAAGGGTGGTGGCTTTGCCGGAGACCGAGGTCGTTTCGGAGGCGGCTTCCGCAGCGGCGGCCTGGTTGACCGTACCGGCGGCGACGGAGGCAAGGCTGGCCTCGGTGAACTCGGTGCGCTCGGAGGTGGCGGCGTCGTTTTCGGCGGTGACCTGGGTGAGTGAGGGCTTGGTTTCCATGTCGGTCATGATCTGGGCGAGCTCCTTGGGGGCGCGGGGAAAGATGGGGGCGAGCGGGCCGAGTTTGGTGCCGGGTTGAAGGCCGCCCCACTGCAGTTCGTTCAGGTCGCCGCGGGCGGCGGCGTCTTCGATATCGCCCAGGCCGAGCTGGGCCCAGACCTTGGCGGTGGAGTAGGGGAGGATGGGGTAGAGCAGGGCGGTGAGGATGCGGATGGACTCGGCGGCGGTGTAGAGAGAAGTGCGACACAGCAGCGTAGCGTTCTCTGCATTTGACTTGAGGAGCTTCCAGGGTTTCCAAAAGGATACATACCCGTCGACAGAACTGATCACGCCTGCGCAACGTGTCAAAAAGGACGCAAAGCTGATCTCGGGCATTGCCTGCGACTGGAGGTCTAGGCACGCTACACGGACTGATTCGCTCGATGGTGCCTCAGAAGGGTTTGATTGGTCTAGGAATTGGAGCAGCTGCAAGACTTCAGAGAGATCCAGCTCCTCTGGAGCGGGAGTCGGCACGAGGGCGTACGAACTGTACTTGCTGATAAGACTTAGTACCCGGCTTACCAGGTTGCCGTAGCCGTTGGCGAGGTCGGCGTTGTAGCGGGTGATCATGGCGTCGAAGGAGAAGCTGCCGTCCTGGCCGAAGGGGATCTCGCGGAGGAGGAAGTAGCGGAGGACGTCGGAGGCGAAGAGGTCGGCGTGCGCTTTGGAGGGTTCGGGCTGGCCGAGGCGGAGGAGTTCGCGGCGGTAGTGGTCTCCGAAGCCGTCGAGGATGGTTTCGGTGCGAACGATGTTGCCGCGCGACTTCGACATCTTGGACTCTTCAAAGAGGAGCCAGCCGTGGGCGACGACGGACTTTGGCAGCGGCAGGCCGGCGGCGAGCAGGAAGGCGGGCCAATAGACGCAGTGGAAGCGGATGATCTCTTTGCCGACGAGGTGGAGGTCAGCGGGCCAGAACTCGTGGAAGCGCGATTCGTCGTCGGAGCCGTAGCCGAGGGCGGTCATGTAGTTGGCGAGGGCGTCGAGCCAGACGTAGATGACGTGCGGATCTTTGGCGGCGGAGGCGGCGGGCTCGGGAACGGGGATGCCCCAGGTGAAGGAGGAGCGGGAGACGGAGAGGTCTTTGAGGGCTCCCGGGAGGTAGGGAGTTCCGGCGGCGGTGTGAGCGAGGTTAGAGGTGGCGGGTGGAGTGTCTACGTTCCCACCCATGTCGCGGTAAGACTGCGCCATGGATGGGGCACCCGGGGTGTTGGTGTCTGGCTGAGGGCTCGTTAGAGGTGGTGTTCGTGACCCGCTCGGGAAATCGGATCGGGCTTCGTGGCTGGGTGAAGCGGGTCCCTCCACTTCGGTCGGGATGACAGAGGTGGAGGCCTGAGCGACGTTGCCGCGGAGGAAGCTGAGGACTTCGTTGCGGCGGGCTTCGGGGGTGATGGTGAGTTGGCTGGACTCGATGAGGTTGAGCAAGGGGAGTTGGTAGTTCGACAGGCGGAAGAAGAAGTTTTCTTCGGTGACGGTTTCGGTGGGGCGGCCGTCAGGGCCGATGGTGCCGGGGGGGCCTTCGACAAACATCTCCTCGGAGACGCAGTACTGGCCGGTGTAGGAGGAGAGGTAGATTTCGCCGCGGGCGTAGAGCTCGGCGAAGAGCTTCTGGACGCCGGCTTTGTGGCGCGGGTCGGTGGTGCGGATGTAGTCGTCGTGGGTGATGCCCATGCGGGCCCAGAGGTCGCGGAAGGACTGTGAGACCTGGTCTGTAAATTGCTGCGGCGGCACTCCCGCCGCGCTTGCAGAGCGCTCGATCTTCTGGCCGTGCTCGTCGGTGCCGGTGAGGAACCAGGTCGTGTCGCCGAGCAGGCGATGGCGGCGGGCGACGACGTCGGCGACGATGGTGGTGTAGGCGTGGCCGATGTGCGGGCGCGCGTTGACGTAGTAGATCGGCGTGGTGACGTAGAACTTCTGCTTTGGGCTGGACATTGCGGGGGCTAGGAACGCGGGTAGTAGAGCGAGTTTAGCAGGCGGGATGGCGGCGATGAGCGAGGCGGACGATCCGCGCGCTCCTGAGCATTGCTTGCAAGAGCAGGATCATGATTCCTAGGAACGCTATGATTACGAACGCTATGATTTAGACCGGATGCCAGAGCCGATCGAACATGCAGCATTGGATCATGCGGAAAGACTTTTGCTGATTGACACCTGTGGCAGCGAGGCAACGGTCGCGCTTGCCCTGGGCGACAGGGTGGTCGCCGAGCAGGAGCTTCCCGGGCGGAGCGCGTCGGAGGGGCTCATCGAGGCCATCGGGGAGTTGCTTCGGGGGCAGGGATGGCGTTTGCGGGAGATGGACGCGCTGGTGGTGGTGCGGGGGCCGGGTTCGTTTACCGGGGTGAGGGTCGGGCTGAGTGCAGCGAAGGCGCTGGCCGAGGCGAGCGGTTTGCCGCTGATCGCGCTGTCGCGGCTGGAGGTGCTTGGCGGGGCCGACGTGGCAGCTGGGGTGGCGGTTCTGCGAGCGGGGCGCGGGGAGGTGTTCTGGGCGCAGATAGCCGCGGGGCTGGTGCTGGAGCAGGGGGTGGCTGCCGTGGCGTGGGTGGCGGAGCATGCCGGCGCACAGGGACTGCCGATCATCTGCGAGGCGGAAGAGCAAGGCAGCTTCGCTGGAGCAAAGGTACGCGTGAAGGGGCGGCTGACGGCTGCGGATGCGCTCTCCCCGGCGCGGCGGCATAGGGCAGAGGGGGCGATCGATGACCCGCTGCTGCTCGACGCACTGTACCTGCATAAGACCGAGCAGGAGACGCTGGATCGCCAACGGAAGCACAGGGCGGACCGCCTGCTGGGCGCGCAGCCGTGATTCGGCCGGCGGTTGAGGGAGACCTTGCAGCCATTGTTGCTTTGGAGCGATCAATCCCGGAGCTGCCGCACTGGAGCGAGGCAGAGTACCGCCGATATCTGCAGGCCGACACGGATGTCGAGCGATGCCTGCTGGTGGTGGAGGATCAGGAGCATGGTCTTGTCGCAGGATTTGCAGCGGCGGCCATCCTGGGTGGAGGGGCGATGGCGGAGCTTGAGAGCCTAGCGGTGTTGCCGGCGTGGCGACGCAGCGGCCTTGGCCGATCGCTCTTCAAAGCGATAGCGGAGTGGTGCCGAACGCGAGGCGCGGCGGGCATAGAGCTTGAGGTACGCGGTAAAAGCGACGGCGCAATTGCTCTCTACCGCTCGCTTGGCTTCACAGCAGAGGGGCGGCGACGGGGCTACTACGCGAATCCGGCGGACGATGCGCTTCTGATGTCGTTGCTGTTCTGACCTGGTTGCAGACACTATAATTGCGGGACTTATGGTTCGTGACGGGTATCTGTACGGTCTGGCCTTCGGCGTGGTTGCCGTTGTTCTCTGGTTTTCTACCCACGTGATCTGGCTGCTACTGATACCGATTCTGCTGGCCTGCTTTTTTCTATGGTTCTTTCGTGATCCGACCCGGAGGATTCCGACTGGCCCAGGGCAGATCGTCTCACCGGCAGATGGCCTGGTTACGGACGCGGAATGGATTGAGATGCCCAGCGGCAGCCGGCTTCGGCTCAGCATCTTCCTGAACGTCTTTGATGTTCACGTGAATCGATCGCCGGTGAGTGGAACGGTCAAGGTTTTTGAGTTCCGCAAGGGTCAGTTTATGAACGCGATGAAGCCGGAGTCGGTACTCGAGAATGAGCAAACTCTGATTGTGATCGATGCTGGAGGGTACGAGGTCGGCTTCAAGCAGATTGCCGGTCTCCTGGCGCGGAGGATCGTTTGCACGCTCAAGCCCGGAGATCGCGTTGAGCGCGGACAACGGGTTGGATTGATCAAGTTTGGATCGCGATGTGACGTGCTGCTTCCGGCCGAGGCTGACCTTCGGGTGAAGGCAGGCATGCGCGTCAAGGGGGGAACGACCGTGCTTGCTGTGGTGCCACCCGCGCTGCTGCGGAAGGCTGTATGAGCGGGAGCAGTCGAGAGGTGATGGAAGAGGAGATGGGCGAAGCACAGAACACCAGAGTGCAACGCCAGCCGAGCCGGGGCATGTATGTTCTGCCATCTCTTTTTACCGCCGGCAATATCGGGGCTGGCTTTTACGCGATGACCCAAAGTATTCAGGGGTCGGTGGCTGACCCGGCGTACTTCGATCGTGCGGCGCTGGCGATCGGGTTCGCGGTGTTGTTCGATGGCCTCGACGGGCGGATCGCACGCATGACGCACACCACGAGTGCGTTTGGCAGAGAGCTGGATTCACTCGCGGATGTGGTCACGTTCGGTGTCGCGCCCGCGATCCTGGCGTATATCTGGGGCTTTCGTATGTTGCCGCTTACAGTGAGTCCTTATCTTCGCGAGCGGATCGCACATTTGGGCGTGCTGGCGTGCTTCCTGTTTCTGATCTGTGGGGCGAGCCGCCTGGCGCGATTCAACGTCAGCATCAATCCACAACCGCGGAACCCGGGTCGGCCGGGCCGCAAGTACTTCGTTGGTATGCCGATCCCGGCGGGCGCGGGTGTGCTGGCGTCGGTGGTGCACGGCTTTCGCGGATCGCCGATCTACAATCCGTGGATCTCGCTGGTATGGCTGGGCCTGATTCTGTTCTCCGGCATGCTGATGGTAAGTTCGTGGCGATTCTGGAGCGGCAAGGAGCTGACGCTGAAAGGGAAGCATCCGTTTCAGCTGCTCGCGTTGCTGGCCTTTATCACTGCCGTGATCGTTGCCTACTCCGAGTATGCGCTGATGGTGATCTCGCTGGGGTACGTTGTTTCCGGTGTTCTGGCGCGCCTGGCGTACTCGCGCGGAAGGTCCCGCCGACGCGCGATCAGCGGGGCATCATAACTGGGACCTCGTTCGCGGCCTGCTTCACGGGGCAAAGACGAGCTAGTTTGCCATCACGCGCATCTCATAGCCCATGCCTGCTCACCAGCTGCGAGTCGTCCTTGTCGGTGCATCTTCCTTGCTTGGAAAAGAACTCAGCGAAGAGATGGCCGAGTCGGCACTCGGTACCGCCGAAATCCTACTTTTTGATACAGATGCTGTCGACGGTCAGATGACCACCGTCGGCGAAGAGGCATCGTTCATTCGTCGAGTCACGGCAGGCTCGTTTGAGCGTGCGGACTTCGCTTTCTTTGCCGGCTCGCCGGAGCAGACGCGCGAGCATTGGAAGAGTGCGCGACAGGCTGGCGCCATGGTGGTCGATCTTACCTACGCTCTCGCGGGCGCGTCTGAGGTGCTGGTCTGGTCGCCTTGGGTTGCTCCGCTGCATGCGGGGCGACCAGGGCAGCCAGAGGGCGTTGGCGCCCGGCGCCCGGATCTGCAGACCGCGGCGGTGGTGCCGGCTCATCCCGTGGCGACGATGCTCGCGTTGATTGCTGCGCGAATTACGGACAAGATCAGCAAGCCAACCACGCTGGCGGCAACCGTGCTGCAGCCGGCCTCAGAGTTGGGCCAGGCAGGTCTTGACGAGCTTCACCAGCAGACGGTCAGTCTTCTGTCCTTCAAGGATCTGCCGCAGGAGACGTTTGACGCGCAGACGGCGTTCAATGTTCTTGCACAGTTTGGAGGGGACGCCGCGACAGGTTTGGCGGAACGAAGGAGCACGATTCTTTCGCATTATGCAGCGCTGGCAGGCGACCGTCCGCCTGATCTTGCCTTACAAGTGCTGCAGGTTCCGTTGTTTCATGGCTACACCAGCTCGATCTTCTTGCAGCTGGGAGCGCCGGTGCGAGCGGCGGAGATCTCAGGAGCTTTGGCGGGCGGCAGGATTGAGCTGCCGACGGATCCTGAGTCGCCCAGCAATCTGTCAGCAGCGGGACGCAGCGAGATCCTGATCAGCGTGGAGGCCGCAGGCTCCGCAGAGGAAAG
>CAXSEC010000081.1:0-14620 GCA_964236325.1 uncultured Acidobacteriaceae bacterium | reverse complement strand
CTCTCTTGGAGAGCACCAAATGCTCCAGAACGGGGTCAAGCGCTGGTACCAAGCTGCTGGTCAGCAACAGCCTGGGCAGGCATCGGTGCTGTATCTGCACGGCGGACCGGGATACAACAGTTACAGCTTCGAGCAGACCATCGGGACGCAACTCGAAGCACACATGCGAATGATCTACCTCGACGAGCGCGGCTCCGGACGCAGTGAGAGGCCAGCAAGCGGCGACTATCGAATGTCCACGCTTGTAGACGACGTCGAGGCTCTCCGAAAACAGCTCGGCGTCTCGCAACTCACGCTCATGGGGCACAGCTTCGGCGGCACGATCGCCCTTGAGTACGCGGCGCGGTACCCGGAACACGTACAAAAACTCATCGTTCTTGATGGAGCTTCGGATATGCCGATGACCTTCGGTCTTTGGCGCGGTGAGATTGAGCATCGGTACCCCCGCGAATGGCAGACGGTGCTTGATGGGAAGAGTGGGGATTCGTTGCGACTAGCGGAATCCCGGCACGATAGCTGCGCCACTGCCAAAACAGAATTCGCTGCAGACATGGCAGTCCTGCAAAGCGTCGACGGTCAGGCCTTCCATAACTGGCAACAGTTTCATCATCAGCGCTATCAGCAGGAACAGAGTGCGCTCGACAACACGAGTGGCCTGCGGAACACAGGAGAGATTGGGACGATGTACTTCGGACCCGATAGCCAATTCCCTTGCTACCGCTTCACAGCCTTCAGCCAACTCACCATGCCGACGTTAGTCATCGCAGGCAAATACGACGGAGCGATCGGGCCGGAACAGATGCGAACGCTGGCCGCCCATCTGCCAAATGCTCACTTCGATCTATTCGATCAAAGCGCACACTTTGCCTATGCGGAGCAGCCTGTCAAATTCGTACGGGATGTCACTGCTTTTCTGGCGTCCGCCAGGGAGTCTCGGCGGCGATCCGCTTCGGAGAAGCTGTCGGCTCGGTCCTTGGGATCGCGTTTTCAGCCCAAGCCCGCATTCTCAACTACCGCCGCCAAACCTGCCCCAAAATCCTTCACGTCCGCATCCAGCAACCGCCGTCTACTCACTCTCCGGCAACTCAGCGACAGATCTCACGTCCAGACAACGAAACAACCAAGCACGGTTACAAGTCGGAACTAAGTTATCGGCACGTAGCTTCCAGCTGCTTGTACGGTTTCCCATTTGGCGGAAACTTCAGCCCTCGCTTTGCCGCAAGCTGCTCGGTCAAAGCGCCACCGCCGGGATAGCCGAAGTCCGAATCCTCCCCATAGGCGGGGTCGCGCGCCGCCTCCGGCAGGCTGATAAAGCGGAACCCGCGCGATCGATACATCTCGAGAAGCTCCGGAAGCATGTGGGCATCGAAGGCACCCGCATGCAGCAGAAGCACATAGGAAATGTCACGACCATACAGACTCTTCGCCAACGTCCGATAGGTCTCGATGTAACGTTGAGCCGTGGCCAGATAGGAATCATGCAGCTGCCGGATACTCGCGTCATCGCGCTTGGCAACACAGCGCGCGTAGGGCTCATTCCATAGATAATCCTCAAAGTCCATCGTCACCTCCGCGACCTTGTACCTGTGAGCCTGCAGCCAGCGACGAACGGCCCGATGTTTCTCCACGCTTTCGCCTTCGTGCAGGTACGGATAGCGAAACCAGTGCCAATCTTCCCCTGCCATGTATGTGCGCAGCAGCGGCTCATTCCTCACGATGTCCGCTTCAAACTCCGCCGGCGACATCGTCTCAAGATCAGGATGGCTCCAGGTGTGGCTCCCTAGCGGCTGACCAGCCCTGCGCCATGCCTTCAGCACCGCCAGCGTACTCGGATCCTCTTCTGTACGAACACCGTTCATAAAGCCATACACCGGCGGCATCCTCTGCTGCCGCAGCGTCTCCAGAATGGATTGCGCGATGTGCAGCCGAGACTCCGTCAGAGGTCGTTCGCCCGCCGCGGGAAGATCGTCCATCGTAATCGCCATCTGCTGGCATCGAGCGGCTGCAGGCACCAGCAACAGAAGAAGGAGCCATCGTCTGACCATCGCAAGCCCTCCCAACCAAAGTACACAAGAAGTCGTGGAAGAAGCCCGCGAGCACCATCCCCGACAAACATCACCCGACACCGCTCCTCCAGATTCCCCGCACATGGTCTGAAGTCACTCCCCTGCAGGCGGTCGATGTTCATCACCCCGCCTCCAAGTCCTCAACAATCGAAGCCTTTTGTCGGGCGCCCTTCCGCTTCGTCACCGCCTGCTTCAGAATCATCTCAACCTGTCCGTTGACGCTGCGCAACTCCTCCTGCGCCCATGCCTCGAGCTCAGCCCACAGCGCAGGATCGATCCGCATCAGGAATGCTTTGCGCTCCTTCATCAGCTGTAAAGTGTCCCCGTATTCACCACTGGATGCACCTCGGACTCACTGCACAGCACCACCATCAAATTACTCACCATCGATGCCTTCCGCTCATCATCCAGGCTCACAAACCCTCGCGCCGAAAGCTCGGTTAACGCCATCTCAACCATCCCCACGGCGCCCTGCACGATCTTCTGCCGCGCCGCGATCACCGCCTCCGCCTGCTGCCGCCGCAGCATCACCTGCGCGATCTCCGGCGCGTACGCCAGATGCGTCAAGCGCGCCTCATCGACCACCACGCCCGCCTTCACCAGCCGCTCCTGCAACTCCATCCGCAGCGCCTCCGACACCTCGTCCGGATTGCTCCGCAGCGTCGTCTCCGCGCCTTCGCCATCGTCGTAGCTGTACAGGTTCGCAATATGCCGCAGCGCCGACTCACTCTGGATCGGCACATAGTTCTCATAGTCATCGACATCAAAAAGCGCCTGCGCTGTATCGTCAATCCGCCACACCACCACAGCGGCAATCTCAATCGGATTTCCGCGCTTATCGTTAACCTTCAATCGCTCGCCATTGAACGTCCTCGCCCGCAGCGACACCTTCATCCTGCCCGTCGCCTGTCCCGTCGCACCCGCCATCGCAGGCTTCGTCCGCATCCGGCTGACTAGCGAGGCGCTCCTGCCAAGTCCCTGCCACCCACCGCCATACAGCGGGTTGCCCCACCAGAACCCGCTCGTCCGCACCGTCCCCTTGTACGCCCCAAACAGCGTCAACACCCGCGCCTCATTCGGCTGCAAACTGAAGAAGCCGATCAACCCAAACACCCCCAGCCCCAGCACCACGAGGCAGGAAATCAGTTGAACATCCTGCGGTTGCCCATTCACCAGATACGCCACGTCGGCAAGCATCAGTGCAAGCAGCAGCAGCAGCACCGCCCAGCCATTCCTCACAGCCACAACCCGTTCCCTGCTCACAATCGATCGCTCAGCTGCCATCGCGTCACCTCAATCTTGTTCGACAAGTGATATCACTCTGATATCTAAAACGCAACCAGAAGAAATCCTCCAGCCCCCATCGCCGCGGGTCGTCGCCTGACCGCGAGCCGCAATGCCACGTCCAGTCGATGTACCCTGAAGCAGCGTCAGCCTTCGCCCAATGAACTTCACCCAACGCCGCGGCGCCATCGCCTTCGCCATCGTCCTCGGCGTCCTGCTCACCGGCGTCACCGTCACCCTCAACATCGGCTGGATCATCCTCAACGAGCGCCGCGCCGTCCTGCTCGTCCTCGGCATCATTTTCTTCGCCGCCCTGCTCACCGGCGTCGTGCTCAACACCATCTTTCTCGTGCGCGAAGTCCGCCGCAACCAGCGCCAGGACTCCTTCCTCAACGCCGTCACCCACGAGCTCAAAACCCCTATCGCCTCCATCCGCCTCTACCTCGAAACCCTCCAGCGACGCCCCGTCGACGAAGACAAGCGCCAGGAGTTCTACCGCATCATGCTGGCCGACGCCGAGCGCCTCACCGCCACCGTCGAGCGCGTCCTCAAAGCCGGCGAACTCGGCCAGCGACACCGCGATCGCCGCCTCCTCGAGCTCGAACCCCTCCTCGCCGAGTCCGTCGCCACCATCCTCCGCCAGAACAACCTCCCGCCCGAAGCAATCACCCTCATCCCCGTTCCCGGAGCCGTCCGCCTCCACGTCCTCGGCATCCCCGAAGACCTCCGCACAGCCTTCTTCAACGTCCTCGAAAACGCCGTCAAGTACTCCCCCACCGGCGTCGACATCCGCGTCTCGCTGCTCATCGAGAACTACACCGACGCCGTCATCCGCATCACCGACACCGGCCTCGGCCTCCCGCCCGGCCAGCAAAAACGCATCTTCAAGCGCTTCTACCGGGTTCCCGGCCGCAACGCTACCCGCATCAAGGGCACCGGCCTCGGCCTCTTCCTCGTCCAGCACATCCTCCGCCAGCACGGCGGCAGCATCACCGCCAACTCTCGCGGCCCCAACCAAGGCACCACCATGACCCTCACCCTCCCCCTCGCCCCGCCAACCCTGGCCTGAACTCTTATCCTCTTCTTCCTTCATCGGCACATCCGCTCCAAACTTTAGGAGCTTCCGACGTATTTCGTCGTTAGTCTCAGCGCCGCGAAGAGCTCGCTCGCTCCGCCACAGCCAACTCACCGCAGCAATGTACCTCCTCCATGCAGTACCCTGATCCGGAACCCCAAGCACGCATGACCGCCTCCCCCCTCATCACCCTCGTCGAAGACGAAGCCCACCTCGCCCAGGGTCTGCTCTTCAACCTGCAGGCCGAAGGCTACCGCACCGAGCTCTTCAGCGACGGCGACCTCGCCCTCGCGCATCTGCTCGCCACGCCGGCGTCCAGCCCCGACGTCCCCGCCGCCATCCTGCTCGATTGCATGCTCCCCGGCGCCGACGGCTTCACCATCGCCCGCACCCTGCGCCAGCAGCAGCGCTTCACCCCCATCCTCATGCTCACCGCGCGCTCCCGCCCCGAAGAGATCCTCGAAGGCATTGAGGCCGGCGCCGACGACTACCTGCCCAAGCCCTTCGACCTCAACATCCTCCTCGTCCGCCTCAAAAGCCTGCTCCGCCGCATGGCCTGGCAGAGCTCCTCCGAAGCCACCCCGCCGCCACCACCGCAGCCCACCGACGAAGTCTCCTTCGCCGGCCGCACCATCCGCTTTGACACCCTCGAGCTCATCGCCCCCAACCGCACCACGCACCTCACCCTTATGGAGGCCGATCTCCTCCGCTATCTCACCGACCGCCCCGCCCAGATCGTCTCCCGCAAAGAGATCCTCGAGCAGGTCTGGCGCGTCCACGAAGACACCGACACCCGCGCCATCGACAACTTCATCGTCCGCCTCCGCCGCTACATCGAAGACGACCCCGCCAAACCGGTTTATCTCACCACCGTTCGCGGCATCGGCTACCGCTTCACCCCGAACCCCTGACCTCTTCCCGTCGCCTCTGGACTCCTCCATCACGTCAAAGCACGCAGCTCTTCAAAGTACCCGAGCCCTAAAAGCTCCAGCTCCTCGCCTCATCCGCCAGAACGCCCTCCCTCTACAATTTCGCCGTCTGGTTCGATCTCGACCTCGTCCACTACCAGGCACAGCTGCTCCAGGGCTTCTCCCGCATCACCGCGCAGGCCGGCTTCGAAATGTTCATGCCCAGCCTCGACGAACATCACCACACCAAATTCTCGCCCAGCCTCGATGTAGACTGGCTCCGTAACCGCAACCAATCTCTCCCGTCCGACGTCCCGGTCCGCTAAAGCAACTACCCTGCGTCGGAAGCTTGTCAGTCCGACCCTGAGCGTTAGTCGAACGTGGAAGAGAGTCCCCTCATGTCACCTTTGTCGTTGCTCTTCTTCGCTTGCACCAGCAAGCAATCTGCCCCACCCCTGGTCACCCACCCCTCGCACAACGCAAATCATCTGCATGTCACCTGACACCGGCAAACTGATCGTCATGGAGACCCGCCGCCGCGACCTCTACCTCCTCCACGCCCTCGCCGCCCAGGTCATGCGGCTGCGCGCCCGCGAACTCAATCGCGCCATCCCCAACGAGCCTCCCACGTACGGCTAAAGCGCGCCACCCGCCGCCGTCCAGCGCCTGCCGCATCGCTCTTCAGCCCCAACCCGCTACACTCACACTCAGCCACCACCATGCGCATCCTCACCCGCTACATCCTCGGCGAAGTCCTCTCCCACGCCCTGCTCGGCGGTCTGCTCTTCACCTTCATCCTCTTCATGCCGCGCCTCGGCTCTTTGCTGGAGCTCGTCGTCCGCGACTCCGCCTCACTCGCCGATACCGCCCGCCTCTTCCTCTATCTCCTCCCCAACACCCTCACCCTTACCATCCCCATGGCCGTCCTGGTCGGCATCCTGCTCGGCCTCTCGCGCCTCGCCGCCGACTCCGAAATCACCGCCATGCGCGCCGCCGGTATGGGAGCCCTCGACTTCGTCCGCGTCGTCTCCCTCATCTCCTTCGCCTCGCTCATCCTCGGCCTCGCCAACTCCCTCTACCTCGCTCCCCGCGCCGCCCGCGCCCTGCTCGACCTCGAAGCCTCCCTCAAATCCTCGCAGGCCTCCTTCGAGATCCAGCCCCGCGTCTTCTACGAAGACCTGAAAAACTACGTCCTCTACATCCAGGACGTCCGCCCCGCCGCCGGCGCCGCCGTCTGGCACCACCTCTTCCTCGCCGATCTCTCGCAGGCCGCCGCCCCCGCCATCACCACCGCCGATCAGGCCATCGTCCTCGCCGGCGCCCCCAACACCCCCGACGCCAGCACCCTCCGCCTGCATCTCCTCAACGGCAGCCAGCACCAGACCTCCCCCACCGATCCCAACCAATACAACATCTCCACCTTCACCTCAACCGACATCCCCATCGAGCTCGCCGCCCCCGACGATACCCACGTCTCCCGCACCGACACCCCCATCCTCGCCCTTCCCACCGCCGATCTCTGGCACCTCGGCCAAACTGCCAGCGCGGCCAACAACATCTACCGCATCGAGTTCAACCGCCGCATCTCCTACCCCTGCGCCTGCTTCGTCCTCATGCTCGTCGGCGTTCCCCTCGGCCTCTCCTCCAAGCGCGGCGGCAAGTCCACCGGCTTCGTCGTCACCCTCCTGCTCGTCTTCCTCTACTACTTCTTCTCGTCAATCGGCGTCGCCCTCGCCAAAAACGGCAAGCTCAGCCCCTTCCTTGGCGTCTGGGGCTCGAACCTCATCTTCACCGCCGCCGGCGCCTTCCTGCTCTATCAGCTCTCCCGCGGCGGCATCGCCCTATCCGTCTTCTCCCAGATCGGCGACGCCCTCAAAAGCCTCACCACTGGCCTCTTCGGCGCATCCCCGCGCCCTGGCCAGCCCACCGCCATCGGCTCCTTCCCCACCATCGCCACCACCCTCCGCCGCCTCCGCGAGACCTTCGGCGCCCGCTTCCCCCTCCTCCTCGACGACTACGTCCTCCGCGAGTTCTCCCGCAACCTCCTCCTCGTCCTCACCACCTTCGCCACCCTCTTCCTCGTCTTCACCTTCTTCGAGCTCATTGGCGACATCATCCGCAATCGCACCCCGCTCGTCACGGTAGGCGACTACCTCCTCAATCTCATCCCTTACATCCTCTACAACACCACCCCGCTCTGCGCCCTGGTCGCCGTCCTCATCACCTTCGGCTCACTCAATCGCACCTCCGAGCTCACCGCCATGAAGGCCACCGGCACCAGCCTCTATCGCGTCGTCGTCCCCGTCCTCGTCCTCTCGGGCGTCATCGCCTGCGCCCTCTTCGCCTTCGACCAGCTCTACCTTCCGCAGGCCAACCGCCGCCAGGAAGCCCTCCGCGCCACCATCAAAGGCAAGCCCGCCCAGACCTTCCTTCGTCCCGATCGCAAATGGATCTCCGGCTCGAACACCCGTTCGGGCGACCCCGGCCGCATCTTCTACTACCAGTTCTTCGACGCCGACCGCAACGTCTTCGCCAATCTCACCGTCTTCGAGTTCCAGCCCGGCACCTTCGTCCTCACCCGCCGCATCTTCGCCTCCTCCGCCCACTGGGACGACCACGCCAGCCAATGGATCTTCGAAAACGGCTGGCAGCGCACCTTCGCGGGCGAAACCACCTCCAGCTACACCCCCTTCACCCTCTCCGCCTTCGCCGAAATCCACGAGCAACCCACCTACTTCAAAAAAGAAGACCGCCCCTCGCAGGAGATGAGCTACAGCGAGCTCTCCCGCTACATCACCGACCTCTCCCAATCCGGCTTCGACACCATGCGCCTCCGCGTCCAGCTCAACCGCAAGCTCGCCTACCCCCTCGTCACCCTCGTCATGGCCGTCCTCGGCGTCCCCTTCGCCCTCTCCATGGGCAAACGCGGCGGCCTCGCCGGCATCGCCACCGCCATCGGCCTCGCGATTGCCTATTGGATCGTCGCCGGCACCTTCGAAGCCATGGGCAACGTCAACACCCTCCCCGCCCTCCTCGCCGCCTGGTCCCCCGACCTCCTCTTCGGCCTCACCGGCGCCTACCTCCTCATGCGCACCCCCACCTGAGCCGGCGCCCCCACCGCCCGCGCCACACTACCGCGCCCCGCTCACTGCCTACCCACCACTCGGGGCACAATTTTGGTTGTCATTCCGAGCGCAGCGAGGAACCCCCGCATTTCGTCTTGGCTGACGGACCCTGAGCGTAGTCGAACGGGGACGCAGAAACCTCAACCAGTCAGGGAACCTTCGGTGCCCCATTCTTCGCAGCCTCATCGCGAAGGGTGGGATGTAGGAAGCCCGAACCATCCCAGCCGGCTCATCAAGACACCCAAATCTGCCAAAATAATCCCCAGACCTTCCCCACCCCGCCCTCAGCCACGAAAGGAACCACAATGGTCGCCATCCAGATGGAATACCAGGGAGACCTGCACTGCAAAGCCGTCCACGGCCCCTCCGCAACCGAGCTCTCCACCGACGCTCCCAAAGACAATCAGGGCCGCGGCGAAAGCTTCTCCCCCACTGACCTCGTCGCCACCGCCCTCGGCACCTGCATCCTCACCACCCTCGGCATCCTCGCCCGCACCCTCGACGTCGCAATCACCGGCGCCATCGCCACCGTCACCAAAGACATGACCACCGCGCCACCCCGCCGCATCGAGCGCCTCACCACCACCATCCACATCCCCGGCGCCATCACCCCTGAGGTCCAGCAAAAGTTCGAGCGAGCCGCCCACGCCTGCCCCGTTCACCGCAGCCTCCATCCCGACGTCCAGGCCCCCATCACCTTCCTTTGGGACTAGAGCAGAGCACGTGGTGGCACCCAGCAATGCAGTTTTCTGGTTGTCGTCCCGCAGGGATCTGCTTCTCTACCACTACACCTTCGGACTTGCTTTTCATCTGCGACTGACCACCGAGACTTCCTACCGCACATACGTAAACGTCCCGCACAGGCTCGTCGTATTCGCCATCGCCTCCGCCGTCAGCACCGGCATCGTCGCCCCTGAAAAAAACGCCAGCGCCAGCGTCTTGCCCTGCACCAGGCTCGCCATCCATTGCGTCTCCTCCCCGCCGCACATCGTGTTCTTGTGCAGAAACTGCTGCGTCGCCGGTATGCTCAGCCGGTACAAATGCGAACCCCCAACCGCTCCCTTGCCTCCCGCTCCAGCCTCCGCCGCATCCGGCGAAAACATCGCCTGCACCTCGGCTGCAGTTAGGCTGCGGATCTCCGCCACCGGGAACTTCACGAAGTTGATCACCAGCTTCTCGTCCCCAATCGCGATCGGCCCCGTCATCGATCGCGCCGTCGTACTCACCGGCCGCCAGTTCCCCTGCTCCTGGGCTCGAAGGACGCAGCAGCAGCAGCTCAGCCCCACCATCACCCCCGCCAGTCCCCGAACAATCCTCGTCACGATCGTCATCCTCGTCATACCCCGAGCATCGCACCGCCCGCCTCGCAAAATCAACCAGTCGGATCCACCGCCACCTGTGCCCGATAGCAAGATCTTCCGTTTTCCTCGATCGCGAACCGAACCCGAAAAACGCCTCACCTATCCGGGCAACGGCACGACCTCGATCGCACTCGGACAAACCTGAGGGATCTTCATGGGAATAATGCTAACTGTAGTCATACTCGTCCTTGCCGCCAGCCTTCTCATCGGCGCCGTCATCTATGGCGTCTTGCGGAACAATCGTGCCCGTGGATTCGCTACCACTTCCGTCAAAGAAGATGTCCCCTCCCCTGCCGGTACCCGGCGCCCGTAGCCCTCCTCACGCCGTTTCCACGGACCTCGATCACCGTCTCGGCACTCCTTGAACCGGCAGGATGCCCGTTCAGAGCAATACCGCAACCGCAACGATCAGCTTTCCCCTCCCTCAACGTTATCGGCACCCGGCGCGTTTTGTTGAGCCCTGGTGAAAGCCGTCTGCGTCACGCCCACATCCGGCTCCCGATCTCCATCGCCCGCCCGCTGCCGCCGCCAATGCGCCGCATCGGCAGACCGATGCGCGTCTTCTGGAAGTAGCAGATCTCGACCAGCGTCGGCCACAGCTCGATCGACGCCCGAATCACCCCGATCGCCTCATCCACCACGCGCGTCAGGTTGTGCTGGAAGAAGTCCGGCTCAAACCCGTAAAACGCCTTGCGCAGATTGGTCGCGAACAGCCGCAGCTGCTCCGCCCGCTCCGGGCTCGTCGCCAGCTCCGCCCCATCCAGTGCCCGCTGGTGCAGCCGCGTGATCTTCTCGAGAATCTCCTCCGCGTCCGCCTCCGTCACCTCGCCCGTATAGTCAAACCCAATGCTCAGCTCGTCAATGTGCGTCAGCGACGACTTGATCTTCTTCTTCAGCAGATTCGCGATCTCCTCGTTCAGCACCTCCGAAGCCGGCGGGTTCCGCATGTAATTGCTCTTCGTGTGGTGCTGCGCCGCATCCACATGCGCCGCCACCATGCCCTCCTGCTGGATCCACAGCCGGTAGATGTAATCCTCAAACCGCAGCCGCGTCGGGAAGAACGGCGGCAGCCCAAACGTGTTGTCGTACCCCGCCACGCCACAATCCATCCGCCAGTTCTTGTTCGTCAGCACCGGCCGGAAGTTCACCAGCACATACATGTCGTTCAGGCTGTCGATGTTCGTCTGCTTCTCGTCGGCCAGAAACATATCCACAAAGTCGATCGCATCGATATCGTTCGTGCCCGAGCGGAAGGTCTGCGCCATCTTCACCACCGCCGTATCAGGAACCGTCCCCCGCTGCAGCACCAGCGCATTCTCCTCAACCAGCCCATGCGTCGCGTTGGTCTCGAGATCCATCGCCGTGTCCACCATCAGCTCGCCGCGCTCGTAGTTCTCCGGAACCTCGCTCGCCGGCTTGCCCAGCACATCAAAGAACGCCGACATGATGTCGAACGACTTCTTCACGTACCCGTTCTTGCCTAGCTTATGCAGTCGCCCGCGGCTGATCTCGTCGATCTCCAGCGACTCCGGACTGTCCTCCATCAGCGAGTACGGCCGCATATCGTCATCCGCACTCACCACCAGCCCACCCAGCGAGTACATCAGCGAGTAGTTGCGATTGCCGCCATAGCTCGGCCGAAACAGGTTCCGCACCAGCGGCTCCAGCCGGTTATTCCGCAGCCGGCTCATCACATACTCAAGGAACTTCTCCTTCTCCGCCGGCCCCACATAGCTCAGCTCCGACCGCGTCTTCACCTGCTCGAGCAAAGGAAAATACTTCGCCTGATTGCTGCTGGTGGAGTCGTCAAAGACGATCATCTGCGGCGAGTGGCCGTTCTTCCAGAAGTGCTCGTCGTACTCATGAATCGTCTCGCCGACATCGCGTAAACGATGTGTCGGCACTACAAAATATTGCTCAGGATCTGTCATAGGGTTAGGTGCACCGGCTTACGCGTCTGTCATCCTTGCTGGGCTCGTCCCAGCTGATCTCGTTGGAGCCGCCGCTACTCTCAGCCAGCCGCATCCACCGCTCTGTCGCAAACCGCCTCGCACTCAGAAAGTCTAAAAGCCCTCCCATAAGGAAGGCGTAAAGGATCCTTCCAGGCTGGCTCAGGCCAACGCAAGACTCCGCCAAGGTCATACACTAAAACCACGATGATCCGTCCCGCATCCCTCGTCCTGCTCGCCGCCTCCGCCACCCTCGCCGCCCAGACCTCCACCCAGACCACTCCCCAAACCGCCGCGCATCACACCGCCTCCGCCGCCCACAAAGCCGCGGCCACCACCACCACCACCGCCGCGAACAAGGCCGACAACCCGCCCGGCGTCCCGCCCGTCACCACCCCGTCCCGATCTCTCTACGCCCTTCGCTACGTCGACATCATCACCGGCACTGGCCCCCTCGCCGTGCCCAACAAGTTCTACACCGTCAAGTACACCGGCTGGCTCACCGACGGCACCAAGTTCGACTCCTCCTACGATCACCCCGGCCAGGAGGCCATCACCTTCCCCTACGGCGCCCACCGCGTCATCCCTGGCTGGGACACCGGCTTCACCGGCATGCGCGTCGGTGGCAAGCGCCGCCTCTACATCCCCTATCAGCTCGCCTACGGCGAAGCCGGCCGCGAAGGCGCCATCCCGCCCAAAGCCGACCTGATCTTCGACATCGAACTGATCAGTTTCGCCGACGCCCAGCCCGCGCCCGCCGCTCCGCCCGCAACCTCCTCCGATCCTGCGCAAAACCCCGCGCAACCTCAGCCAAACACCGCCGCACCGCAACCAAAATCAACCACTTCGGCGCCGCCTGACGCGCCCTCCGCCCAGCCACCCACCTCCACGAATCCAAAATAGCCCCAAACCATCTCACACCTACGTGCTGAAACGCCTCAAACCCCTCGCCCCCTACCTCCGCCGCTACTGGCCCAGCTTCGCTTGGGGTGGCCTCGCCACGCTTCTTTACAACTGCTCTAAAGTGCTCATTCCGCTCATCATCATCCGCGCCATTGACGACATGCGGCATGGTCTCAATCCCGTCCACATCGCCCACCAGGCAGAGCTTCTCCTGCTCGTCGCGCTCGTAAGCGCCGTCTGCCTCTACCTCAATCGCCAGGTCGTCATCGGCGCCTCCCGCGAGATTGAGTTCGACCTCCGCAACGACCTCTTCGCCAACCTCGAACGCCAGTCCGCCAGCTTCTTTCACACCCATCGCACGGGCGACATTATGGCCCGTACTACCAACGACTTAGCCGCCGTCCGACAGCTCCTCGGACCGGCCATTATGTACTCCGCCAACACCATCGTCTTCACCGCCGCGGCTCTGCCCTTCATGCTGCGCATCTCCCCCCGCCTCACCCTCTTTGCCTTCGTTCCGCTGCCCCTCGCCAGCGTTCTCGTGCAGTTCTTCGGTAACCGCATCCACACCCGTTTCGAGCGCATCCAGGCCATGTTCTCGGAGATCTCCGCCAAGGCGCAGGAAAACTTCTCGGGCGCCCGCCTCATCCGCGCCTTCGCCCAGGAAGACGCGGAGATCGCCAGCTTCGAGCAGGCCAACCTCGAGTACATCGGCCGCTCGCTCCATCTCGTTCGCCTCATGGCCATGCTCTGGCCCACCCTCGAGTTCGTCCTCGGCCTCTCGCTCGTGGTCACGCTTTTGGTCGGCGGACACGAGGTCTTGCGCCACCACATCTCGGTCGGCCAGTTCACCGGCTTCACCATCTACATGGTCCAGCTCACCTGGCCCATGATCGCCATCGGCTGGGTCGTCAACCTCTTCCAGCGGGGTACCGCCTCCGTTATCCGCATCGACGAGTTGCTCAAGCAGCAGCCGTTCGTTGCCGATGACCCCGCAACCCTCGCTCCCTCCAGCATTCCCTTACGTGGCGAGATCGAGTTCCGCGACCTCAACTTCTCCTACCTCCCCGACACCCCCGTCCTCCGCGACATCAATCTCACCATTCCCGCCGGCAGCTCTCTCGCTATCCTCGGTCCCACCGGCTCCGGCAAAAGCACGCTGGTTGGTCTGCTCGCCCGCCTCTTCGACGCGCCCGCCGGCACCCTCCTGCTCGACGGCCGCCCCATCCGCTCCATCCCGCTCGACGAGCTGCGCGGCGCCATCGGCTTCGTCCCCCAGGAGACCTTTCTCTTCTCCTCCACCGTCGCCGACAACATCGCCCTCGGCCGTCCTCAGGCCACCGAGGCCGAGATTGAGGAAGCCGCCCGCATAGCCTTTATCGCGGCCGAGATCAAGGAGTTCCCGGCCGGCTTCGCCACCCTGGTTGGCGAGCGCGGCGTCACCCTCTCCGGCGGCCAGAAGCAGCGGTCGGCCATCGCCCGGGCAATTCTGCGCGATCCAAAGATCCTCATCCTCGACGACGCCCTCGCCTCGGTCGACACCTACACCGAAGAGCGCATCCTCTCCGCCCTGCGCGAGGTCATGGCTGGCCGCACCACCATCCTCATCTCGCACCGCGTCTCCACTGCCCGCAACGCCGACAACATCGCCGTCCTGGTCGACGGCAGCCTCGTCGAGTACGGCACCCACGACGATCTCGTCGCCCGCGACGGCTACTACCGCGCCCTCGCCGAAAAACAGCAGCTTGAAGAAGAGATCTCCGTCACTGCCTGAGGCCATGCGCGTCAGCAGAAAGCATCTGCGATCGCCCTGGCACTCGCTCGCGACCAGTCCACCGGGCAAAAAAGTCCCACCAGCACGAAGGCCGCAGCACTTTGTGAGCAGGGTTAGAAGGAGCTAAGTAACGGCTCCCAACACCTTGGTTCCCAACAGCAACCCTAATGCTGCT
>CAXSEC010000080.1:0-14708 GCA_964236325.1 uncultured Acidobacteriaceae bacterium | reverse complement strand
GCCGATGAAGAGCTCTCGCCCGACCTCCAGACCCAACTGCGCACCCTCCTTCCGACCAACCCGCCGTTCGACGCCTTCTACCTTCGCCGCCGCAATCTCTTCCTCGGCCGCTGGATGCGCCACGGCGGCTACTACCCCGACCCCAAGCTCCGCCTCTTCCGCCGCAACGCCGTCGCCTTCGCCAGCGCAGCCTTCAAAGAGCGCCCGGTGCACGAGACCATCGCCTTTGACGGCGCCTCCGACACCCTCGACTTCGATCTCATCCATCACGCCTATCCAACCCTCGAGAGCTACCTCGAGCACATGGACCGCTACAGCAGCCTCGGCGCCCGTCTGCTGCTCGAGCAGCACCGCACCGGCGGCTCCTGGTTCGCCTTTCACTGGAACGTCTTCGTCATTCCCACCTTCGAGTTCTTCCGCAACTACCTGCTGCGCCTCGGCTTCCTCGACGGCCGCGAAGGTCTCCTGCTGCACCTCTACCACTCCGCCTATGTCAGCTGGAAGTACGCCAAAAGCTGGGAACTCGCCCGCCGCGCCGCCCAGATTCCAACCGAACCTACGCCCGGTCCCGCCAGCGTTCCTCATGCCGAAGCCCAGCCCCGCAGCTAAGCCGCCACGCATCCGGCCATCTTTGCCTGCGACTCCTCAGCGGTGCGCCCCGGCCACCTCGCGCGCGCCATTCCGGTTCGCCTGATCCAGCATCGCGCCCCGAAACGCCGCTTGATACCGCTCCGGCAGCGCCCGCTTCTTCATATCCCGACCCACCACCACGTGCGTCGTCTCGCCCGTGCACAGCACCACCTCATCGACCATCCGCGCAATTGTGTACGCGAACTTGATCAACGCCGACCGCGCCCCGCTCACCTGCGTCCGGATCACCAACTCGTCGTCATAGCGTGCCGGCAACCGGTACCGCGCCGTCGCCTCCACCACCGCGATCAGGCATCCCTCCTCGCGCTCCAGCGTCCCGTAGTCAAAGCCCAGCGACCGCATCAGCTCCACTCGTCCAACCTCAAACCACACCAGGTAGTTCGCGTGATACACCACGCCCATCTGATCCGTCTCGGCATACCGCACCCGAACCCGCGCTTCTCCCGGTACTAAAGTCATCGGTCCAGTCTACCGGCAGCCGTCCTAATACCCACTAGAATCCCTGCATGCCGCTCACTCCGCACGACGCCCTCCTCGTCATCGACATGCAGAACGACTTCCTTCTGCCCGGAGCCCCGCTCGAAGTTCGCGGCGGCCTCGACCTCATCCCCGGCATCAACGCCCTTGCCCGCCGCTTCGACCACGTCCTCCTCACCCAGGACTGGCATCCCGCCAGCCACATCTCCTTTGCCAGCACCCACGGCGAACAGCCCTTTGCGGACGCCATCGAAGCTCCGTACGGCGTCCAGGCGCTCTGGCCCGATCACTGCCTGCAAGGCTCTCCCGGCGCCAATCTCCATGCCGATCTCACTCTGCCCCACGCCGAACTCCTCCTCCGCAAAGGCTTCCGCACCGGCGTCGACAGCTACTCTGCCTTCTTTGAGAACGACCGCGTCACCCCCACCGGTCTGGCCGCCTACCTCCGCGAGCGCGCCCTTACCCGCCTCTTCTTCGTCGGCGTCGCGCTGGACTTCTGCGTCGGCCACTCAGCCGTCGCCGCCGCCCGCCTCGGCTTCCAGACCTTCGTCGTCGACGACCTCACCCGCCCCGTCGACCTCCCCGCCACCGCAACCCACGCCGGCACCGTCCCCTCGATCGACCAGGACCTGCGCGCCGCCGGCGTTCACCGCATCAGCGCCTCCGCCGTCTAGAGGCATCGAACTCGCTATGGCCAACCAACCCGATCCGGCATCCGCGCCCTGGCCCAAAGCCATGGCCACCGTCACCGCCTGCACCTACACCAGCGGAGTTGGTCCCGCCATGGCCTTCGGTCTGCCCACCTCGCGCCACTTCCTCATCGCCTACAACTACTTCGTCGACGACACGCTCCACACCGGCGAGTTCACCGCAAAGAAGGCCATCCCCCAGGGCACCCTCTTTCCCATCGCCTACAACCCGGACGCGCCGCACGAGAACGAGAAGTCCACCAGCCTTCCGACCTCCCGCAGCCCGATCTTCGTCGTCGGCATCGTCGGCTCCGTCATCCTGTCGCTCGCCTGGCTCCTCATCCTCCGCAGCTGTCAGTAAGCCGCCCTCAGGGCCGTCTCTCAGCGCGCCTGGCTCACCAGAAAGCTCCGCAGCATCGCCTTGTTGTAGCCCGCCTCCAGCTTGTGCGTCGCCTCCAGGTCGCTCGTATCCTCCGCCTTCAGCAGCTTGCCCTCGGGCGAAAGCACATACCAGGCCGGATACCCCTTCGCCGCCGGATACTGGCTCAGAAAAGCCGCGTTCTGGTTCTCCTTGCTGAAGTTCACACGCACCACCACGTAGTTCTTCTCGAGCACCTCGTGCAGACCCGCGTCCTCCGCTAGCGTCCGGTCCAGCACCAGGCACCACGGACACCAGTTCCCACCCACATCCATCAAAATGTTCTTGTTCTCGGCCTTTGCCTGCACCATCGCCGCCTGCAGATCCTTCGCCGCATCCCGCGTCGGATCAAACGGCTTCTCCGCCGCCAGCGCACCTGCCGCGCCCATCGTCATCACTGCCGTTCCCGCCATCCGAAGCATCGTCCTCATCCGCATCTCCTCTCAGATTCCTGCTTCCCTACAGACCCAGTTCCGCCGCCCGCGCCTGCATCGCCAGTAAACACGTCCCGATATGTTCGTCGATCGACACCCCGAGCAGCTCCGCGCCCATCGTCATATCCTCCCGCTTCACCGCGCGCGCAAAGGCCTTGTCCTTCATCTTCTTCTTGACGCCCGCAACCTCCACATCCGCGATCGCCTTCGACGGCTTCACCAGCGCACACGCCGTCAGGAACCCCGACATCTCATCGCAGGCAAACAGCGCCTTATCCAGATGCGTCTCGTGCTTCACCCCGCTGTAGTCCGCATGCGCCAGGATCACGTGCAGAATCTCCTCCGGCCAGCCCATTTCTCGCAGCCGCGCCACCCCGACAAACGGGTGCTCCTCGAGTGACGGATGCTTCTCATAGTCCATGTCATGCAGCAGCCCGGCACAGCAGTACGGCTCCGCAAAGTCCTCTACCGCCGCGCCGCTCAGACCCTGCCGCAGCGCCTCCAGCTTGCCATAGGCCTCGGTACACACCGCCACCGCGATCCCATGCTTCCGCAGGCTCTCACCCGCCGTCCACTCCATCAGCAGCGCTCGCGCCGCCTCCCGCCCGAATCTTGGGTCGCCCATAGCCCTCAGTCTCTCACCCCCATCCGCGATCGCCCGTCCCGCCAAATATCGCAAAGTTGCCGAACTCCTCCGCACCTCTGTGTACCACCCTGGTTCCACCTCCGCGTTCCTTCGGGTTTCCTCGGCTTTCCTCCCGGAATCATCCTTGACTCATCCGATACCTCAGTGCCACTCTAGGCACATCACGCGCTTCCGTTATCGGACGTGTGCTGCGGTGCCCCGCTCTGGCAACCGCCCGCGAACAACAAATCTATGGCAACCATGATGGCGTCCGTTGAACAGCGTGAGGTTCTGCGCTGCGACCACTGCGATCTTGTGCAATTCCGCCGTGCCACTGCCACCTGCGCCCGCTGCAAGCGGTCGCTTGAGGTTAAAGCACCCGAACCCGCACCGCTGCCGCTCACCCTGGTTCCCTCGGTTCCTGCGCCTGAGGGTCACATCCAGGTCTCGACCGCCGTTCGCGACCTTCGCCACGTCCGCAATCTCTCGCAGCGGCAGCTCGCCGCCCGCATGGGTGTGCCCCGGACCTATATCTCGAAGATCGAGAACGGCAAGGCCATGCCCACGCTCTCCTCCCTGTCACGGCTCGCCAACGCACTCCAGGTCGACATCTCCGTCCTGCTGCGCGACTCGCACACCCGTCACGAAGATGAGACCGCCGTCCTGATGACCGATCCCTTCATCGCCGAGGTCGCGCTCTACGCCTCACAGCTCGACTCCCTGCAGCGTTCCATCTTCCTCAACCACGTTCGCGAGCTCGCCGCCGGCCGTCGCCGCAGCGCCTAGCCGCCACCAGCTCTCGCAGCAAACCTCCGCTGCGGGTAGCAATTCCGGTGCTCCGCCATAGAGCCCGAAGCGCCGCCCGCAGCCTCTCCCGCCCTCCTCCGCAAGTCGTTGCACCCGCCATCCCGCTGTGCTAGCGTCTACTTTGCAGGGGCGAAACGCGCAGCCTGCGAGGTCGCTTTTGCGCATCACTCCGTCCACCTCCCTCCCGTCCACGCCCAGCCGCATCCACGAGCTCTCGCCCGAGGAGCAGTCCCTCTTCGCCCGGCTCGACCGCACCCGCATGCCGCAGCACGTCGCCATCATCATGGACGGCAATGGCCGCTGGGCCGGCAAACGCGCCCTGAAACGCTTCCTCGGCCATCAGCAGGGCGCCGAAAGCGTCCAGTTTGTCGTTGAAACCGCCTCCCGCATCGATCTTCCCTTCCTCACCCTCTACGCCTTCTCGCTTGAAAACAACCTCCGCCGCCCCAAGTCCGAGGTCAGCTTCCTCATGAAGCTGCTCAAGAGCTACCTCGTCGGCAACGTCAAGCGCATGAACGACAACAACGTCCGCATGAACTACATCGGCCGCACCCACGAGCTGCCCGCCGAAGTCCAGGACACCATGCAGTGGGCCATGCAGTCGACCGCCAAAAACACCGGCACCACCCTCACCCTCGCCCTCAACTACGGCGCCCGGTCTGAGATCGTCGACGCCACCCGCAGCCTCCTCAGCAACCTCGTCGCCGAGGCACATCAGCGCGGCTGCTCTCTCGAAGACCTCCTGCAGGTCGACGGCCTCGACACCCGCATCACCGAAGAGCACATCGCCTCGCATCTCTACACCGCCAACACGCCCGACCCCGACCTCGTCATCCGCACCTCGGGCGAGCAGCGCATCTCGAACTTCCTCCTCTGGCAGATCGCCTACGCTGAGATCTTCATCACCGACCGCCTCTGGCCCGACTTCCGCGGCCCCCACCTGCTTGAAGCCATCCACGCCTTCCAGGCCCGCAACCGCCGCTTCGGCGGACTCGACGAGACCCCCTCCGACGAAGTTCAGCCCGACGAAAACCTGGCCACTCTCGAGCCCGCCGACCAGGTCGCCGAAGAGATCGAAGGCCAGCTCAACGGCCGGATCGTCGCCGGATCTCGCAAGTAACACCGCTCCAACCCGCACAGCGTACGATCATCCTCATGGAATTTCTCCGCCTTTCGCGCACCGTATTTGCCGCTACCCTGACCAGCGGCCTCCTCTTCCCGCCCGCCTTTGCAACCTCCCAGCCGCAGGATGTCGCCTCCCTGACCTCGGCCCAGGCGGGCGGCGGCCTGCGAGAGGCACTCTCCCGCGGCATCACGACCTCCGTCTCCGAAACCGGAAAGGCCGGCGGCTTCGAGAACAATCCCCTGATCAAGATCACCATGCCCGAAAAGCTGCAAACCGTTGAAAAGGGTTTGCGCGCCATGGGCCAGGGATCAAAGGTCGACGCCTTCGAGCACAGCATGAACTCCGCCGCCGAACAGGCCGCCCCTGCCGCTCAGCCGATCCTCATGGACTCCCTCAAAGCCATGACCTTCGATGACGCCAAGGGCATCGTCGCGGGCGGCAACACCGCCGGAACCGAGTACTTCAAACGCACCAGCTCCGATGGCATCTCCACCGCCTTCCGGCCCATCATCGACAAAGCCATGGAGAACACGGGCGTCACCACCCAGTTCGAACAGCTTATGGCCTCGGCTCCAAAGATGCCCTTCGGCAAGACCCCCACCTTCGACATAAAGGGCTATGTGCTCCAAAAGAGTGTCGAAGGCCTCTTCACCATGATGGGCCAGGAAGAGACCAAGATCCGAACCAACCCCGCCACGCAGGTCACGCCGCTCCTGAAGTCCGTTTTCGGCCGCTAACCGCCGTCGGTCGCAGCTCTCGAGCGTGAGAAGGCAAGCATAAAGTTCTCGTACTCGCTGCGGCCTCAGCGGACTCACTACCGGCTCGCGCGCGGGCTACCGCTCAGCAGCCCGCGCTGCACCGCATCGAGCCCGGTCTACGCCCCGATGCCCTCTGCGGTCACAAAGCTATTTATCCGCTCCACCTCCTCCGCGCTTAGCCGAAACTTCAATGCATCGGCAGTCCCCAGCACCTGCTCTGGACTCCGCCCACCCACAATCGCCGCCGTCACCGCCGGATTCGCCAGCGTCCACGCCACCGCCACCACGCCTGTCTCGACATGGTGCGCCGCACCGATCTCCGTCAGCAGCGCCGCCAGCGACAAGTTCTTCTCGAGCTTCGGTGACTTGAAGTTCGCATTGTTCCGCCGCCAGTCATCCTCCGGCATCGCCGCGATCCGCTCCGTTGTCATCTTGCCCGTCAGCAGCCCGGACTGCATTGGCGAGTAGTTAATCACGCCAATGTTGTTCTCCTTGCAGAACGGCAAAACCTCCGCCGCCACCTTCTGGTTCACCAGCGAGAACGGTGGCTGCAGCGACGTAATCGGCGCAATCCTCTGCGCCTTCTCCATCTGCACCACCGAAAAGTTCGACACTCCCGCAAACCGAATCTTCCCCTCCTGGATCAACTTCTGCATGGCGCCCCAACCCTCTTCAATCTCCGCCTCCGGATCCGGCCAGTGGATCTGGTACAGGTCAATCGCTTCCACTCCCAGCCGCTTCAGGCTCTGCTCGCACTCCCACTTCACCCCATCCGCCTTCAAACTCCGATAGATCTCTCGCTTCTCGTTCCACCGCATCGAGCACTTGGTAAACACATAGGGAATCTCTCCCTCCATCTGCGCCAGCGCCCTGCCCACCACCTCTTCCGAGTGCCCCAGCCCGTAGATCGCCGCCGTATCGATCCAGTTCACGCCCACATCCACCGCCTTCTGGATCGCCGTAATCGAGTCGTTGTCCTCCTGGCTCCCCCAGCCGAACGCATACTCACCGCCGCCGATCGCCCACGCGCCAAATCCAATCGCCGTCAGCTCCATATCGGAGTTGCCCAGGGTCCTCGTCTTCATCTCTGCCTTCGTCACATGGGTCATTGTCATAGTCCGTACGATGCTCCGACACCCCGGCCCAACTGCCTCCGCTCCTGCATGCCACATCTCCGCCAACCGCAAACCTCCCGGTGCCCCATGCTTCGCAGCCTCACCGCGAAGGGTGGGACGTAAGCCGCTCCGTCTACCCACCCCCACAAGCCCCACTCCGCGTATCCTCAAAGCTGATCCATGAAACGCATCCTTACCGCCCTCGTCCTCATCCTCGCCGTCTTCGCGCTCATCTTCTTCGGCAGGCTCTGGATGATCACAGCGGCCGCCCTCCTCATCGCCGAACTCGCCGCCTTTGAGTTCCTCTCACTCGCCAAAGTGGGTGCCGAAGCCCATAGCGCCCGCCTCCGCATCCCGCTGCCCTGGATGATCGTCGCCACCGCCGCCGTCTTCGCCGTCACCCTGCCCAGCTTCCCCGTCGATGCCCAGCTGCCCGTCATCAGCTTCCTCACCCTCGCCCTCTTTGCCTGGAACGGCTTCCGTTCCCCCGCCATCCAGGTACTGCCCGATACCGCGCAAGGCCTTTTCGGCCTCATCTGGAGCGCCTACCCGCTCTCCCTCATCCCCCTGCTCTGGAAGCAGGAAGACGGCCCGGCCCTCGTCGTCTTTCTCATGCTCGCCGTCTGGTCCGGCGACATCGCCGCCCTCTACGTCGGCCGCGCCATCGGCAGACACAAGCTCGCGCCCCGCCTCTCCCCCGGCAAGACCTGGGAAGGCGCCGTCGCCTCCATCCTCGGCTCCCTCGCCGTCACTGCCCTCCTGCTCTACGTCAGCGACCGCCTCGCCGTCCACGGCAACCTCCTCCTGCACATCGGCGAGCCCGTCTGGCAGACCCTCGCCCTTGCCGCCGTCCTCAACATCGCCGCGCAGCTCGGCGACCTGCTCGAGTCCGCCGTCAAACGCGGCGCCGGCGTCAAGGATTCAGGAACCCTTCTCCCCGGCCACGGAGGCATCCTCGACCGCATCGACGCCCTCCTCCTCGCCACCCCCGTCCTCTGGTACGTCCTCGTCCTTAAAGACACCATCGGCCTCGGCCGCTTTTAGTTAAGCCCTCCGCCACACTTTCTTTCGCGAAGTCAGCCAGCCCGAAAACTGCGTCCCGACTGGCCCCAACGTCCAGCTGCTCCCGCATTCCCTAGCAGAAGGTACTCGCCCACGGCATAGTGCTGCATGCCGAAGCTGACGCCTTCACCACGCGCCGGCACGCCCTCGTACGGGCCAGCGTCATCCAGAGGAGCTCTCATGCAGATCGCATTTATGGCCTTCCAAGGCGCACAGGACGATGGCATCTACCTGCAAAACGCCACGTCGACCGATCCAAACAACGATGAAGCCTTCTGGTACGACCGCGTCGGCGTCAATGGCTTTGGCACCTCCACCCGCCCTGCCCTGGCCCAGATCGGCAATCGAATCGTCATGGCCTGGAAGGGTGTCCCCAACGACAACCGCATCTTCTTCAGCACCTATCTCGGCGACCCGGCCGGTCCCATGCCCTACCCGGGCCTGAGCGTCACTCCGGCTATGGCCAACTGGAAGCCCCAGGCTCCCCTCGTCGGCACCAACGGCAGTCCCACGCCCGCCACCTCCTTTGGACCCTCGCTCCCCGCCTGGAACAACACCGCGCTCATGCTCTGGGTCGCGGCCGGCGATACCTCGGTCTGGTACGCCCTCCTTGATTCCTCACTCGATCCCCAGGTCACCCAGCTGCCAACCAACATCCGCAGCCAGTACACCCCCGCCGTCGCCAACTACAACGGCACCCTCATCGCCGTCTGGCGCGGCGAAGGCGGCATCGATGGCCTGTTTTGGGCCACCACACAGGATCCAGCCAACTGGATCCATCACGGCCCCATCGCCGATTGCGCCAGCAGCTTCCAGCCCGTCCTCGCCGTCCACTATGGAGAGGTCTTCCTCGCCTTCAAAGGGGCCGAAAGCGATACCGGCATCTACATGACGCAAATCTCCAACGTGGCCGATCTCGCGACCAACACCGCCGGCTGGAACGACCGCTGGTCAATCCCGAACGTCGGCACCTCCAACGGCCCGGGCCTCTGCACCTCCAACGAGCAGCTCTTCATGGCCTGGAAAGGCAATCCTGGTGACACCTCAATCTGGTACTCGTCCAGCCCCTCCGGCGCGCAAGCCACCTGGTCGCCGCAACAAGCCATCGGCTCCTCGCCCAACGGTAAGTTAAACTACGGCACCTCCGTCGGCCCAGCCCTCGCCACCTTCTTCGGGTAACGGCAGCCCGCGCGTCTACGCCTGGGAACTCCACGCGATTGCAGCCGCCGCGCCGCCCGTCGGCACCTCCGACACTCCGCTGAAGCGCACCGTCGGCAGCGCGTCGCGGTGATGCTCCCGAATGTAGGCGATCATTCCCTCACGCACCAGGCACCGCAGATCAAAGTTCTCGCTCGAGGTGCGCGAGCTCATCAGACAGCGCAGCTCCATCGTCCGCTCCGTCAGGTTCGTCACCTGCAGCCCGCACACCTTGCCGTCCCACAGGTGCGAGGGATGAACGATCTCGTTCAGCCGCTCTCGCAGCTCTTCTACCGCAATCGTGTAGTCCACATACAGGAACGCCGTCCCCATAATGTCCGACGACTCGCGCGTCCAGTTCTGAAACGAGTTCTCAATAAAGTAGCTCAGCGGAACGATCAACCGGCGCAGATCCCAGATCCGAATCACCACATACGAGGTCGTAATCTCCTCGATGCGCCCCCACTCGCCCTGCACCACGACGACATCATCGATCCGAATCGGCTCGGTCAGCGCGATCTGCAGGCCGGCCAGGATATTCGAAGCAGTGGACTTTGCCGCGGCAGCCAGCACTAGAGAGGCCACACCCGCCGAAGCCAGCAGTCCCGATCCGTAGTGCCAAATGCGCGGATCATTAAACGTCCAAAGCAGGGCCCCGATCGTGACGATCACAACAAAGCTGATCAGCATGCGCCGAAACAGCTGAAACTGCGTGTGCACCCGGCGCGCCTGTACGTTGTTCTCCCCGTTCAGGTCATACTTGCGCAAAAGCACAGCCTGGAAGACGTAAACGCAGCCGATCACAAACCAGCCCAGCGAGACGACAATCCCCATCACCCCGATCTGTTGCAGGATCCCGGAGATCCGTCCCGAGATCCCGGGGATGAACGGAACTGCGATCAACAGGCAGGTCAGCAGAAAGATAGCGCGCGCCGGCTTGCCCAGATACCGTTGCAGCCCCCATCCCAGGCCAGCGCCGCCCTCCTTGTGTCGCAGAAAGCGGAACAGCACGTAGTGCACGGCATTGGCCAGCACCAGCGCCGCGCAGAACCAGAAAATCACGAAAAACCAGCCATGATGGAGGTGAAACGCCTGCATCCAGATCTCCTCAACTCCTCCCCAGTAAAGCAGATGGACCACCGCCACACGCCGGCATCTCGCCTGAAGGCGCACCTCCCTCACTCCAGTACAAATTGCCAGGATGAAGCGCCAGAAGGAACAGCCCCGTCAACCAGCCGAGCCACCCGCTGTCCCTGCACCCCACGCTCCCGCGCCGGGATCAGCCGTTCGCCCGCGGCCTAAACTTTCCCCTTCCCAGCGCACCACTCGCTGGAGTATGGTCAGGCCCGCAATGAATCCTCTCGAAGACAAACACGGTCTGCCCTGGACGGCCTACGCCGGGCCCGTCTGGATGGTCCTCTTTGTCGTGCTCACACTCGGCCTCGGCCCCATTCTCCTCGCGATCTATCTTGGCGTCTGGATCGGCCTACGCCGCCGCGCCTGGCTGCCGCTGCTCTGCTTTCTCACCTTCTCGCTCATCGCCGGCCTCTCCTACCTCGTCTTCGAGCACGCCATCCTCAGCGGCATCATGGACGCTCTCATCCTGCTTTCCCCCTTCCTCTGGATCGGCGGCAACTTCCTCCTGCGCGAAGAGATCCAGAAAGACGCCCGGCAACACGGCTCCGAGCGCGACATCAGCCGGCTCTTTACCTTCGTCTTCTCCTCCCTCTACCTCAACTTCTGCCTCAGACCCATCTCCGTCGACGCCGCACGATCCAATCTGCTCCCCCTCCGCTGACCAATCTCTCCTGACCTCGCATGACTAGACGCCCACACCCTAATCCGTATCTTCAGGATCAATTTGCCGTCGGCATCTGGTCGAGAGAGTCAATAACGAGGGTCGCCACCGGCACCTTTTGTGTCTTCAGCAGGAGGCCAGTCGCCCGCTTCAAAGCAACGTCCAGTGGCGGAAGAGTGCTGTCGGCATCGGCTTGTGGCGCGTAGCTGAAGCCAATGTCATAGCTGCCCGGGATACCCGTCTGATCGACGACGGGGAATCCGGCAGCAGAGGTGAGGTACGTCGCCAACTGAGACATGGACCAGTTTGCTCCCCGCATCTGTCCAGGGCTGACATCGATGCGAAACCCGGGGAAGTGATCTCCCTTGGTCGGAGAGAGGTGCGGGCCGTCCGCGGCGGCGACAAGTGCATATCCACGGCCCAGGCGCGTCTCCGTATGAGCTGCCAGATGGAAGCGCTCCTGGAGCAAATGTTGCAGACGGGGTCTCAACTCCTCGCGGGTGAGCTTGATTCCCGCTTCCGGCTGGGCAGCTACGTCGTAAAGCTTCTCCTCCAGCCAGCCTGGCTTGTTCGCAATCTGGCTGTCGTCAACACCATAAGCCAGCCGTAGCAGCAGCGCGAGCGATACGTGGTTTGCCGTGAACCGTCCAATGCTAGGCGGACTCCAGCTGCCGGTGTTCGGGTCGGCCTGCGGAGAGGCGCGTTTGACGGTGGCAACTTCAAAGCTTGGCCCAGGACTTTGCGCGTGTACATCGCTCTGCAAGAGAAGTACAGATAACAGCCAGACATAACTCACCAAAGAAGTTAGCCGCCGCGCTCTTCTGATACAGGCAATGATGGTCCGGCGAGGGAGAGTGGTCATGGAAGATCTCAACCCTGTGCAGCCTATCAAACCAAGTCCGCTTCGTGTGCGGCTCCATCCTCTTCAACATCGGTGCAGCAATCCTGCAGCAGCAGCAGCAGACCCACACCTCCCTGCGCCAGCCATCATGCCCGGGCACTAAATCAATCTGCGAAAATAAAGCCCGTGAAGAACATCGCGGTCCTCGGCTCCTCCGGCTCTATCGGCACCTCCACGCTCTCCCTCTGCAACTCCTTCCCCGACCGTTTCCGCCCTGTCGCCCTCGCCGCCGGCCAGAACCTCGACACCGCCCTCGCCCAGTGCCTCCACTGGCGCCCCGACGTCATCTCCGTCGCCACCGAAGAGCTCGCCACCACCCTCGCCACCCGCCTCCGCGAGGCAGGCCACACCGGCACCGAGATCGTCCACGGCACCGCCGGCACCATCCGCGTCGCCACCCATCCTGCCGTCGACTTCGTCGTCTCCGCCATCGTCGGCGTCGCCGGCCTCGAAGCCACCTTCGCCGCCGTAGAGGCCGGCAAAGCCGTCGGCCTCGCCAATAAGGAGTGCCTCGTTGCCGCCGGCGATCTCCTCCTTGCCGCGGCCCGCCAGCACCACGTCGACCTCCTCCCCATCGACTCCGAACACAACGCCATCCATCAGTGCCTGCGCGGCGGCCGCGCCCACGAGGTCAAGCAGATCTGGCTCACCGCCTCCGGTGGACCCTTCCGCAACACCCCCCTCGCCGACTTCGACCGCATCACCCCCGTCCAGGCCCTCAAGCACCCCACCTGGGTCATGGGCCAGCGCATCACCATCGACTCCGCCACCATGCTCAACAAAGGCCTCGAGATCATCGAAGCCTGCCGCCTCTTCGCGCTCCCGCCCGCCCAGGTCCGCGTCACCATCCACCCCCAATCCACCGTCCACTCGCTTGTCGAATTCATCGACGGCAGCATCCTCGCCCAGATCTCCGTCACCGACATGCGCCTGCCCATCCTCTACGCGCTCTCCTGGCCCGATCGCCTCGACGCCACCCCCGCCCCCGGCCTCGCCTTCGATCTCGCCGCCCTGTCCCACCTCGACTTCGCCCCGCCCGACCTCGCCCGCTTCCCCTGCCTCCGCCTCGCCTACGAAGCCGCTTCCACCCCATCACACTGCATCGCCCTCAATGCAGCCGATGAGATCGCCGTCGACGCCTTCCTCAAAGGTCGCATCCCCTTCCTCGGCATCCCTCGTACAATTGAGCAGGTGCTTCGCCTCACCCCGGCCACCTCACCTGCGTCTATCGCAGAGGTGCTCGCGGCCGATCGCGAAGCTCGCCGCGTCGCCGCAGAAACTCTGAAC
This sequence comes from uncultured Acidobacteriaceae bacterium, assembly GCA_964236325.1. Lineage (GTDB taxonomy): Bacteria > Acidobacteriota > Terriglobia > Terriglobales > Acidobacteriaceae > Edaphobacter. The sequence goes on along the minus strand of CAXSEC010000080.1, from coordinate 1,363 downwards.
CGCGAACTCTGACCCGCGCCTACCCCCCACCCACTCCGCTCCCTACCGAAGAGGTCCAGACTCCCCAAACCATGGCCACCATCCTCGAACTTCTCATCGTCCTCGGCATCATGGTCCTCGTCCACGAGACCGGCCACTTCATTACGGCCAAGCTCTGCGGCATCCGCGTCGAGGTCTTCTCGATCGGCTTCGGCAAGCGCCTCATCGGCTTCAAGCGCGGCGACACCGACTACCGCATCTGCCTTCTCCCCCTCGGCGGCTACGTCAAAATGTCCGGCGACAACCCCGGCGAGCACGCTACCGATCCCGGCGACTTCAACGCCCATCCCCGCTGGCAGCGCGTCCTCATCGCCCTCTCCGGCCCGCTCGCCAACTTCCTGCTTGCCATCGCCCTGATGACCGTCGGCTACATGCTCCACAACGAGGTTCAGGAGTTCGTCACCGGCCCCGCCATCACCGACTACATCTCCACCAACTCCCCCGCCCTCCGCACCGGCATCCACTCCGGCGACACCATCGTCCGCTACGCCACCATCGAAAACCCCACCTGGGAGCAGGTCGGCGTCCGCTCGCTGCTCAACCTCAACCACACCGTCCCCTTCTCGTTCCTTCACGACGGCCAGCGCACCGACACCTCCATCTTCGTCGAAAACAAAGGCGGCGCCGAGACCTTCTCGCTCGATAAACTCGGCCTCGTTCCCCGCATGCAGACCGTCCCCGTCGAAGTCAAAGCACTCGAGCCCAACATGCCCGCCGCCAGGGCCGGCCTGGAGCCCGGCGACCAGATCGTCACCATCGACGGCCTCCATCTCCGCTCCGTCGACGCGCTCCTGACCTACCTGCAGGACCAGGCCGGCAAACCCGCCGCCCTCTCCGTCCTCCGCAACGGCCAGACCCTGCCCCTCACCGTAACCCCCCAGTTCGCCGACATCGGTAACGGCACCAAAGACTATCGCCTCGGCTTCCAGGCCGTCCCGCCGCCCGTCAAAGTCCAGCAACTCCCCTTCGGCCAGGCCTTCGCCGAGTCCCTCAAGTTCAACAAAAAGAACGCCTCCCTCATCTTTGAGGTCCTGCACGGCATGTTCACCCGCCAGGTCTCCATGCGCTCCGTCTCCGGCCCCATCGGCATCGGCCAGCAGGTGCACGAAGCCGTCGGCATGCCCGGCTGGATGCCCATCATCGGCATCATGGCCTACATCTCGCTCAACCTGGGCATCTTCAACCTCCTTCCCATCCCCATCCTCGACGGCGGCATGATCCTCTTCCTCGCCATCGAATCCATCATCCGCCGCGACGTCGACCAAACCATCAAAGAGCGCGTCTACCAGGTCGCCTTCGTCTGCCTCATCGTCTTCGCCGCCTT
>CAXSEC010000079.1:0-14738 GCA_964236325.1 uncultured Acidobacteriaceae bacterium | reverse complement strand
TTGACTCAATCAGAACCTCCGTCGATAGCGGCAGCAGCTGAAAGCCGCCATCCTCAGTGCCAGCCCGCACCCAGGCTTCGATAGGCATGGGGAGAGCTAAACGGCCCAGCGAGACGAGCTGTGCGATCTCCCACACTGAAATTGCAGACAAGAAAACCTTCTGGCTCCGCTGCCAGTCCTCGACCTCGCGCAGAAACAACTCCCCGACGCGCCCTTCAATTCCTTCCTGAAACCACACCCAGACATGCGTATCCAGCAGGAATCGGCTCAAGGCTCCAGCAGCTCCGCGGGCATCGTCCACTCTTCAGGCAGAGGCGAGATAATATCGCCCAGGATGCGAGCGCCTTTGGTTCTCCCGAACACCGATCGAAAGGGCGTCTCAGCCTTCACATACGGCACCAGCGTCGCACACGGCACACCGCGCTTCGTCACTACGATGCTGATCTCCTGCTCCCGCACGTCATCCAGTAGCTGCAGGCACTTTGCCTTGAACTCCCCAGCTGCCACTGTCTGCACCGCGGCCGTCTTCGTCCTGACTGCTGCTTTCATGACCATAGTCTATGACCATGGTCAGCAAACCGCAACCACACTCACAGCTCCATCGCATGCTCCCGCACCAGACGCCCTGCCCGCTCTACAAACTCCTGCAACGCCGCACTCCCCTGGTCGCCCTTGCCGCGCACCCGCACACTCACCGCCTCGCTCGCCGCTTCCTTGTCGCCCATCACCAGCACAAACGGCACCTTCTGCAGCGTAAACTCGCGGATCTTCGCGTTCATCTTCTCGTTGCGTGCATCGAGCTCCACCCGCAAGCCCGCCTCCTCCAGCTTCGCCTTCACCGTTTCGGCATACGCCAGGTGCTTTTCAGAGATCGGCACAATCCCCACCTGCACCGGCGCCAGCCACATCGGGAACGCCCCGGCATAGTGCTCGATCAGCACCCCAAAGAATCGCTCGACTGACCCAAACAGCGCCCGATGCACCATCACCGGCCGATGCTTCTCGCCATCTTCGCCCGTATATTCGAGCTCAAACCGTGCCGGCAGGTTGAAGTCGAACTGCACCGTCGACAGCTGCCACAACCGCCCCAGCACATCCACCAGCTTCACATCGATCTTCGGCCCGTAGAACGCCGCCTCGCCCGGAAACGTCTTGAATGCCAGCCCGCGCGCCGTCAGCACATCGCGCAGCGCGCCCTCTGCCTGCGCCCAGTCCTCCGCCGTCCCGATGAAATCCGCATTCCCCGGCACATGCGTCGACAGCTCCACCCGGTACTCCGTAAATCCAAAGGTCGTCAGCACCGCCTCGGCAAAGTCCAGGCAGCCCTCCACCTCGCTCACAATCTGCTCGCGCGTGCAGAAGATATGCGCATCATCCTGCGTAAATCCGCGTACTCGCAGCAGTCCATGCATCGTCCCCGACCGCTCATACCGGTACACGTTGCCCAGCTCCGCATACCGCACCGGCAGGTCGCGATAGCTCTTCGGCGAAGACTTGTAGATCAGGATATGTCCCGGGCAGTTCATCGGCTTCAGCCGATACTCCGCATCATCCAGCTCCATCGCCGGATACATATTTTCCGCGTACACCGCCTCGTGCCCGCTGATGCGCCACAGCTCCCGCCGCATAATATGCGGGGTATACACCATATTGTAACCACGCCGGATACATTCATCACGCATCCAGTCTTCCATAGTCTTCCGGATCAGCCCGCCCTTCGGATGCCAGAAGATCAGCCCCGCTCCAGCCACCTCCTGGATCGAAAACAGGTCCAGCTGCTTGCCCAGCACGCGATGATCCCGCGCCTTGATCTCCTCCAGCCGCTTGAAGTGCGCGTCCAGGTCCTTCGCGTTGAAGAACGCCGTCCCATACACCCGCTGCAGCTGCTGGTTCTTCTCATCGCCCAGCCAATACGCGCCCGCCACGCTCATTACCTTGAACGCCTTCACCCGCCCCGTCGACGGCACATGCGGTCCGCGACAGAAGTCCGTGAAACTCCCATTGCGATACAGCGAGATCTCCTCGCCCGGCTTGGTGAAGCGCTCGACAAAATGGAACTTCATGAAGTCGCCGGCACGCTCGTAGTCACGCAACCCTTTCTCCCGCGACTCCTCCTCGCGCACAAACGGCTCGTCGCGCGCCACCACCTCGGCCATCCGGGCCTCGATCGCCGCCAGATCCGCCTCCGTAAACGGCACCGCTCGATACACGTCATAGAAAAACCCGGCATCCGTCGCCGGCCCATGCCCCAGCTTCGTCTCGGGAAACAGCTCCAGAATCGCCGTCGCCATCACATGCGCCGCGGAGTGCCGCACCACCCTGAGCGAGGCTTCGTCCTGCTCCTTCAGCAGCCACAGCGCAACATCCTCGTTGAGCGGTGCCATAAGATCCACCAGCCGCTCACCCGTCCCCGCCGGCTCCGCAGCATACATCGCCTCCTCACTCGCGCCGGCCTCGGCTTCAACTACACCCTCGTCCGCCCGCTCCGCTAGCGGCTTGATCCGCGCCACCACGACCGCCACCGCCAGCCGCGGCGAAATGCTCGTCGCCACCTCCAGCGCCGTCGTTCCCCGCGCCACCTCGCGCACACTGCCATCCGGCAATTGAATCCGTATCATCGCGTCACTCACGCGTTAAGCATAGCCTCTCTTCCCGTTCTCCTCAGACCGGAACAGCCCCCGAGGCTTACGCCGTATCACCGTTCGCCAGAGATCGTCGGCTGGTTGGAGTAGTGCTGGTAAGACTCGATGTCCACCGTGTCCGAGGGTTCGCCACAAGAAGGCGCTGCACCGGCACGAAAGATCCACATGCCATGCGGTCCGAGCCGCACAATTTGATTGGCGATCTCTTCCGTAGACGCCAAGGGCATTGCCGGTAGAGTGAAGCCCTCTTCATTCGTGGAGCTGAGCCCTCCGAGGAGGAACCCTGTGCGTGCGCCAGCCGCCATTCTCATCCACATGGTTAATACCTGGCCCATACCCGACAAACTGTCGCCTGGATTGGTCGTGAAGTCCGCGTACCGATGTTCAAGCAGCCCCCGCTGTCGCCGGCTGAGATCCCCGGCCACCAGGAGGAAGACGTCGTCCTGCAGACGAAGCGTGTAGCCGCTGCCCTGGATCGCTTCCCGCAGGGCCATTCGCACATCCACATCGCGCATCGCATAGCGCCGGCGTTGCTGCAGTAATAGACGCGCGTCTCGGCCAATCACCACTCCGATCGGCACCCGCGTCTGCCGTCCCACCGCCTGAACGACCTCCAGACGCGTCGCCTTCGGACAAACGAATGTGACCCGGAAACCCGGGTTCGCGACCAGCACGGGATCGTACTCCGGCCCGGCCTCGCACCCGCGGCGTTGTCCGTGGGCCAGGCGCCCGAACAGAAGCCAGAGGATTGTGAATCGCACACTTACGGCAACTGGCATCCTGATGGAGTCACACGACATAACTTCATAGACACCGGACACCGCCTTTCGGCCACTTCCAAAGCTCTCAATCACGGGTACTCCCAGGCGCGTCCATGCAGAAAAGGCAGCCCAATCCCATCTCGCGGCCTATACCCGGGCCTTACACCTCGATCGCCTCAGACCTCCTCCACGGCACACAGCAACGCCCCTTGCGCACATCTCAAGGGGCGTTGCCTGTCTCAGACTGCGGCAAATGCCGCGCCGCTTACTTCTTGGCCTTCGACTTCGAATGCGCTTCAGTCGACTGCTCGTGGGCCTTCGTGGAGTGCTCATGCGCCTTGGTCGAGTGCTCCTCGGCAACCTTCGCGTCGCCCTTCTCGTGGTGCTCCGCGGCCGTGCGGTGCGACTTTGCTGCTGTCTCGTGGTGCTCTGCTGCCTTTGCGTGCGCTTCCTTTGCCATACAGGTGAACCTCTTTCTGGGTCTTACAGCCCACCCGTGTGAAGCCTCGCAACGCCCTCCCGTTGCCCGTACCAACCACATATTGACCTGTCTGTAACTCCGGCAAAAGGCCTGAAATGAATGCTTTGCCATTCATGAGGAAAGCTCTGTACACTGCTCCGTCTTCAGGGAACACCCCAAGGAACATCTCCCGCGAATTCAGTTCGACATCGAACTTTTATTGAACCCTCCTCTGCCCTCTCTCATCTACCTCACAGCACGCTCCCCAGCGCGCCCAAGGAGATTCCATGGCCTCACTGCTCAAGATCGACGTCAGCCCCCGCGGAGACCACTCCGTCTCCCGCAAGCTCGGAAATCAGTTCGTCGCACAGTTCCAGCAGACCAACGCCGGGGCAACCGTCGTCACCCGCGATCTCGCCACCACCACCATCCCCTTCGTCGACCTGCCCTGGATCGGCGCCGCCTACACTCCCGAAGAGGCCCGTACCCCTGAGCACAAGACCGCCCTCAAGCTCGGTGATGAGTTCATCGCGGAGATCATGGCCGCCGACCACATCCTCCTCACCACCCCCATGTACAACTTCGCCGTTCCCGCCGTGCTCAAGGCCTGGATCGACCACGTCGTGCGCGTCGGCGTCACCTTCAAAGTCACGCCCGAGGGCGCCTACGTCGGTCTCATCCCCGGCAAGAAGGTCACCGTCATCATCGCCAGCGCCGGCGACTACAGCGCTCCGCCCATGGACGGCTACAACGCCGAGAAGTCCTACCTCAAGCAGATCTTCGGCTTCATCGGCATCACCGACGTCAGCTTCCTGGACGCCGGCGGCACCTACGTTCTCAACTCCGGCAAGGTCTCCGTCGATCAGTTCGTCGAGCCCTTCGCCGGCAAGCTGGCCGCCGCCGCAAAGTAGCTCCCGCCCGCGTCATCTCGCACCAAAAGCAAGGCCGCACCCTGATCCGGTGCGGCCTTGTCGTTCTACCCCATCGCTCTCTTCGAACTCAGTAGCTCGCCGTCTGCATCCCGAAGTTCACGCCGCGCTGCCGGTTCACCGCCACGGTCGAGGCCCAATCCAGCTGCTCCCGCCCCATCACCACCGGCGCGCCGTTCATCGCCGTATAGTGCACCCGGCCGCCACCGTCAAAGTAGTAGCTGCTCGCATACATGCCCATCCCGTTCCGCATCATCAGCAGCGTCGGCGGCTGTTGCTGCGCGATCGGCATCGGCGGCGGCGGTGGTGGCGGCGTGTCATACACATGCTCCACCGTTACAACGGTCGGCTCGGGCGCTGGCGCCTGGTAGGCCACCGGTGCTCGCTGTGTCAAACCCGGCCCTGCCTCCGCCGCAAGCTCTCGCGACGGCACATCCAGATCGTCCATAATCTTCAGCGTCAACCGTGTCTCCGCCTTCAGCACCGGCCGTGGGCCACGACGTGGCAGGTTGATCAGATCGATCGGCCACAGCACCGGCACCAGCCACTCGAGCGTGTCCCGCACCGGGTGTCCCTTGCCGTGGATCCGCCCTTCCTTGTCCACCGGATACTTCGGCACCTGCACCACCTTCGCCGTCAGCGGCACCGACGTTCCCGGCGGCAGAATCATACGGTCAAACTTCAGCTCCATCCACCCCTTGCCCACCAGATGCCCCGGGTCCCGATAGTCCTCAAACCGCCCCACCAGGTAGCTCCCGTACGGGAACGCCGATCGCCCGTACATCTCGAAATGACTCACCCGGCACAGCACCGGATCGCCAATATCCGCCGTCTTTGACGACAGCTTCGGCTCCGAAATCGTGCATTGAATAATCGACCCCGCCGGGATCACCTGGTCGGCGGCAAATCCGCTCACCGGGGCGGCAAGCAACATCAGAGAGAGCGCGCATCGTATGCTCTTCATGGGAGAACCTCCTGCAAAGACAAGCTCGTCAGCGGAGCCGGTTGTCGTGTCATGCCCTCCGCCGGATCGCGCCGCGCGGAGCGGGAATCCTGCATCCGGAAGGAGCAAGATTAATGTCTGATAATGCAGCCATCATCCTGCGTCCCACGAGACACGTCAATAGGAAAAATCAACCGTGTTGATCGCCCTAACTTACTCATCTGCAAGCTGATAACGCTCCCGCAACAACATTCCCGCAGCACCCGCGCCGACCAACCCTCTCGACCTCCCGCCGCCACCAAAAACCCCGGTGCCCCATCCTTTGCAGCCCCATCGCAAAGGGTGGGACGTACAAAGTTCAGCCATCCCAACCTCCCGCCGCCACCAAAACCCGCGGTACCCCATCCTTTGCTGCAATCCGCCGGTATACGATGGCTCCCACAGGAGATCTTCATGCCCGTCAAAGCCCTGCTGGCCCTCGGCGCAGCCGCCCTCACCCTCGCCGTCACGCTGCCCGCCCAGCAGCCCCTCGCCGCCATGCCCTACTCCCCCTCGCTCGATCTCACCAGCCTCGACCGCACCGTCGATCCCTGCACCGACTTCTACAAGTTCTCCTGCGGCGGCTGGCAGAAGATCAACCCCATCCCCGCCGACCAGGCCAGCTGGTCCGTCTACGCCAAGCTCGGCAATGACAATCAGCAGTTTCTCTGGGGAATCCTCAAGGAAGACGCCACCGCCACCAACCGCACCCCCGTCCAGCAGAAGGTCGGCGACTTCTTTGCCGCCTGCATGGACATCTCCGCCATCGATGCCGCCGGCCTCCAGCCCCTCGCGCCCTCGCTCGCCCGCATCGACGCCCTCCACACCCGCCCCGAGCTCATCAGCGCCCTCGCCTCCCTCGACCACACCGCCATGGGCAGCTTCTTCTTCAACGCCGGCACCGACCAGGACGCCATCGACTCCTCGCTCGTCATCGTCGCCCTCGAAGCCGGCGGCCTCGGCCTGCCCGATCGCGACTACTACCTCAACCCCGACGCCAAAAGCGTCACCATCCGCCAGCAATACCTCGCCTACATCGAGCGCATCCTCACCCTAGCCGGCAGCCCCGCCACCCAGGCCCACACCGATGCCGCCACCATCCTCCGCATCGAAACCGCCCTCGCCCAGGCCTCGCTCTCCCGCGTCGACCGCCGCGACCCCCACAAGACCTACCACCCCATGACCGTCAGCGAGCTCTCCACCCTCGCCCCCGCCATCGACTGGCCCGTCTACTTCAAAACCCAGGATGCCACCCTCACCGGCAAGCTCAACGTCTCGCAGCCTGACTTCCTCAAAGCCATCAACGCCGAGCTCACCTCGGAACCCGTCGCCGACCTCCGCACCTACCTCCGCTTCCATCTCCTCGACGCCGCCAGCCCCTACCTCGCGCACCCGTTCGAGCAGGCCCACTTCGACTTCTTCGGCCACACCCTCCGCGGCATCCCCGCCATGCTCCCGCGCTGGAAGACCTGCACCCGCGGCGCCGATCGCGACCTCGGCGAGGCCCTCGGCCAGGAGTTCGTCCGCCGCACCTTCTCCCCCGACATGAAGGCCAAGACCCAGCGCATGACCGAGCAGGTCGAAACCGCCATGCGCGCCGAGATCGAGACCCTCCCCTGGATGACCCCCGCCACCAAACAGGAAGCCCTCCGCAAGCTCTCCGCAATTCGTAACAAGATCGGTTACCCAAACACCTGGCGCGACTACTCCGCCCTCACCATCACGCCCACCGCCTACTTTGACGATGTCCTTCGCGCCAAAGTCTTCGAGAACGCCAGAGACTGGCACAAACTCGGCAAGCCCGTCGACCGCAACGAGTGGGGCATGACCCCGCCCACCGTCAACGCCTACTTCAACCCGCAGATGAACGACATCAACTTCCCCGCCGGCGTCCTGCAGCCGCCGCTCTACGACGTCAAACTCGACGACGCCCCCAACTACGGCAACACCGGCGCCACCATCGGCCACGAACTCACCCACGCCTTTGACGACGAAGGCCGCCAGTTCGACGACAAGGGCAACCTCCGCGACTGGTGGACCCCCGCCGACGCCAAAGGCTTCGAAGACCGCATCAACTGCGTTCGCGACCAGTACGCCCAGTACGTCATCGTCGACGACATCCACATCAACTCCAAACTCACCAGCGGCGAAGACGTCGCCGACCTCGGCGGAACCCTGCTCGCCTACATCGCCTGGCAAAAACAGACTGCCTCGCAACAGCTAAAAACTGTCGACGGCTTCACCCCCGACCAGCGCTTCTTCATCGGCATGGCCCAGTGGGCCTGCGAAAACGAGCGCCCCGAAAACCAGCGCGTCAGCGCCATCACCGACCCCCACTCGCCCGGCTTCGCCCGCATCAACGGCGTCGTCTCCAACCTCCCGCAGTTCCGAGCCGCCTTCGCCTGCAAATCCACCCAGCCCATGGTCCACACCCCCACCTGCAAGGTCTGGTAACCACCGCGTCACAGTCGTTCAGACAACGACCAAACTGCCAAACCACAACTTTTGGTTGTCATTCGGAGCGCAGCGAGGAACCCCCGCACTGCGTCTTTCACGACGGAGCGAAGCGACGCACGACCGCGATACCGCCCCACCCGCCCCACCAGTACAATCACCGAAAGCCCGCGCCACCACCACCGCAGAAGCCACGCCTCTTCCCCGACCATGAACCCTCTGGAAGACACCACCGCCACCACACCGCTCGCGCCCTCCCCCATCCTCGGCAGCGGTGCCATGTCCGATCTCGTCCGCGCCTTTGACTGGTCCGCCACGCCCCTAGGTCCCATCGCGCAGTGGTCCAGGACCCTCGTCGCCACCGTCAATCTCGTCCTTCTGTCCCCACTTCCCGCCACCCTCTCCTGGGGCCCGGACCTCCTGTTTCTCTATAACGACGCCGCCATCCCCACCATCGCGGACAAACATCCCCACGCCCTCGGCCACCCCTACCGCCACGTCTTTGCCGAAGCCTGGCATCTGGTCGGCCCTGACATCGAAGCCTGCCTCCGGCACGGCCGCACCTTCGTCCGCGAAAACGTCTTCATCCCCATCCTCCAGGAGGGCCGCGTCCAGGATCACTTCTGGACCTACTCCCTCATCCCCATCTTCGACAACGGCGTCATCGCCGGCGTCTTCAACCCCTACCAGAACATCACCGAAACCGTTCTTGCCGCACGCCAGCGCGACGCCGTCGCCGCCCAGCTCTCGCAGGTCCTCGCCGCCACCCGCGACGCCGTCGTCAGCGTCGATCGCGACTGGTGCTTCTCCTATCTCAACGCCACCGCCATCGCCACCTACGGCCCCGATCGCGACCTCATCGGCAAACATCTCTGGACCGAGTTCCCCGACGCCGTCTACGACAACTCGCCTTACGTCGAGCACTACACCCGCGCCATGAACGAAGGCATCGGCGGCTCCTTTGAAGCGCACTACCCCGATCCCCTGAACATGTGGATCCAGCTTGAGGTCTATCCCACCGCCGACGGCATCGTCACCTTCTCCCGCGACATCTCCGAACGCCGCCTCGCTAGCCTCGCTCTCATCCAAAGCGAAAAACTCGCCGCCGTCGGCCGCCTCGCCTCCTCCATCGCCCACGAGATCAATAACCCCCTGGAATCCGTCACCAACCTCCTCTACCTCGCCAGCAACTCCACCGACATTCCCGAGATCCATCGCCTGCTCAACACCGCCGATCAGGAGCTCCGCCGCGTCTCCATCATCACCAATCAGACCCTGCGCTTCCACAAGCAAAGCTCCCGCCCCCAGACCATCACCTGCCTCGATCTCTTCAGCACCGTGCTCACCATGTATGAAGGCAAGCTCCGCAACGCCGGCATCCAGGTGGAGAAACGCAAGCGCGCGAACCAGCCCGTCAGAATCTTCGAAGGCGACATCCGCCAGGTCCTCAACAATCTCATCGGCAACGCCATCGACGCCATGCCCCGCGGCGGCCGCCTCCTCGTTCGCAGCCGCGAGGCCACCAACTGGACCACCGGCGCCAAAGGCCTCACCCTTACCATCGCCGACACCGGCAGCGGCATCCCCACCGCCCTCCGCAACAAAGTCTTCGAAGCCTTCTTCACCACCAAAGGCCTCGCCGGCACCGGCCTCGGCCTCTGGATCAGCAAAGACATCGTCCACCGCCATCACGGAGCCCTCCATCTCCGCAGCTCCCAGCACCCCTCCCACACCGGCACCGTCTTCGCCCTCTTCCTCCCCTTCGACAACCCCGCCACCGCCGAAGACGCCCGCGCCACCACCACCCTCTAAATCCCCCAGCGTTCACCCGACGACCAGTCCCCGCACCCCCCTCAATCAGACCTGTCACCCGACCGAATGCAGCGACCTGCCCTGAGCTTCTCGAATGGACCTGCTTTCGTCTCGCCGCCTCACCCCGGCCGCGCGCTTCTTCCCTCCCCAGCGCGAGATCATGACCGCGCATCTCATCCCTGAACCCAGGAGACTCCTTTGCGCCTTCCCCCTCTCGCCCCCGACCAGCTCACCCCCGAGCAACAGTCCCTGAACAAAATCATGACCGAGGGCGTCCACAAACACCTTCACGGCTTCAAGAGCGAGGAACCCACCGGCGCCCTCATCGGCCCGTTCCCCGCCATGCTCCACTTCCCGCAGTTCGGCGCCCCCGCCTGGTCCCTCTTCACCGCGCTCTCTGAGCACACCACCCTCCCCAAGGCCGCCCACGAAGTCGCCATCCTCGTCACCGGCGCCCGCCTCCACTCCCGCTATGAGCTCTACGCCCACGAGCGCGTCGCCGCCGCTACCGGCCTCTCTCCCGCCAAGATCGCCACCATCGCCTCCGGCCAGCGCCCCGCCGATCTCACCGAAGAAGAAGCCGTCGCCTACGACGTTGCCGCCATCCTCAGCCACGGTGGCCAGCTCGGCGACACCGCCTACCAGGCCGCCATCGCAGCCTTCGGCGACACCGGCACCGCCGAGCTCTTCTACCTCATCGGCTGCTACGCCATGATCTCCGTCCTGCTCAACGGCTACGACGTCCCCGTCCCCGAGTAGCCACACGGCCCTAAAGCCTCACGCCTCCGGGTGCTCCTTTAGAAATCTCTGATACGCCCCGTCCAGGTTGTCGATAAATGAGTTCAGCAGCAGCAGCCGCAGCTTGATCATCCCGATCCGCTCGACGGTTGTATCCACCTGCGCCGGCATCGGCTGCTCCCCATCGCCCTGCGTCACGATGATTGACGCCGCACGCATCGCATCCACCACAATCTCGCGCTGTTCTCGGTAGAGCTCATCCTGCTGGTCATAGATGCCCGAGTACACCGTGGCATCCCCATACGGCATCAGCGCCAACGCCCCCGTCGTCTGCGCCGTCTTCCACGTCAGGTCGTCGAAGCCCTGCATCCGGAACGTAAAAGCCACTAGCTCATGCTTGCCGCCAGGATGCGCTTTCGCACGCTTCAACACGTCGATGTCCCCGTCCAGCTGCTTCTCCTGGTCGGCTAACTGTTTTCGCAGCGAGCCAATCTCCTTCGCATTCTCTCCAGGTAGATATCCCCTGACGTAAGGTATTAGTTTTTCCGGCAGATTAGGATATGCGCCGTCCAAGGAGCCGTGCTCGGGTCATTAAGCCCTTTGGCTTCTATTCCTGAAACCTGCAGAGCGTGTTGCATCTGACCAGCCCAATCGGGCACAGCTTCTTGGTTGACGACGATCCACACTCCTGTTTTCGCGGCGTCGCCACTCGTGACTATTGTGTTGGCTGAAGCTTTCCATCCTGTGGATGGATCGTTGATCGCTTGCGCAATTTCTTGAGCGAATGCGACTCCATCAGGGGCAGAATGCGACACCAAAATATCAACCGCCTCATTTGGTTTACGGACAGATTCCCTTAGCGAGGTAATGAAAATGTCACGATTGGTGTTGGAGAGAGTCCGGCCCGAATATTTCGCGTCTACGCGTGCTATTTCGGCTTCGATTTTGTTCAGCTCGGCCTGCGCCGAAGCAACTTCCCTCTTTACGGCGTCTGCACGCTTTTCTGCAAGGTTTGCTGAGTCTAGGGCGGTACCAGCTTTCTCATCGGCCTTGTTCGCCGTTCTGTCGGCTGTATCCGCTTCAGCATGCGCGGTCCCTGCTGCGGTCGCAGCAGCCTCTGCAGAGTCTTTTGCTGTTCCCGCTTGGATTATGGTGTCGCCTAGTACTTCTTCATCATGGGCCCGAATTGCCGTTTCCGCATTACCGCTTAGGTATTCAAAGATTCCTTCCCCGATGATTCCCCCGGTTACTAGCAATAGCCCCAAGGAAGCAATCGGAATACCCCACCCAATCTTTTTCCCAAGTCGCTTGAGTTTTAGCCAGCGCTTGAACTCGTGGAACTCACCCGGGGCTTCGAAAATCACTCCTACGCCAGTAACGATGCTGGAAAAAACAAGCCAGAAAAATAGGCTGTCGCTGGACTTGGCTAATGTTTGCCCGACTGTCTCGACATGAGGTGAAGACCCCGTTAATAGGAACAAGGAAGCGAGGTGGGGACTCGTCATAATGGCTTGCCTTTTGGCTAATTCTGGTACGCGAAGCCGTCTATGTGTTTACGAACACAAAGGTGTAGCCTGAGCATAAGAGGCGGTATGTCCAAGTTGATAGCACAAGAAAATCAGAACGGCAGACGCGCCGTTCTGATTCCCACAGAAGACATTCAGGATCTTTGAGCCAATCTCTCAGGAAGAGTTTACAAACCACGTCCAGAAAGGTATTCCGCCTTCACCAAGGCCTGAGACAGTAGAGAAGTAAACATCGGCTGATTCGCCGTGCAACAGTTGTAACGAAAGCGTATTCATCGCAATGGCTCTGGAAGTACTTTCCACTCACAGAATGGTAAACGCCTCCGATTCACCCTCTAGCAAGCTCCAGAAGCATTCAATCGTCTGCGTATGCACCTGCCTGGCGCACCGCCCAGGCCGCGACCCTGGCCGATCTGCGCGCCTCGCTCCGCTCACCCCGGAGCACCAACGCTTACTGGACACCGCCAGCGCCATCTCGCTCGGCTACCCCCAGGCGCTTCTCGCTGCCGTCATTCCGCAAGCACCATCCGAAATCCGCAGCTGACCTCCGAACGCCCCTGCAGAGCCTCGCTCCGCGATCCCTCAACCGCCAAAAAACATGGGCCGCGCCTCGAAAACCTCAGGCACAACCCACGTCTGCAACCCACTTGTCACCGCATCGCTCTACGCAATCTCAATAACGTTATTCAGCGTCCGCCCCTGCGCCGCCTCAAACGCCTGCTCCCGGCTGCGCAACCACACATTCGCCCGCCACTTCCCGATAAACGGCGCCACCACAATCGACCCCAACGCTACTCCCAAGGCAACATGCATCGCTTCATCTCCCCAGTTCGTCCCGGCGGGTCACAACGATGGCTGGCCCGCTCGTCTCACCCATCGACCGCTTATACGCCGCGGTGCGCAGGTTCTTGATCTCACTATCGCCTGAACGTACCCCCTTCGACATCACCAGCCCGCCCATCGCCCTACAACCTTCGTAGCATCTCCCCCGCGTATCGTGGGTGCTATGCGCGTCGCCTTCGCAGCCGCCGTCCTTGGCGGATTCCTCTACGTCCCCGCACCTCAGCACGCTCAGCCACCCGCAACCCCTTCCGTCCTGCCGCCAGGAAGCTTCAGCCTCTCCGGAAAGTGGAGCTGTAATGGTGTCTTTCGCGGCGGCAAGCCGCATCAGGCCGCCTACACGGTAGACCTCATCCTTGCCGGCAAGTGGCTCGAGCTCACCGAGCAGGATGTCCAACTCGCAACCGGCTATGTCGCGAAATATCTGATCGGCTTCGATCCTCAGCACCAGCGGCTCGTCGAGTTCGACGCCAACACCTTCGGCGCCGCAACCTACTCCAGCACGACCGGCTGGCAGCAGAACACCCTCACCATGACCTCGTCGCCCGCACCCAATCCAAATACCCCTACCGTCCAGGCCCCTTCCGACCAGGACCGCTTCGTCTACACCCTGACCGCCAACGACACCTTCACCGTCGATTGGCAGACCAGCAAATCTCCTAACCCCACCTGGGTCACAGCCGATCATCTCTCGTGTCAGAGACAGCGGTAACTTTCCCCCCTAACCTCATGCAGCAACCAGGCTTCTACCTCTATCCCAATGCCTCCACTCGTAACTTCGAAGGCGAACCCGAACCTATTGCCAAAGCGCCTGACGCTCTAGGTAGCGCCCCGGGGATCGGGGCCGACCGTCGCAATCACACAAACGCCGCTGGTCAACTTGGGGGACCATCGGGCTCCCGACAGTTCCTCAACCAGTAGCGCCGCAATCATCCTGACCACACCCCGACGCCCTGCCATCCAGAACAACCACCGCCACATCTCGCCTAAAATAACCCTCATGTCCCACACCTACGCCGAGGCCCTCGCGCACCTCGCCCATCTCGGCCCCGAGCTCGCCCCCACTCCCTCCGGAGCCGCTCGCAAGTTCGATCTCGCCCACATGCGCGCCCTCATGGCCGCCCTCGGCAACCCGCAGGACATCGTCCCCGCCATCCTCATCGCTGGCACCAACGGCAAAGGTTCCACCGCCGCCACCCTCGCCAGCATCCTCGCCGCCGCCGGCTACCGCACCGCCCTGTACACCTCGCCGCACCTCGTCCGCGTCAACGAGCGCATGCAGCTCTCCTCACCCTCCATCCCCACCGAGTACGCCTCCGCCGACAATCCCGCCACCCTCGGCCCCATCGAACTCCACCCCATCCCCGACGACGATCTCGCCCGCCTCTACTTCCGCGTCGACGACACCGCCACCAACCTGGTCACCCAGGCCACCCTCCCGCACTCCCCCAGCTTCTTCGAGCGCCTCACCGCCGTCGCCTTCCTCTGGTTCGCCGAGCGCCACGCCGACATCGCCGTCCTCGAAGTCGGCCTCGGCGGCCGGCTCGACGCCACCAACATCGTCACCCCGCTCCTCTCCGTCATTACCGACATC
>CAXSEC010000078.1:0-14870 GCA_964236325.1 uncultured Acidobacteriaceae bacterium | reverse complement strand
TTCGGTGGGGCTGACGGAGGCGGCGCGGCGGGCGGGGATGAGGGCGGCGACGAGGGCGACGGCGGTGATGAGCAGGATGACGGCGACGAGGGTGACGGGGTCTGCGGGGGAGACGCCGAAGAGCTGGCTTTGAAGGAAGTGGGTGAGGATGAAGGCGAGCGGAAGGGCGATGGCTAGGCCGATGCCGGCGAGCCGGAGGACGTCGGTGACGACGAGGCGGGCGATGGTGAGACGGGGTGAGCCGAGAGCGATGCGGACGCCGATCTCGCGGGTGCGCTGGGCGGTGGTGAAGGCGAGTACGCCGTAGAGGCCGATGCCGGCGAGCAGGGTAGCGAGCAGGCCAAAGGAGATGGCGAGCAGGGTGATCATGCGCTCGTTCGAGAGGCTGTCGTCGATCTGGGCGTCCATGGTGCGGAGGTCGTCGAGGGCGAGCGAGGGGTCGAGCTGCTGCATGGTGCGGCGGACGGTGGAGAGGAGCTGCTCGGGCGGCGTTGCGGCGCGCAGGTAGACGAAGAGGCGGGCGGGGCTGTCGTCCTGCAGCAGCGGCTGGAACTCCGTCACCTTGGCCTGGTCGCGGACGTTCTCGTGCCGGAAGTCGCGAACGATGCCGACGATCTCGGTGTCGAGCTTGGGGTGATTGCTGGCGCCGTTCATCATCTGGCGGCCGAGGCAGGAGGGAATGCTGCCGTTGCAGAAGTGCTTGACGAAGGCCTGGTTGACGATGGCGACTCGCTGACCGGTGGCAGTATCGGCCTCGGTAAAGGCGCGGCCGGCGAGTAGAGGGACGCCGAAGGCCTGGAAGTAAGTGGGATTGATGGACTCTTTTTCGACGTCGAAGTCTTCGTCCGGGGGAGGGACGAAGCCGGCTACGGTGACGTTGCCGCCGCGGTCGTCGCCGGAGAGCTGGGCGAGGTTGCTGGCGGCCACGGACTGGACGCCGGGAAGAGCGGTGAGGGTATCAATGACGCGCTGGTGCAGGGCGGGGATGGCGGTGCTGGGATAGCCGGAGAGTTTGGGGTCGATGCCAAAAGTGATGAGATGGGTAGCGTTGAAGCCGAGATCGACGGCGCGGAGCTTCTGCATGGTGCGGACGAAGAGGCCGGCGGCGACGAGCAGAAGGACGGAGAGGCCGATCTGGAGGCAGACGACGACGCGGCGGAGGCTGAGCAGGGTGCCGGAGCTGGTGCCGGCGGTCTGGCGCAGGGCCTGGGTGAGGTCCGGCCGGCGCAGCTGCAGGGTGGGAGCGAGCGAGAAGAGCACGCTGACGGCGATGGCGATGAGGAAGTTGAAGACGAGCAGGCGTGCATCGATGGTGGAGGAGAAGGGGACCTGCGAGAAATCGCCGGCGAGCTGATGGATGAGGGCGCGAATGGCGAGCGGCGCGAGCAGCATGCCGAGGAGGCCGCCAGCGATGCCGATGAGGAGGCCTTCGAGCAGGAGCTGGCCGACGACACGCGAGGAGGCGGCGCCAAGGGCGTAGCGGAGGGAGAACTCGCGGACGCGGCCGGCGGAGCGGACGAGAAGCAGGCTGGCGACGTTGACCGAGGCGATGAGAAGGACGAGCAGGGCCATTGCCATGACGGCGAGCAATGGCTTTTCGAAGCTGTCGCGCTGGTAAGAGAAGCCGCGGGCGCCGGGTTTGAGGAGCATGCGGCTGCGGGTGAGGAAGTCGTCGGTGAAGCGCGCTGAGCGGTGGCCGAGAGCTTTGAGCTCGTCGGCACGAAGGGCGTGCCAGAGCGGGTTGATGGCGGCTTCGGCGAGGTCGCGGGACTCGCCGGGCTTGAGGCGGCCGAGGATGTTGATCCATTTGTCGGTGTGATCGGCGAGGGCTTTTTCTCTGCCGGGCAGGATCTGGCCCGTCATCGACAAAGGAACGAAGACGCTGGGAGTTTCACCCCAGATGGCGGAGCGAAAGCGCGGTGCGGCGACGCCGAGAACCTGAAAAGGATCGCCGTTGAGGGAGACGGTGGCGCCGACGACGGAGGGATCAGCGCCGAGGTGGTCGCGCCAGAAGTCAAAGGAGAGGACGGCGACGGGATTGGCGTTGGAGGCTGTGTCGTCGTTGGCGGAGAAGAGGCGGCCGAGTGCGGGCTCGACGCCGAGCACGTTGAAGTAGTTGCCGCTGACGAGCTCGGCACGGCCGTTCTCAGTATGGCCGTTGCGGGAGAAGCCGATGTCGGCGGGGGCGGAGGCGATGAGGCCGGCGAAGGCCTGGTTCCGGTCGCGCAGATCGCGGTACATGGGGACGGAGAAGTAGGCTGCGGGATCGCCGCCGTGACTGGAGGAGTGGCCTTGCCACGCGGTGCCGGTGCCTTCGAGGATGACGAGGCGAGCGGGATCGCGGACAGGAAGGGAGCGCAGAAGCGCCTGATCAAGCAGCGAGAAGATGGCGGTGTTGGCGCCGATGCCGAGGGCGAGCGTAAGGATGGCGGTGAGCGCGAAGACGGGGGCGCGGCGGAGCTGGCGGAGGGCGAAGCGGAGATCGGCGTGGAGGTGCTGGAAGAGGTCGGGCATGGGAGCTCCTTTACTCGGCGCGCAGGGCGACGGTGGGTTCGATGGAGGCGGCTCGGCGAGCGGGAAGGAGGCTGGCGGCGATGGCCGCGAGCAGCATGGCCGTCGCTGCGATGGCCAGCGACAGACTTTGGCTGGCATAGATCGAGGCGGCGGCGCCGGGCTCAATCCGTGCTGTGTCCGCCATGAAGGCGAGGAGGAGCCGGTGCATGGCAAGGCTGGCCGCGATGCCGAGAACTAGGCCGATGCCGGTCAGCGACAGACCCTTGCCCAGCACGAGCCGCAGTATCTGCGAGCGGCAGGCACCGAGGGCCATGCGGACGCCGATCTCGCGTGTGCGCGCGGCCACCTGGAAGCTGAGCAGGCCGAACAGGCCAATGACCGTCAGCAGTAGGGCAAAGGCGGCGAACGCGCCTGAGAGCCAGGAGAAGAAGCGCGGCGCGGCGATTGTGCGATCAATGAAGCTTTGCATCGGGGCGAACTTGCTTGCGGGAACTTCGGGGTCGACGGAGGCTATAACCGCGGCTGCGGCGCCGGCGAGAGTGGAGTCTGCCAGGTCGGGGGTCGCCGGGCCGACGCCATCTCGTCTGTTCTCGGCGGCGCGCAGGACGAAGGTGGTTGGGAACCAGCCGTTGATCATCCGCATGGTCTGATCGGAGACCTGCGAGAACGGGTGATAGATCATGACGCCGACGGCGCCAGTCAGATCGCGGTCGTGCGCGTTGGCGACGATGCCGATGATGCGGCTCGGCTCGCCGCCGCTGACAACGTACTCGCCGATCGGGTTGCGGCCTGGCCACCAGAGCTCCGCCATTCGTTGATTGATCAGCACGACGTGCGGGCTGGTGGCCGTGTCCGAAGCGGAAAGGTCAGTTCCCGCGATCAGCGGCGTGCCGACAGTCCGGAAGTATCCCGGAGTGACGAAACGGCTTTCAACGATCTGCCGCAGCTCCGTTCGGCCCTGCGGATAGCCGCTGTTGTTGAGGCCGCGATCGAGCGGCAGACCGTTGACTGTCGCCACCTCGGCGACGCCGGGGATCCGGCGCAGTCGATCTTCGACTGACGTTACAAACTGCTGGGTGTGCAGGCTGGAGGCGTAAGCCTCGCCCTTAAGGTTGACCTGCAGCGCGGAGAGGTGCTGCGGTCGCACTCCGGACGGGATCGAGCGCAGATGCAGGAAGGTTCCAAGCAGCACAGCGCCGGCGGAGAGCAGCGTCGTCGCGAGCGCAACCTGAGCGACGAGAAGCGTTCGCCCGACCCTCTGCTGCGGAGCGCTCTCGCCTGCCGTACGCGATCCCTGCAGGCGTGTGCTGATCGTCGTTCGTCCGACTCCGAGAGCAGGGAGCAGGCCGAATAGAAGAGTCGTCGCCAACCCGGCGGCGATTGCAAAGACGACAGACGGCACACTGATTGCGGCGCTCTGAAGCTGCGGCAGATCAATGGGCGACGAGGCCAAAAGCAAGGGAACGGCGACAGAGGCGACGACGATGCCAAGCATTGATCCTGCCAGCGCGAGCACCAGGTTTTCGGTCAGCAGGAGCCGGAACATCGAGCTTCGACTGGCACCCAGGGCCGAGCGTAAGGCCATCTCCGCGTGCCGGCCGGCGGCGCGGGCGGAGATCAGACCGGCAAGGTTGAGGCAGGTCATCAGCAGAATCGCCAGCACCGCCGCCGAAAGAGCCAGCAGGCTGGCGCGCGCGCCGCTCACCAGGATCTGCTGCAGCGGCCAGAGCTTCTCCTGCGGTGTGCCTGCGTGACCGATCGCCCACGTCTGGAAAAACGGAAACTGCCGGTAGATTGCACGGGTTAGCTGCGTAAGCTCGGCTGCCGCCTGCGCCGGGGTTACTCCGGACTTGAGCCGCGCGATGAGCTGGAAGTTATCGCCCTCATAGCCAGGATCTTTGGGGGACAGATGAAGCGGCTGCCACAGATCGGGCGCATCCACGGTGGTGAAGCTCGCCGGCATTACGCCGATGACGGTGTAGGGATCTCCGTTGATGTGGATGACGCGGCCAAGGACATCGGGATCAGCGTTCAACGTGCGTCGCCAGAGACCTTCACTGAGCACCGCCGTTGGTGTTGCGCCGGGCAGGTCTTCGGCGGCGCTAAAGGTGCGGCCCAGCCGCGTCGCCACGCCCAGCGTCGGCAGATAGCCGGACGAGACTCGGAGCGACCGAATCGTCTCACTACTCGCTCTGCCGTGCAACCCCTTGTCTATAGAGAAGTTCTGCCCGTATAAGCCGTCATCGGCGATGCCGACACTCGCAAAGCTGGTCGCATGCTCGCGAAGGAAGTCCGCTGTCTGCCCGGTCTGCTCCGCGTTGGGATCTTCGCCCGCGCGCGTGAACGCGACGCCGACCAGCTCCGAGGCATGCGGGTAAGGCACCGGTGCAAGCAGCGTACTGCGCACAATCGAGTACATCGCTGTCGTTGCGCCGATGCCCAGGCCGAGAGCGAGGATGGCCGTTGCGGTGAAGCCGGGCGAGCGACGAAGCTGACGGAGCACGAAGCGAAGATCCTGAAGGAAGCTGCTCATGGTGAATGGCCTCGATGGTGACGGTTTACTCGCTGCGAAGGACGTTCATGGGATCGACGGAGGCTGCGGCGCGGGCGGGCACGAGCGTCGCCATGACTGCCAGCAGAAGGATCGAGAGAGCGGCGAGGATGTAGGCGACGGCGTCGAACGCGGGCAGGTGGCCGACGACGCTACCAAGGACGCGGGTGAGCGAGAGCGAGAGGGCGATACCGAGGGTGATGCCGAACAGAGCGACGGTGAGGGCCTGGCGAAGAACAAGGCCGAGGACGGCGGAGCGGTTCGCGCCAAGCGCCATGCGGAGGCCGAATTCAAAGCGGCGCTGCGAGACGGTGTACGCAGTGACGCCGTACATGCCTACGACCGCAAGGAGAATCGAGACAGCCGCAAGAAGAACGAACAGCAGCGTGCGAAAGCGTTCTGGACGCTGTACCTCGCCGAGGTTTTCGCGCATGGTGGTGATCTTTACGGCGATCTCCGGATGCGATCGCAGGAGGGACTTGCGCAACGTTTCGGTCATGACGTTGGCGGACAGCGGAGATCGAACGAGGAGCTGCATGTCGTCAGCCCAGCTGGGGTGCTGTGCGGTGGGCATGTAGATGGTGGGCGAGGGAGGCTGGGCGGGTGAGTCGCTGCGGATGTCGCCGACGACACCGACGATGGTAGAGAAAGCAGCCGAGCTCTCATCGAGACCGGTGACGATCTGTTGGCCGATAGGATCCTGGTCGGGAAAGGCGGTGCTGGCAAGTGCGTGATTGATGAGCAGGACTTTGGGTGAATCGAGGGTGTCTTCTGCGGTGAAGAAGCGGCCGCGAAGTAGAGGAACTCCCAAGGTGCTAAACAGTCCCGGGCTGACGGGATTGAAGTTTGCTTGAGGCAGGCCGGTAGCGGACGGCGTAAGGACCTGCCGGCCTCTAATCGCATAGCCTCCATTGCTGCCACCATCGCTCATGGGCGCACCATAGATGGAACTGACAGAAGTGACTCCGGGGATAGCGGCAACCGAGGCGAGCGTTGCATCCTGACGAGCGTCTCTGGCCACCATCAACTCGTGGATGCGCGCCGTATACGCAGCTACGAGGGCAGGCGAGGAATGTGGCGGATTGTCAGGAATCTGCTCGGGTGTCGAAAGGATGGTGTGCGTGTCCAGCATGAGCAGGTGATCGGCAGCAAAGCCCAAGTCCTGCCGCGATTGCGCAATGAGCTGCCGGGTAAGCAGGATTGCCCCGACGGAGAGCATCAGCGTCAGAGAGATCTCTGCAACGATGAGAGCGTTGCGCAGACGCAGGGAGCCGCGGGTCTCGGTGCCGCGGGAGCTGTCCGCGCGCAGAACGGAGGCGGGATGCACGCGCCAGGAATGCCAGAGCGGTAGAAGCGTGGCCAGCGTCATGACAGTAACGCTGATCAGCGCCGAGAAGAGAAGAACATCGAGGTTGAGGTGGACCTCATTCAGCCGCGGCAGATCTGGCGGCGCGAAGCGGGTAAGCGCACGAAGCGCAAGCACTGCGAGCAGAAGTGCCAAGACTGTGCCACCGCACGCGAGCAGGAGGGTCTCTATCAGTGCACGTGCGGCGAGGGCGCCGCGCGACGCGCCGAGGGCGGTGCGGATAGAGACAGCGCGTATCTGGCGAGTGGCGCGGATGAGATGGAGGTGCGTGAGGTTGACCGAGACGACCAGCAGGAGAACAAGGACGGAACCCAGCAGCAGGCGGAGTGTGGGTCGGATCTGGCCGACGATCTGCTCCTGCAGCGGCACTGCTTCCAGGCTCTTGTTGCGGTCCTCAGGAAAGCTGCGCTGCAACTGAAGAGAGAAGCTGGCGAGTTCAGCCGAGAGCTGCGCCGCCGAGACATCGGCGCGGCGCCGGCCGATGATGCGGTCGTTATACGAGGTGCGATTGTGATTCATCGGCGCTGTGGGCACCTCAATCCAGAGCTCGGTCTTGCCGGGAAAGGAGAAGCCTGCGGGAAGGACCCCGACGATGGTGTACACCGTGCCTTGCGCGGTGAGGCTCTGCCCTACAGCGGCTATGGCTGAGCCAAAGTGATCCCGCGCAAAGGCGGCACTGAGCAGGACGTCCGTACCGTTCTGGTCCGAGGGATGAAACAGGCGGCCAGCCATGGGTTCGACGCCCAGGATCTCCGTAAACTGCGAGCTGACAAAGGCAACGGGAACGTAGAAGGACGCACCTTGCAGGCTGACACCCGAGGCGTAGCTGGAGTAGTGCGCCGTGGCATCAAGGCCGTGAACGTCGCGGGCAAGATCCGTGTAATCATCGCCGCCAACTCGCGGAGCCGAGTGCCCGGTGTCGTTGAAGCGGGTCTCGATCCCGACGATACGATCGGCATCGTGGTAGCCGAGCGGACGAAGCAGCACCGTATCTACCACGGTGAAGATCGCAGCATTCAGCCCGATCCCAAGTCCGAGCGTGGCGATCACCGTAAGGGTGAAGGCGGGCGATTTACGCAGACTGCGGAAGGCTTGAAGCATCTGGGCGATCATGCGCGTGCCTCGGGAGTGATGGACGTCGTCGAGGAGTTGCGTTCAGGATCAGCCAGCAGCTGCAGCAGCTCGCCCTCGGCGACTACCTTGCCGTCGAACAGATGAACCTGGCGCTCTGCGTGAGCGGCAAAGCGGGGGTCGTGGGTGACCATGCAGATGGTGGCGCCTTCGTCGTGCAGCTCTTGTAGCAAGCGCATGACCGCCTCGCCATTCTTGGAGTCCAGGTTGCCGGTGGGCTCGTCCGCAAGCAGGATCGAGGGCGAGCCGGAAAGCGCGCGAGCCACGGCGACCCGCTGCTGTTGGCCGCCCGAGAGCTGTGCGGGATAGTGACGCATGCGGTGCGCCATGTTGACCCGCTCGAGCGATCGCTGGACACGATCCTTGCGCTCACCGGCGGGCATCCCGGAGCGATAGGTGAGCGGTAGCTCGACGTTCTCGTAAACGGTGAGGTCGCCGATCAGGTTGAAGCTCTGAAAGATGAAGCCGATCTCCTGGTTGCGAATCCGTGAGCGATCGGCGAAGTTGAGGTTAGCGACCGCTTTGCCGTTGAGCGTGTACTCGCCGCCGGTCGGCGTATCGAGCAGGCCGAGGATCGAGAGCAGCGTGGACTTGCCGCAGCCGGAGGGCCCGGACATCGCAACGTACTCACCACGCCTGATGGAGAGATGAATCCCCGAGAGTGCGTGCGTCTCGATCTCGTCGGTGTAGAAGACCTTGGTCAGATCCTCAATGTGAATCAGGCTGTCGGTCGAGACGGTGGCTGCCATGGATCTCCCTTGTGTAACGACTACGGTTACTGATTCTGAAGGTGGACGCGATCGACAGAGTCCCAGCGGGACATGTCCGAAAGAATGACGGTGTCGCCCGGCTTCAGGCCATCGAGCACCTGAATGCTGTTGACCGAGGCGCGGCCGACCTTGACCGAGGTTCGAGTAGCGGTCTTGCCATCCGACGACACGCGGAAGAGGCTGACGATTGAGTTCTCGTTGCCAAAAGCGGGTCGGCCTACATAGAGAACGTTCGTCATGCGATCAAGATCGATGATCCCGTCCACCGAGAGATCGGGTCGAGCCCCCTGCGGCAGGGCGCCGAGCAGCTCTACGTCGACCGTGACCGTTCCGTTCTGCACCGCGGGATCGATACGCGTGACCTTGCCGGAGATGATGCCGTTGTGGGTGTCGATGTCCGCAGGCTGATCCACCTGGATGTCCCGCGCCTGCGTTTCGGCGATCTTGAGGGAGGCTTTTAGTTGATCAAGCTGAACCACCTTCGCCAGCGTGGTTCCAGGGGCGACGTGTTCGCCGACCTGATGTGGAAGATCCACAAGGACACCGGCGATGCCGGCACGCACGCTGAGCGCCTGCTCCTCTCGCTGCTTGAGGGCAAGCATTGCCTCGGCCTGCTGCACCCTCGTCTGCTGCACTGCGAGCTGGGTCACGATGGCCTTTCCGTTGAGGTCAAGACGTTGCCCCTCGAGATCATTGCGTTGATTGAGCTCGTCCGCCTTGCCTTTGGAAGCGCTGTAGGTCAGGCCACTAATGACGCCAAGATCGTAGAGGCTCTTGTCCGTCTGCGCCTGCAGCTGCGCCTGCTTTTGGTCCGCGCCCACGGTGGCAGCCCCAGCGCGTTGGTTCATCAGGTCGCTCTGGAGCCGCGCCCGCGTGTTGATGTAGTCGGCCTGAGCTGCCTTGAGTTGGAGCTGTGCGTCGAGCATCTGCTGCTGCACCGCAGGATCGACAAGGTCCATCAGAATGGTGTCAGGCGCTACCTTGGCTCCTGGCAAGACGCGGATGCGCACGACCGTCGCTTCGGTCTCAGCCGGAATCAGTCGTAAGCGGTCTTCGCGCGGGACCAACGTACCCGGGCCACGAACCTGGCGCAGCAGCGGTCCCTGCTTGACGACATCGGTCCACACCGCGCTGTCCACGGTTGGAATGGCAGGCTTCAGGCGAAGCACGAAAAAGAGCGCGACGCCAACTAAGATGACCCCCGCCGCGGTAAGCAGCGCGTTTCGCCTCAGCCGGCGCAGGCGAAGATCTGGACGTGAGATATCCATCTGCTGGCGAGATAGTGCACATCGCTTGCCAAAGCAGAAGACTTCGTCTCGTTCCGAATCAGAGACTTAGCACGGGTCTGGTCTGAGTGAGTGTTCAGAATCAGAAAGAACTGTCCGAGAGTGGACGCCGACGCAACGACTGGAATGAATCGACAATAAGACTGTCAATATTCATTTGTTGTTGACAGCGTGGCGTCACCTGTTTAGATTCGGGGCAATCCTTCAACTTTTTGAACAACTGATCAAAATGCGATCGGGCGCTTTGGACAAGTCCGTCTACGCAGGCGTAGCAAGACGGACCCAGATGTCGCAGACGTTCCCGCACAGCCTTCGATGAAGTTCACTAGCACTTCCTAACAGCCGCAGCGCAGCCGCTTGTACAAGAGAGCTGCCGCAATCGGTACGACACACGACTTCGAGGTCACGATGATGCTTAGCTCCAGTGAATGTAGGAAGATCAGCAGCTCCAGGCTGACGATGTGGGTGGTCAACCTGGCGCTGCTTGTGGTGCTGCTGGTGAGTGGCGCGCGCCTGTTCGGACAGGCGGATGCAGGTCTCACGGGAACGATTACGGACGCGAGTGGCGCGGTAGTTGGTGGAGCGGATATCACCGTCACCAATGAGGCGACTGCCGTGGCGCAGCATCTGGTGTCTGGCGGCGCCGGAACCTATACGGTTCGAGGCCTGCTTCCCGGCACGTACACCGTTGAGGTGAACGCCAAGGGGTTCGTGAAGTCGATCAAAAAGGGCATTCTCGTCGAGGTCAGCACCATCGGAACCATCGATTTCGCGGTGGCAACGGGGTCTACGGGCGAGGTTGTGGAGGTAAATGCGGACCAGATTGCGTTGAACACGACGCAGCCGCAGCTGGGCTCAACGATTGATCCGCAGGTCATCGCGGCGCTGCCAGTTGAGGTGTCAGGACGAGGTCGGCAGATCGATTCGCTGCAATTTCTTGCGCCCGGCACCACGGGCAGCAGCTTCTCTCACCGGACCAGCGGCGGCGTCGATTTCGAGCAGGAGATCCTGTACAACGGCATCCCGGCTCCGCAGCCGGAGACGGAAGGCAATTCAGGAAACTTCAACCCCCCCTACGAGTTGATCCAGGAGGTTCGGGTGGAACGTACCTCCTTTGCGGCGCAGTTCGGCCTGGGGCAGGGAGCGTTGACGTACCAGACCAAATCTGGAGGGAACCGCTACCACGGCGATCTATTCGAGATCAACCGCAACAGCCTCTTTGATTCGGTCGGCTTCTTTAATGGTTCGGCGAACGGTCTGCCAAATGTCGCGCCCACAGATCGTGAGAATAACTACGGATTCACTGTGAATGGGCCAATCAGCATTCCGCACCTGTACAACGGCAGAGATCGGACATTCTTCCACTACAGCCAGGAGTGGTACAAGCAAAATCAGGAAAATACCTCTATCTCGACAGTGCCGACGACGCAGGAGAAGACGGGAGACTTCAGCGATTTCGTCGATGCAAAAACTGGTCTGCTCATCCCCATCTACGACCCTTTGACCGGCCTGCCGTTTCCGGGGAACATCATTCCGTCGGGCCGGATCAGTAAAAATTCGGCCTCACTGCTCGCCAGTCTTCCCAGTCCGGATCGGCCGGGCATCGGCGTCGGCGGCCTAGACAGCAACAAATCGTTCGCCCCGAATGCCATTCCCAATATTCAGCATGTTTTTGGGTTCACGCTCGATCAGAAGCTTACTGATCGGCAAAGCCTCCACTACACGGAGTGGAGAAACAGCTACAACACCACGACCTTCATCAACAATCCCTTCGTGGTGACGCCCAACCCGTTGAGCAGTGAGGAGCTGGAGCCGACTCTCGGCAGCGTCTACCTGCTCAATTACAGCGATGAGGTTACCAGCCACCTCGCGGTAACAGCCGGCTTCGGCTGGGTCGGAGAGATCAACGATCAGATCAACGCGAATACCGGAATCAATTTCCCCGCCGAAGTCGCGGGCACTGTACTCCCTACCATCGCGTTTGATGGACAGCATGCGCCAACTAACTGGGGAGGCGGGTCAGTATCGTCCGTGAATCGCAAGCTCGGCATCTCGGTAGTCAACAACTGGCTCTGGACGAAGGGCAGACACACCTTCAACCTCGGTGGAGAGTTCCGCCGCACCTATCAGGACAATGGCTTCAACAACACGGGTGGTACATTCAACTTCAGCCAGCGGACGACCTCGGTGCCGAACTCCAGCGATCCGAACTTCGGCAGCTATGGAAGTGCGTTCGCGAGCTATCTGCTGGGCATTCCGGACAATGTGAATCGGGCCGGGAACCAGGAGGAGCGCTTGAGGAATGTGGATCTGTCGCCTTACATTCAGGACGACATCAAGCTGACGCCACACTTCACGCTCAACCTTGGTCTTCGCTGGGATATCCAGGTACCGTTCACCGAGAACAACAACCAGATTGTGTTCCTGAACCCGAACCAGACAAATCCAGGCAGGGTCAACCTGGCAGGACAGCCTGTTCAAGGCGTAGCGAACCAGTTTGGTAGCGGCTTCCCTGGAGCTGCCGGCTTCAACCGGGCCCAGACGCATTTCGCTCATTTCGGCCCACGTTTTGGATTTGCCTACCAAGTGAACGATAAAACGGTGGTCCAAGGCGGCTTCTCGGTGGCATTCCTCAATGGCGGAGCCTACGAGTACGGCACCAACAAGGTGGCAATCAACAACGGTCAACTACTGGCGGGAACGTTCGTTCGCAATCCTACCGGCAGCAACGTCTCCGCCTACGGCAGCTGGGATACCCAGCAGCTGCCACTTCCCGGCGCTACTCCCTTCAGCCCCCTGCTCGGTGGCGGCCAGCAGATTGAGGCCTTTGATCCGGTGCATGACGGCTATGCGCCCTATAGCCAGCAGTGGAACATTAATCTGCAGCACCAGCTGCCGTTCAGCACCTTCCTGACCGCCGCATGGGTGGGGAACCGGGTGATTCATCTGCCCAGTCAGCTCAACACCCCTAACCAATTGAACCCGCAGTTTCTATCTCTTGGGTCGAAGCTATCCGATACCTTCGCTCCCGGGCAGACCCAGGTGGATGGGGTGAGCCTACCCTATGCGAACTTCGTCAATGATTTCGGTTCCTCTGCCACAGTCGCGCAGGCCCTTACCCCATTCCCGCAATACTCTTTCGTCTTCAACAACTTTGAGGGGTCCGGCACAACGTACTATCAGAGCCTTCAGGTGGAGCTGGATAAGCGCCTGAGTAACGGCCTCTCCTTCCTGGTTGGATATACCTTGTCGCACCTACTGGATAACAACGGAAGCGGCTTTTCTAGTTTTGCGGCCACTGCACTCAACAAGTACAACCAGAAGCCGGAGTACACCGTGTCGACGGCTGACGAGCCACAAACACTAAAGGTAAGCGGCTCGTACGAACTGCCGATCGGCCCGAACAAGCAGTTCTTGAACAACCACGGGCTGACTGGGCAGGTGCTGGGCGGCTGGCAGGTGAGCTGGATCACAGACTACGAAGCGGGTGCAGGGCTCAATCCTCCTTCAGGAGCACTTGCTTCCGCAGTGTATGACAACCAACTCCCACTCGCCGGAACTAACAACATGAGGAACCGGCCTGACCGGGTGCAGTCCGTCCCGCTCGGCACGGCCTCGTATTTGAAGGTGCGCGATCAATTTACAGGCAAGGGGCCAGTGGCCAATGTGTTCAACCCCGCGGCCTTTGCGGTGACACCGACCCAGTATCAACTGGGCAATGCGCTTAGGAACTACGGCGCATTGCGAAACCCTGCACTCTACATGGAGAGCGCCAACGCCCGAAAGAAGTTCTTCTTCGGGGAGCGATTTACGGGAATTTTGCAGCTCGATTACTTCAACGTTCTTAATCGTACTCAGTTCAACGGGCCTGATGGAAATGCCAGCGACGGCACCTTCGGTCAGGTGATCAAAGCCGGGTCACAGATCATTAATCGGCAAGGGGAGCTTTCTTTCCGGCTGGAGTTCTGACCTACACGTTCCTTTCTCTCTGACCTGCGGGCTGCCACAACAGCCCGCAGCTTCTTTTTGCTGCTCAGCTTTTATAATGGTCTGCCATGGGCTTCTTCCACCGCGTTCGCAGGCAGTCAATTGTTGCGCTGGTCTATGTCTCTCTTGGCGTTGCTTGCGGCAGCGCCTGGGGTCAGGACTGGAGCGGTGAGGTGACGCCGCAGGTGCAACAGCTCTATGCCGAGGCCAAGGCGGCGCAGCAGCGCGGCGACACACAGGGTTCGATTGCCAAGTATCAGGCCATGCTGAAGCTTGCCCCGCATCTGGCGCCGGCCTATAACAACCTGGGAATGCTGTACTTCAACGATCGTGCGTATGCGAAGGCCGCCGATACGCTGCGGGCGGGGCTGGCGATCGATCCAAGCATGAACACCGCACAGGCGCTGCTGGGCTTGAGCGACGCCAAGCTGGGACGGAACGACGAGGCCAAGAAGGAGCTTGAGGCAGCGCTCGCTGCCAATCCGGCTGATGATCGCGTGGAACTTGCGCTAGCGCACCTGCTGATTGCGGCAGGGAGCGAGGAGGAGGGGCTGGGGCATCTGCGTGGGTATCTGGCGCGCAATCCGAAGGACCAGCAGGCCTGGTATCTGCAGGGTAAGACCTATCTTCGGCTGTCGGAGCAGTCGTTGGCGCAGATCAACGCGATTGATCCGACCTCGGTAACAGCCCATGAGATCGCCGGTGAGATCGACGAAAGCATGCACAACTACGATGGTGCATTGGCGGAGTACAACAAGGCGGTGCAGCAGGCGCCGGATCAGCCGGGGACACACTACCACCTGGGCAACGCGTTCTGGCTGGAAGGGAAGTGGGAGTCGGCGCAGAAGGAGTTTCAGGCAGAGTTGCGTAACGATCCGGAAAACTGCACCACGTCATGGAAGCTGGGCAACAGTCTGCTTGCAGAGAATGGAGCGCCGGCAGAGGCGCTCAAGCCGCTTGACCAAGCTGTGGCGGCGTGTCCCGGCTTGATGCAGGCCCGGGTGGATCGAGCGAACGCGCTGATCAAGCTGGACCAGCCTGCGAAGGCAGTTGACGATCTGCTGCTTGCCGAAAAGGACACGCCAAAGGAGCCGTCGATCCACTTTCTGCTTGCCAAGGCATACAAGGCTCAGGGAAGGGGAAGTGAGGCGAAGACGGAGATGGATACCTTCGGTCGACTACAGCGCGAGGGCAGCGAGGCAACGGCGGCACAGGCGAAGGATGTGATGCAGGTGAAGGACACCGCTCAGTAAGATACAGGCGAT
>CAXSEC010000077.1:0-14900 GCA_964236325.1 uncultured Acidobacteriaceae bacterium | reverse complement strand
CTCGCCGCCAAGATCCGCGAGCTCGTCCCCAGCGCCCGCGTCGTCGTCGGCCACGGCCAGCTGCCCGAGTCCGAGCTCGAGCGCGTCATGCTCGCCTTCATGAACCACGAGTACGACGTCCTCTGCGCCACCTCCATCATCGAGAACGGCCTCGACATCCCGCTCGCTAACACCATCATCATCAACCGCGCCGATCGCCACGGCCTCTCCGAGCTCTATCAGCTCCGCGGCCGCGTCGGCCGCTCCAATCGCCGCGCCTACTCCTACCTCCTCATCCCGCCCGAGCAGCAGCTCACCGAGATCGCCCGTCGCCGTCTCGCCGCCCTCAAGGAGTTCTCCGACCTCGGCGCCGGCTTCAAAATCGCTGCCCTCGACCTCGAACTGCGCGGCGCCGGCAACATGCTCGGCGGCGAGCAGTCCGGCCACATTGAGGCCATCGGCTTTGAGATGTACACCACCATGCTCGAAGAAGCCGTCCGCAAGATGAAGGGTGACGGTGGCGGCGATCACGAAACCACCGTCGTCAACCTCGGCATCTCGATTCGTATCGATGACAGTTACATACCGGAAGAGAACCAGCGCCTCCGCATGTACAAGCGGGTCGCCGGAGCGCAGGCCCTCGCGGAGCTCGCAGAGATCCGCGACGAACTACAAGACCGCTATGGCGCCATACCCGAAACGGTTACAAATCTCCTCGCCGCCGGTGAAATCCGCCTCCTCTGCGAACAGCTCGGCATCGCCACCCTCGAGCGCAAACGCACTGCCGTCGAAGAGACCGCACCCGCTGCAGCCAGGCCGATGCAAAGCAATGGCCGCCCCCAGCTGCAGCCACTGCGCCCCGGCCAGATCGCCCGCCCCGCCGCGCCCACTCGCCCGCTCCAGTACGGCACCCGCACTGTTGCCACCCGCGAGGTCACCAACGCCACCCTCGCTGCCCGCGCCGCCCTCGGCGATCGCCCCGCCAACGCCCCCATGCGCGCCCAGGCCGGCCAGATCAAGACCATGCGCGACATGCTCCACATCAAGTTCAACGACGCCGTCCACTCGGAGACCTTCGCCAACACCGGCCGCTCCCACGCCGCCCTCGGCCCTGATCCCGCCGCCCTCATGAAGCTCGTCAGCCGCAACAGCAAACAGGGCGCCGCCTTCTCCCCCAACGGAACCCTCCGCTGGCCCCTCACCAGCGCCAAAGCCGAAGACGTCCTCCGCGAAACCCGCGACCTCCTCGAAGCCCTCGATGTAACCCGATCGGTCCCCGCCTAGCGCCTGCACCTCGTCGTACACTGCTTTCATCCATGAAGCCTGCCCTCGCGACCCTCGCCGCCACCCTGCTCGGTCTCCTCATGCCCTCCGCCACCCTCGCCGCCCAGCGTCTCTCCGCCGATGGTGGCGCCCAGACCTTTCACACCCTCGCCGACCAATACTTCTCAGACGTCCTCTTCCACTTCTCCCCCACCAACGGCACCCAGGCCGGCTTCCACCAGTACGACCCTCAACTCGAGGACTACTCCGCCGCTGCCGTCCAGAGGAACATCGCTGCCCTGCACACCTATGAGCAGAAGATCACCGCCGTCCCGCCCGACGCCCTCGATGCCTCCGTCGCCGCCGATCGTCAGATCCTGCTCAACTCCATCCACTCCCAGCTCCTCTCCCTCGAAACCATCCGCAACTGGGAAAAGAACCCCGACCTCTACTCCTCCGGCATCACCAACTCCGTCTTCGTCCTCATGGAGCGTCCCTTCGCTCCCGTCAATAGCCGCCTCAAATCCGCCATCGCCCGCGAACGCCAGATGCCCGCCGTCTTCACCGCCGCGCGTCAGAACCTCAAGAACCCGCCGCGCATCTTCACCGAGATCGCCCTCGAACAGATCGACGGCATCATCTCCTTCTTCCAGAGCGACGTCCCCGCAGCCTTCAAAGACGCCACCGACAAACAGGCTCTGTCTGACTTCGCCACATCCAACACCGCCGTCATCCAGGCCCTGGAAACCTACCGCGACTGGCTCAAGTCCGACCTCCTTCCCCGCTCCACCGGCGACTATCGCCTCGGCTCCGCCACATTCGCCCGCAAACTCAGCGACGACGAGATGGTCGATGTGCCGCTCGCCCACTTACTCGAGATCGCCTACGCCGACCTCCATCGCAACCAGGCCGAGTTCGCCCGCATCGCCAAAGAGGTCGATCCCGCCAAGTCGCCGCAGGAGGTCCTCGCCGAACTCGCCACCATCCACCCCGCACCCGACAAACTTCTCAGCGCCTTCCATGACCAGTTCTCCGGCCTGATCGCCTACATCAACACCAACCACATCATCACCATCCCCTCCAAGGTCGAGCCCACCCTCGAAGAGACGCCGCCCTTCATGCGCGCCACCACCCAGGCCTCCATGGATCCTCCCGGCCCCTTCGAAACCCACTCCACCCGCGCCTACTTCAACGTCACCCTGCCCGACGCCAACTGGTCGCCCGCCCGCATCGCTGAGCACATGGCCGCCTTCAACGTCGGGACCATCACCTCCACCGCCGTGCACGAGGCCTACCCCGGTCACTACATCCAGTTCCTCTGGCAGGACCAGTTCCCCTCCAAGGTCCGCAAACTCGTCGGTGCCAACACCAACAGCGAAGGCTGGGCGCACTACTGTGAGCAGATGATGCTCGACGAAGGCTACCTCCCACCCGGCACCGCCCCCGGCTCCCGCGAAGCCCGCCTCATCCGCCTCGGCCAGCTGCAGGACGCCCTCCTCCGCGACGCCCGCTTCGTCGTCTCCATCCGCCTCCACACCGATACCCCGCCTCCACCCAGCGAGATGAAAGGCGAAACCCACGTCGAGGAGTTCAACGGCCAGCCGCTCGCCCCACAAAGCACTCTGAACAAATCCGGCAGCACCTTCACCTTCGACCAGGCCGTCGACTTCTTCGTCCGCGAGGGCTACCAATCCCACGCCATCGCCCTCGTCGAAACCAAGCGCGGCACCTCGGACGCTACCTACCTCTACTACACCCTCGGCAAGCTCCAGATCCTCAAACTCCGCGAAGACGTCCGCGCCAAACAGGGCAGCGCCTTCAACCTCCAGCAGTTCCACGACAGCTTCATGCGCGAAGGCCCAGCCCCCATCAAAGTCATCCGCAAAGACATGCTCGCCAACGACAGCCCCGTCCTGTAGCCAATGCCATTTGGAATGGTAAAATGGTACTTGTGAATGCCACCGTCGAGATCGACAAAGCCGGCCGCATCGTCGTCCCCAAAAAGATGCGAGATGCACTCCATCTTGTCCCGGGAACCCGCCTCACCCTGAAGCAGGAAGGCGACGCCATCCAGATCGCGCCCGAACGCGTCGGTCGAGGCCTCTATCGTAAGAATGGAATGCTCGTCTACGACACGGGCCGCCCGGTACCTCCAGAAGCTCTCAACTGGGTCAGAGACGCACAAGAAGCTCGTGCGGAAGAGATCATGGGGCCATGGAACAAGGACTAGACTTCTTTGACACCACCGTCCTGGTTGCCTCTTCTATCCCGCAACATCCTCATCATTTTGCAAGCTCAGCTTGTCTCAACCGGCTTCGTGAAACCGGCGGTGCATGTGCGGCCCACACGCTGGCTGAGTGCTTCAACACGCTTACGCGCACGTCGAAGGGCTATGGCCTTCCACCGTTAGCCGCCGCCACAATCGTGAAGGAGGCAAGTGGATTCTTCACTCTTCTAACCCTGACTCCCGACGAAATGCTTCAAACCATTCAGGCGATCGCTGAGCGTAGCCTCGCCGGAGCCCTCCTTTACGACGCCCTCATCCTCGCCTGCGCCCGCAAGATCGACGCCCGCCACATCTACACCAACAACCTCAAACACTTTCGCCAGATCGCCCCGGATCTCGCCTCCCGCATCGTCGAGCCATAGCCGTCACCCCTGCCGTCAGCCTTCGCTGCTGGACGCTCCCGCCTTCCTCGGAAGTCGTAGCCTCACTGCCGATCCCGGTTGATACCATATGGCGTACGCATCTTCATGGAGAACTCTCAGCCGGTCATGACCACCCAGAAAATCCGTAAGGCCGTCTTCCCCGCCGCCGGCATGGGCACCCGCTTCCTCCCAGCCACCAAGGCCACCCCCAAGGAAATGCTCGCCCTCGTCGACAAGCCGCTCATCCAGTACGGTGTCGAAGAGGCCGTCGCCGCCGGCTGCACCGAGATCATCATCGTCACCGGCCGCGGTAAGACCACCATGGAGGATCACTTCGATCGCTCCCCCGAGCTCGAAGCCTCGCTCGCCGCCAAGAACAAGACCGCCCTGCTTGAGATCGCCCGCTCCGTCTCGAAGCTCGCCAAAATCTCCTACGTCCGCCAGCCCGAGCCCCTCGGCCTCGGCCACGCCGTCCTCATGGCCAAGGAGCTCGTCGGCGATGAGCCCTTCGCCGTCCTCCTGCCTGACGACATCGTCGACGCCGCCGTCCCCTGCATGAAGCAGATGGTTCAAGCCTTCGAGCAGACCGGCTCCTCCATCCTCGGCTCCGAAGTCGTCGAGGGAGCCGCCATCCAGAACTACGGCTGCCTCGATTGCACCCCTGACCCCAGCAACCCGCGCCTGCTCGAAGTCAGGCACATGGTCGAAAAGCCTAAACCCGAAGAGGCCCCGTCGCAGAACGCCATCATCGGCCGCTACATCCTCACGCCGCGCATCTTCTCCCTGCTTGAGCAGATCACCCCCGGCGCCGGGGGCGAACTCCAGCTCACCGACGGCATCAAGGCCCTGCTCGAGTTCGAAAAAGTCTACGGCTTCTCCTACGAAGGCAAGCGCCACGACGCCGGCGACAAACTCGGCTTCCTCATGGCCACCGTAGAGCTCGCCCTCAAGCGCGACGACCTCGGCCCCAAGTTCCGCGCCTGGCTCAAAACCGTTCAACTATAACGCCCGCAGAAACGCGCCCGTCCCGCCTGCCTGTCATCCCAGCCGGACCCAAGCAAAGCAAAGGGACGTGGAGGGACCTGCTCCTTCCGCGCCCTCCCGCAAACACCCGGGTGCCCCATCCATCGCAGCCTCATCGCGATGGGTGGGACGTAAACACCTGCCCACCTTAAGTTCGCTCGAATCTCGTGGAACAACCCCGCTCTACTGGCCCCCCCCCGCCTTCGCCGCCGGCACATTCACCATCAGCCCCGACACATCGTTCACCACCACCAGCGGCTGCGACGCATCCCCATACGTCCGCACCACCTTCTCGTCCGTGTGCGTCGGCGGCACCACTCCCGGCCCGTTTGACACCTCCGTTCGCGTTATATCCCGCGCCTTCGTCACCTTCAGCGTGTACTCGCCCTCCGGCACAAAGTTCAGGTGGAACGCCTCATCCTCGCCGCGCGCCTCTGTGCTCGCCAGCTCGGTCCCATCGTCCGCATACACCAGCGCCACCCGGCCCGCATTCACCCGCCGTCCCCCCTGTTCGAGCGCCAGCCATCCATTGACCGGGTGCATCTTCGCAAGCGGCACCTCGATCTCCACTCCGTTCCTCTCCTCCTGATCGCCCACCTTGATCACCTTCGCGTCCTTCTTGTGGGCAGCGCGTGGCCAGCAGTATAGCCACCCCCACGGACCTCCGCCACGCGCACCGCAACCTTCGACGTCGAACCGTTCCCCTTCCCCGGATCATCCAATTCAGGCAAGTAGCGCCCCGGACAAGGATCCCCCACACCGTGCCATCTCTTCTCGACCCCATCAAAGTAGGCGACCTCGATCTCCCCAGCCGCATCATCATGGCCCCGCTCACCCGCCTGCGCGCCACCATCGACAACATCCCCACCCCCCTCATGGTCGAGTACTACACCCAGCGTGTCTCCGCCGGCCTCATCATCTCCGAAGCCACGCCCGTCTCGCCCATGGGCATCGGCTACGCGCAGGTCCCCGGCATCTGGTCTGAGCAGCAGGTCGAGGCATGGAAGCCCATCACCGCCGCCATCCACGCCCACGGCGGCCGCATCGTGCAGCAGCTCTGGCATGTCGGCCGCATCTCCGACCCCGTCTTCCTCAACGGCGAGCTCCCCGTCGCTCCCAGCGCGATCGCCGCCAGCGGCCACGTCTCCCTCCTTCGCCCGGAAAAGGCCTTCGTCACCCCCCGCGCCCTCGAAACCCGCGAGATCCCCAACATCGTCGAGCAGTTCCGCCGCGCCGCCCAGAACTCGCAGCGCGCTGGCTTTGATGGCGTCGAGATCCACGGCGCCAACGGCTACCTCATCGACCAGTTCCTGCAGTCCGGCACCAACCACCGCACCGACGAGTACGGCGGCTCCATCGAAAACCGCGCCCGCCTCATGCTCGACATCACCGATGCCTGCATCTCCGTCTGGGGCTCCGGCCGCGTCGGCATGCACCTCGCCCCGCGCGCCGACGCCCACGGCATCTCGGACGCCAACCTCGCCGAAACCTTCGGCTACGTCGCCCGCGAGCTCGGCCGCCGCAAGCTCGCCTTCCTGATGTCCCGCGAACACCGTGCCGGCGGCTGGCTCGGTCCCGAACTCAAGCAAAAGTTCGGCGGCGTCTACATCGCCAACGAGCAGTTCACCTTCGACGCCGCCAACGAAGTCCTGGCCAACGGCGAAGCCGACGCCATCGCCTTCGGCAAGCTCTTCATCGCCAACCCCGACCTCCCCATCCGCTTTGCCAAAAACGCCGCCCTCAACGAACCGCAGCCCACCACCTTCTACGGCCATGGACCCCAGGGCTACATCGACCAGCCCAGCCTCCAGGCCTAGATACAAGGCAGCAAGAGAAGGCTGCGACGAGGCAGCAAGAAGGGCCCGCGACATCGTCGCGGCCTCTTCTTTTGCTTGTCATTCTGAGCGCAGCGGAAGAATCCCCGCCTTTCGCTCTTAACCGCGGAGCGAAGCGACGCGACACAACACCCTTTACTGCGTCGTCCCCGTCGTAAACACCGCCTCGGACCGCGCCCCCACCACCCGATACAGCGCAAACTGCCGCGCCCCCTGCTCCCGCATCTCGAACAACAAGCTCGCCCGGTTCGACGCCTCCGCATCCACCACCCCCACCAGCCGCATCCACGGCGTCTGGTCCAGATGCTCCGCATCCGTCACACTGCTGAACGCCGTCTGCAGCTTGCCAAACACATCCCGCTGCGCCACCACCGTCACATACTTGAGCGCCGCCCCCGTCCCCGCCGTGTGCGCGGTATACACAAACGTTGGCGCCCCGCCATAGCTCAGCAAATACCCTCGCAGATCCTCATCGAGCATCCCCGATCCCGCCGCCTTGGCCGCTGCCGCGGCCTTCCGCCTCGCCGCCGCAGCCGCTAGCGCAGCCCGCCGCCGCGCCGCAGGTGTAGCCGGAACCGCAGCCTTCACCACCGGCTTCGCCGCCGCCGCGGAACCCGCCCCCGCAGACCCCGAACCAGCCACCGCCGGCATCCCCGTCAGCTTCGCCGCCGCCAGGCCCTCCATCTCCACCATCACCCCCTTGTGCTCCGCCTCATCCTCCCACAGCCGCACAAAGTCATGCTCCGCCCGATTCTTCGCATCGCTCACCGCAATCATCTGGTGCAGCTCCGCCGGCAGCCCGGAAAGCTTCGTCATCGCTTCGCCATCCGCCGTCTTCTGCCCGCCCACCGGCTTTCCGCGATGCAGTAGCGGCCGGTCCGGATCGTTGTTCAACGCCCCCGTCGCAATCTCCTTCTTCGCGCTCGCATCCGCCCCGTCCGTCGCCACATCCTTCTGCCCACGCTTCTTCAGCACCGGCCGATCCGGATCATCCGCCGGCGTTCCCGCGGTCGTCGTATCCGGCGTGGAAGCCGGCGCGCTCTTGTCGTTCTTCCCCGTCGGACTCCGCCGCCGCAGCGTCGGCCGGTCCGGATCCACCTTGTTCCCGTCCTCGTCCTTGCCCCCGCCCTTGCCATACTCGGCATCATCCTTGCTCGTCGTGATCGCGCTCACCCGCCGCGACTCCTTCAGCTGCGCCGCCTTCACCTCTGCCTCCGGCTTGAACGTCCCGTACCCGAACCACCCATCGTCAAACGGACTATCCGGCGCCTTCAGCTTCCCTGCCGAGTTCAACTCCACCAGCCCCTTCACCACCCCCGCCTGCTGCAGCTCATAGGCATTGCCCGGCAGCAGCGCAAACGGTATCGGCCGCGGCTGGTACACCGCCGCATCCTGCATCTCGCCATTGATGTACAGCGACACCGGGATCAACCGGCTCGCCGCCGGCTTCGTTAGATCCCCCGTCCACTCATACACCCCCACCGCCCGCACCACCGCCTCCGGCTTCTCCACCTTGTGCGTCTGCGCAAACCCACCCACGCCTAGACCGCAGCCCGCCGCCAAACCCGCCACCGCAACTCGTCGCCAAACCATAGCTCTCCATTAGACGACGCCACCAACCGTTTCGGAACTCGCCATCTTCTCCGAAGCAGCGATCATCTCGACTGACCCCGGATCCTTTTCTACTCCAGCAAAACAGCCGTCATCTCGACCGTACCTGCCCCGGTCGGTTCAAACCAGGCAAGAGCAGGCCGTCATCTCGACCGGAGCCTTGCGGCTCGCAAGGCGTAGTGGAGAGGCCCCTGTGTTTCGCCCTTCAGCCAGGAGTGCTTCCTCGGACAGCCGCATCTTTCTTTTTTGTTGTCATCCCGTAGGGATCTGCTTCTCTGCCTGAAACCAAGGACACGCCTGGAACACCCGTTCAACCGCAAACCTCCTGCGTTGTCGCTCCGACAGCAGCCGAAGCAAACCACCGCGCTACCA
Organism: uncultured Acidobacteriaceae bacterium; assembly: GCA_964236325.1. Taxonomy (GTDB): domain Bacteria; phylum Acidobacteriota; class Terriglobia; order Terriglobales; family Acidobacteriaceae; genus Edaphobacter. Next base: position 6,168 of record CAXSEC010000077.1, on the reverse strand, counting down.
TCACCCACACATGCCCCCGCTCCTCTCCGTCACCGACCTCACCATCCACTTCGGCCCCCACCTCGCCGTCGATACCATCTCCTTCACCATCGCCCCCGGCGAAACCCTCGGCCTCGTCGGCGAGTCCGGCTCCGGCAAATCCGCCACCTCGCTCGCCCTGCTCCGCCTCCTCCCACCCTCCGCCAGCCTCTCCGGCCAGATCCACTTCAACAACCGCAACCTCCTCACCGAAGCCGAGCCCGCCATGCGCCGAATCCGCGGCCGCGACATCGCCATGATCTTCCAGGAGCCCATGACCGCCCTCAACCCCGTCATGCAGATCGGCACCCAGATCGCCGAGGCCATCCGCGCCCATCACCCCGATCTCTCCCGCTCCGACGTGAAGGCCCGCACCCTCGCCGCCCTCCACGAAGTCGCCCTTCCCGACCCCGAACGCCGCCTCGCCGACTTCCCCCACCAGTTCTCGGGCGGCCAGCGCCAGCGCATCCTCATCGCCATCGCCCTCGCCAACCGCCCCCGCCTGCTCATCGCCGACGAGCCCACCACCGCCCTCGACGTCACCGTCCAGGCCCAGATCCTCGATCTCCTCCGCACTCTCCGCCGCAGCCACTCGCTCGCCATGCTCTTCATCTCGCACGATTTAGCCGTCGTCTCGCAGATCGCCGACCGCGTCGCCGTCATGCAGCGCGGCCGCATCGTCGAACAAGCCACCGCCGCCGACCTCTTCCGCTCCCCCCAACACCCCTACACCCGCCAACTCCTCGCCTCCGCCCCCACCATGCACACCGACCGAACCAAACCCCTCGCCACCACCCTCTAACCTTCTCCCTCAAGAGCCCACATCTCGACCGCAGCGAGACAGCTTCATCGTCTCGCGAAGTGGAGAGACCCCGCATTTCTTCCTCCACCAGGCCGGTTAAACGGCCCCTCTGGAAACCGCATCATCTCCACGGTTGATCCCCGCGCGTTATCCTGAGATCATTCCCAGCGTCCTTCTCCCACTCACTCCATGCGCGCCCTCATCCTCTCCGACATCCACGGCAACCTCGAGGCCCTCACCGCCGCCCTCGCCGCGGTTGAAGATCACGTCGACACCGTCTGGAATCTCGGCGATACCGTCGGCTACGGCGGCAGCCCCAATCAGGTCATCGACCGCATCCGCCCGCTCTCCTCCGTCACCGTTCGCGGCAACCACGACCGCGTCTGCTGCGGTCTCTCCTCCGCCGTCAACTTCAATCCCACCGCCCGCGCCGCCGTCGAGTGGACCCGCGCCGAACTCACCCAGGCCAACCTCACCTGGCTCCGCGACCTCCCGCAGGGTCCGCTCCATCCACCCGCGCAGACGCCCGTAGCCTCGCAAACGCCCGTAGCTTCGCAACAGACGCTCCAAGCCTCGCTGCAGACGTCGCCGCAGGTACCCATAGCGGAAAAGATCCTCATCGCCGCCGGCTCCACCGCCGCCACCGATCATGAGGCGCCCCACTCCACCGTCCCCGACCTCGACCCCACCGCACTCTTCCCCGCCGTCGCCCTCGCCCACGGCTCCCCGCTCCACGAAGACCACTACATCGTCAGCCTGCGCGACGCCTGGGCGCCGCTCCAGCAGAGCCTCGCCCCCATCACCTTCATCGGCCACACCCACATGCAGGGCGGCTTCACCCTCCAGGCCGACACACCCGCCAGCCCATCCCCCGCAACCCGAATCCCTGCCGCCCCATCACCCGCAGCCCCCTGGCAGCAGCTTCGTCCCCTCTACCGCACCCGCACCGAAGCCGAGTCCTGGACCCTCAAACTACTCCCCACCAGCCGCCATCTCATCAATCCCGGCTCCATCGGTCAGCCCCGCGATGGAGACTGGCGCGCCGCCTTCGCCATCTACGACACCGACGCCGCCGAAATCACCTTCCACCGCGTCCCGTACGACGTCCTCGCCGCGCAGGGCCGCATCCTTATGGCCGGCCTCCCGGAACGCCTCGCCGCCCGCCTCCGCGAAGGCCGCTGAAAGTCACGCCGCGGCACCTCGCCAGAGGTCGAGTGGTTCCCACACTTACATCTTCGCCGGAGATCCCCCTACAATGATGCCGACTTTGCTCGCCCCCTCCAGCGCGGTCTGAAGCGAGTACCCAGTGCCAGTCGATGGCGTCACAAATGGAACCAGCGCCGCAAAAGCCGAGTGCGGGCCGTTATAGACAGCATTAATTCCGTCTGTCTGCTCGTAGTTCAAGTTGTTCGCCGGATTCACGTTCGCAATCACGTTGCCCAGCACCCGGTGCTCACACTCGATACCCATTATCGAAGCGGCCACCTTGGCAAAATACTGCAGCTCCGTCGCCGTGTATTTGCTGTTGGCTTCAACCTTCGCCGACATCAGCGCAAACTCTTGTACGGCATTCAGATACGCGCCAATAAAGGCGTTCTCAAGCGCATTCAGAATAGCCAGGAAGCTGCCGATGGTATCGAACGTGCCCTCAGGGAAGTAAAACGTCTGGTACGGATCGGTTGTGGACGCGCGGCCACCCAAAAGACTGCGAAACAGCTTGGCATGGTTGATCTCTTCGGTCAACGCCGCCTGAATGTACTGCAGGTTTGGCTGGTTGCCGTTCGTGATGTCATTGATGCCGCCGCCAGAGCCAGCAAGCGCCGGATCCTGCAGCACTTTGCCAACCAGGCCGTTGTAGTAAAAGGTAGTCGCCAGATCCTCGGCCACCAGTGCGGCCTCAAAGATCTCCGTCGCGGTATCGGCGGCCTGCTCTGTGGTCTGCGATACGGTAGTCTGCGCATCTGCGCTCGGAAGCAGCAGACCGCCAGCAGCGGTGCCCAGACCGATAAGCCCAGCCTGGCGGAAGAAACGACGTCGATCCGTCCGCGCAGCAAGCAGGTTGAAACTCTCAGCATTCACTTCTTTAAAGTTCATACTTTCCCTCGCAGCACATTGTTTGTTCCTGGAAGAGGTGGCGGAGTTCTCATCCGCCACGTAAAAAGGCGCAAAAAGCTTTGGTGACGGAAGAACGCGCGGCGGCTGCAGCCGGATTGCACAAAAGTTGTATTGACTTCGAATCCCCTTTCAGTCAAGCTCGCCCGTCCCAGAGCACCTCAGGCAGCCTGCGATCGCAACGCAGGCCGCCGAAAACCGCCCCCGCCCCGCATCCAACCGTCATGCGCTACATCGCCACCATCTTCATCGAACTCCGCGACCTCGACGTCTCCCGCATCGCCGAAGCCGACAAGGAAGTCCAGTCCCTGCTGCACCGCGAAGGCTTCAGCAAGCACGGCTCAGACTTCACCGGTCCCACCAACCGCGAGGCCGACGAACTCGCCACCCACCTCAACACCGCCGTCCTGCCGCAACTCACCACCGTCGGCAAACCCTTCGCCACCGTCACCCATCACCGCAAAGCCTGACCGCACAAGTAGTCATCTCGGGGCTCAGGCTCCCACCTTCGCCTACACCGTCGTCGCCTGGGCCTGCCGTCTTCTGCCACAGGTCGGGGCCGGCTCGTTCGCCGAAGAGCAGAAGCTCTGTTAGTAGACCCGCGCTTAACGCCGACCCGTAATCGCAATCAGCGGGTCACTCTCGGAGCCGTCCCGCAGCACCTCTGCGCGAATGTCGCTGAAGCCGGCCCGCTCAAGGTAGAGGCGCACCAGGGCAGCATGCCCGTGGGCATCAAGCGACCGCCAGATCGCCACCGCCTTGGTCGCAAAGCAGCGGTTGGAGAAGCTGACAATGAACGGTGCGCCCGGCCGCAGAACCCGCAGCACTTCAGCAAAGACCTCCAGCGGACGCTGCAGGTACTGAACCCCGACACAGCACAGAGCGGCATCGCAGCTGGCGGCCTCTAACGGGAGCATGGGGCTGCGGTTCAGATCCTGCACGAAACTCCGGCTCAGCCGCGGATTGGTCCTGAGCTCCTCGGCATTCATGCCCTGACCGATGACTTCGGTGAAGACCATCTCGGGCGGCAGATGACTGACCCAGCTCGACATCAGATCCAGCAGCACGCCCCCCGCCGGCAGGGTGGCTCGGTAATAGGCTGTGAGCGCCCGCGTCGCCGCCTCGTCGATATGCGTGACCAGCCGGGCAGGCGCGTAGAAGTCGGCATCATCGCCTCCGTCCTCCTTGCGGAAGGCCTCCGGCGGTAGCTCAGGCAAACGGTCGCTCATCCCTGCCATTGGCGTTTGTTCCTCTCATAAATCGCCTTCATACGACTCTAGATCGCCTTCATAGACTCGAGTATCGTCTCCCGACGCAATGCTTTGATAGGTCTCGAACACCTTCATGTTGACGAACCGCACGCGGGCGCCAGCAGCGTAAGCTGAGCCCAGCATGCGCTTCACCGACAGCCTCCTCGCCGTCTTCCTCCTCGCCGCCGGCGCCCTCGCCCAGGCCCCCACCTTCGGCTACACCGTCGTCGCCCGCTTCCCGCACGACCCCACCAGCTACACCGAAGGCCTCTTCTTCTCGGACGGCCTCATGTATGAAGGCACCGGTCTGGACGGCCACTCCGCCCTGCTCATCTACCCGCTCGAAACCGGCAAGCCCCTCCAATCCCTCACCCTCCCGCCCAACCTCTTCGGCGAGGGCATCGTTGACTTCGGCCCCAACCTCTACGAGTGGACCTGGCAATCCCACCTCTGCTTCGTCTACGACCGCCGCACCCTCCAGCTCGTCCGCCAGCTCCCCTACACCGGCGAGGGCTGGGGCATGACCCGCACCGCCACCGAAATCGTAACCTCCGACGGCACAGATACCCTTCGCTTCCGCAACCCCGACACCTTCCGCGAAACCCGCCACATCACCGTGCACAACGGCTCCGACCACATCCGCGACCTCAACGAACTCGAGTTCATCCACGGCGAAATCTACGCCAACGTCTGGCACTCCGACACCATCGCCCGCATCTCCCCCATCGACGGCCGCGTCCTTAGCTGGATCGACCTCACTGGCCTGATCCCCGACATACAGCGCCTCACCTCCGAGTCCGTCCTCAACGGCATCGCCTTCGACGCCGCCCACGACCGCCTCTTCGTCACCGGCAAGCAGTGGCCCACCCTCTTCGAGATCAAGGTCAACCCCGCCCCCAACCCCAAATAACCAGCCTCCGCATGTCCACTCACCTCAAGTCTCCTTGCGCTCTCATTGGGTGTAATTCCGACTGGAGCCTAGGAACCCGCCTCTCTCTCGACAACCGTCGCCACCCACCAGACCACTTTATGAGAAGTCCACCCCGCTCCAATTGCGCGAGAGGATAGCCACTGGAGCTTTCAGAGGTGTATGCTTCGGCTTTCGCGTTGGGCGGGCCGGTACGAGTTCCGGAGATTTGTTGACCTTGCAAAAGCTACTGAGCAGACCTGTCAGATCGCCCTCTTCTTTCACTTCTTGGAAACACGATGGAGCCTTCCTGAACGTGACGGGCAAGACTTTTTTCAGACGATACCTCGCGCTCGCTGGAGTGGCAGGCGCCCTCTGGGTGGGTGCGGCTTCAGCGCGCGGGCAGACAAAGACAGCCGGAGAGAGTGTTCCGGCACAGGCAATGACGCCGCAAAGCACGAGTACTCAGACGCTGTACGCGGACTATCCGCAGCGTCGTGGCGGTCTGCAGCCTCTCGAATGGCAGGCGCTCCCGGCCTGGCTCACGATCAACTCCGAGCTGCGCGGCAGGTGGGAGGGGCAGACCTCCCTGAACTACACCCAGAACGGCGATCGGCTCTATGTGCTCACGCGTGCCTACGGCGGGCTTGAGATCAGGCCGACGCACTTTGCGACGGGGTATCTGCAGTTCATCGATACACATGCGCTGGGGCTCCCCCTGCATGTGGTGGCGGCGAATCAGCGCGACGTCTTCGACCTGCGGCAGGCCTACCTGGACCTGCACGGGCAGGAAGGCACAATGCCAATGAGGCTGATCAGCGGCCGACAGGAGCTGAAGTTCGGGTCAGAGCGCGTGATCGGTATCAGCGACTGGACAAACAACAGCCGCACCTGGGATGGATTCGATCTGCGGCTGGGAGACAAGAACCGCGTAGACCTGTTCAGCACGTCGGTCGTCGTAGTGCATTCAAGTTCGCTCGATAAACATGGCGCGGGGCTTACGTTCCATGGCGCGTATGCTTCACTGACGACGTGGGTGCCGCATGTGCATCTCTCGCCCTACGTGCTGTTTCACGATG
>CAXSEC010000076.1:0-15158 GCA_964236325.1 uncultured Acidobacteriaceae bacterium | reverse complement strand
ACGGACGTAACCTGTCTTTTATCAATAAGTTACGTCCGATAACCCTCATTATGTACAGTCGCTCTATTAGCGCCGGATAGAATTGTCCTACTCTCGCCCGATAGAAATGTCCGATTCCGCCTCCAAGCCTAGAGCTTGGGAGGCACAAGTTGGGCTGGTGATGATGAGCGAACGCGATCTGCAACGGATCGAAGTGCTGACGGAAGTTCTGGCGGGACGGCGCACGGTGGCTTCGGCGGCGACTGTGCTGGATGTGACGGTGGCAGGTGGGCCGGCTGTTGCTGCGCTACCGGGATGACGGTGGCGGCGGGCTGGTCCATAAGGGTCGCGGTAAGCCGTCCAACCATCGTGCGAACGAGGGTGTTCGAGAGTATGCACTCGAACTTGTCCGAACCCAGTACCGAGACTTCGGACCGACGCTGGCCATCGAAGCGTTGTACGAGAGGCACGGCATCAAGGTGGGCCGCGAGACTCTGCGAAGCTGGATGCTCGAGGCTGGCCTCTGGGCCTCTAGGAAGCAGCGCAAGACGTTCCACCAGCCTCGATTACGACGCGAGAGCTACGGAGAGCTGGTCCAGATCGATGGCAGCGAACACCGGTGGTTCGAGAACCGTGGCGAGCCCTGTACGCTGCTGGTTTTCATCGACGACGCGACCAGCAGGCTGATGCAGCTGCGATTCGTCCCTAGCGAAAGCACCGCAAGCTACTTTGAAGCGCTGGAGGGGTACGTCCAGAGCCACGGCTGCCCTGTGGCCTTCTACTCCGATAAGCACTCCATCTTCCGCGTGAACAGACCGGAAGCCAAGGGCGGTCAAGGCATGACGCAGTTCGGCCGTGCCCTGGCTGAACTGAACGTCGAGATCATCTGTGCCAATTCCAGCCAGGCGAAAGGGCGCGTGGAGCGAGCCAACCTAACCTTGCAGGATCGGCTGGTGAAGGAGCTGCGCCTGGCCGGCGTCAGCGATATGGAAGCTGGTAACAACTTCCTTGCACGGTTCACCGAGCGCTACAACGAACGGTTCTCTGTAAGGGCGGCGAAGCCCGAAGATCTGCATCGCACGCTCAACCTTGCGGCTTCACGACTCCAAGACATCCTGTGCCACCGCGAGCAGCGCTACGTCGGTGCGCAGCTTACCTTCCACTACGACCGCAAGCTAATCATCCTGGAGCAGACAGATCTCTCCAAGGGGCTGGTGGGCCGGTACGTCGAACTGTACGACTTCCCGGACAGACCGATGGAGGTGCGCTGGAAGGGCGTAGCTCTTCCCTACCGCACCTTCAGCAAGGACCAGCGGGTAAGCCACGCTGCGATCGTCGAGAACAAGCGACTGGGGCATGCGCTGACGATCGTCAAGGCGCAACAGGATCTCAAGCGCGAGACCAAGGTGATGACCAACAGCGAGAAGACCGGCTACAAGAAGAACCCGCGAGTGATCTACGGGCCCGACTACGTCGAGAAAACGCGTTCGCGCGCCGCAGTGGAAATGACGGTCTGATGGAAAGCGTGGAACGATAAAGCCGTCCCACTCTTCCGACAGACCTTGGAAACCGCCAAATAACGGCGGTTCTCACATTACCCACCGCGAAAACGATGACGAAGTAATTAGACTGACATTTCTATCCGGCGCCCATGTAGGACATTTCTATCGGGCACCAACACGCTCTCCGGTTGCCGTTTAGGATGGATAGGACTGGCCAAAGCGAAAGGTTGGCGCATGAAGAAAACAGGCCGGCGGGACGGGTTGAGGAACACCCGGCACACCGGCCCTGAAGGGGCAGGCAGGACTACTGGTCGTTGCCTTGCACCAGCGTGGTGGATACGGCGCTGAGGTAACCGTAGAGGCCATTTGCTCCGCCGTTCGGACCCGCGGTGAAGTAGATCTCAGCGGAGGGAGCCGCGGTCGGATCCAGGTTGTTGGGGGCGACATTGCCGGAGCTCAACGACCACACACCCTGGATTACAAGCGGCGCACCGGAGGCGTTCTGCAGCAGGCCGTCAAACTTGCCCGTGGCCAGGTCGTATGCGGCGATGTAGCCCGCAGACTCCGAGTTGCCGGCACCGCCAAACTGGCCGACCAAGAGGTCATGGCTGTAGCCGCCGAAGTCCAGAGGAGCCAACGCCACGCCCCAGGGCGCATTGAGCCAGATCCCATGCTCCAGACGGCGGAGCAGCTTGCCGGTGGTGGAATAGATGTCCACATAGCCGAGACCCGGACCATCCGTCTCCTTGGGTCCGGAGCCTGCGGGATGCAGCGCGTAGGTGACGACAAGATCGTTGCCGATAGCCTGGATATTGAAAGGCACATAATCTCTTGGCAGGCGATCGTCCTTGAACGCACCGCTCTGCATGAGCGGCACATCTTCCACGCCCTCACCCTGCGAGGCGCGGGCTTCACGGCTGGCGAGTTGCTTGCCTGTCACTGGCTTGAAGGCGTTGTCAAAAATGTCAATGCTGCCCAGGCCGAAGTTGGCGGCATACAGCAAGCGTTCCCCGTTGACGAGTGCGGAGGTCAGGCCGGTGTACGCCGAGCCTTTTGGGGCCACATAGGTCGTGATGGCATCGGTGGACGGAGCGGCGCCGCCCGGCTTGATGCCGACCGAGGGGTTCCAGGCCGCAAGCGAACCATCGAGCGTGCTGTAGATAAAGGCGGCCTGTTTACCCGGAGCCAGCAGGAAGTCAGTGGGGCTGCCGTTCGCGATGATGCCGCTGGGCAGGCCGTGTGGACTGGCCGAAGTGGGATCTGCTTTAGGAATGGTCACAACGAGACCCTGCTTGACGCCTGCGCCGTTGTACAAGGTGCTCAGGCCCGTGCCGGCGTCAGAAAGCCACCAGGGGCCGCTTGAGGAGCGCGCTTGACCCCATGGGTTGACGAGGCTGCTGTCCGTCGTGGACGCCGTGCCCGCGGTGTTGGCCACGATGTTTGTCTGTTTGTACTGCTGAGCCGTTGCGAGCGCACTTGCACCCGTAAGAACCGCGATGGAACTCAGTGCGAGACCGAACCGTTTCATGCCGCTTCTCCTTAGACTTCTTGAATACCTGCTGGTTCGTTGCCCTCCATGCGCCGGGGAATGCGCACAAAGGTGTAGTTCCAAGGCGCAGTCTGGGAATTGCATTTGCGCCTGAACAGGACCAACTCTAGGAGGACGGCGGCGGTGGTATGTCACCCAGTTGTCATTGCTATGTGAACGTCTCGTCGGTGGCGCTTTTGCTCCAGGAGAGCGGAGCTCAAGGAGAGCAGCCTAGGGAACGAACTTGTAGCCGGCGCCGTGCAGGGTGAGAAAGTGCTTTGGGCTGCCTGGATCCGGTTCCAGCTTCTGGCGCAGCTTCAAAATCTGATTGTCGACGGTGCGTGTGGTGGGGTAGGAATGGAAGCCCCAGACCTGATTCAGCAGCACCTCGCGGCTCAGGACCCGGTCTACGTTTTCCGTGAAGAACTTCAGCAGCTTGAATTCATGCGCGGTGAGCAGAACGGGCTGCCCCTTGCAGCGCACACCCATGCTGTTGAAGTCCACATCGCAATTTCCAAAGCGATACGTCGTCGGGGCTGCGGGCCTGCGCTGCCTGCGGATGGCCGCCTGCACGCGCGCCAGCAGCTCCCGGGGGCTGAATGGTTTGGTCACATAGTCATCCGCGCCGATCTCCAGCAGCAGAACCTTATCCGCGACCTCGGTGATGGCACTCAGAATGATCACCGGCGTTTCACTCGATTGCGCCTTGAAGAGCCCACAAAGCTCGCGCCCGGAGAGATAGGGAAGAATTAGATCCAGAACAACGGCAAGGGGCCGATGCGCGCGGAACTCGTCCAGCGCGGTTCGCCCATCGCCAGCGACGACTACGCTGTAGCGCTCCTCCGAGAAGATTCGGCGCAGCACCTTTTGCAGGCGGGGATCGTCCTCCACTACCAGGATGGTCCCCAGGTCTGCCTCGACTGTTGCGGCGTTGCCCATGTCTATACTCCCCGAAACATTCTGGCACGAGAGTGTTTCCTCCGGCCTCCGATCGACTCGGGGAGAGAACGCCCGGCACTCCTGTGAGGTATTCTGCAACCTCACAGGATGACCTTTGCTTTATGCGCGTCAGCTAACGCCTGGAACGCGAGAGGATGAGCCATGGTCCGCCCTTCATCGCGACGACCCCTACGGAGCTTTCGGAGTTACCGCTGGGCTTTCGCAGGGAAGCCGGGTGACGCGCCGCGGAAGTCTCTAGACTTCCAGGAATCGCAGGAATCCCGACAGACCGGCGGCTTTGCGACGCGAACCATGCTGCTGCTGACGCTGGGTCTGGTGGTTGTGGGTATCACGGCTGCCAGTCTTTCCATTCTGCGAGCCAAGCTGCATCAGCAGGTCGAACGCGACGTCGGTTTCGATCTCCGGCGTTCCATCCACACCTTTGCCTCGCTTCGGCAGCAGCGCAGACTCACGCTCGAGCGCGAGAATGGCCTGCTGGCGGATCTGCCCAGTTTGAAGGCCCTGATGACGACACGCGACCAGCGCACGGTCGTCGACGGCGGAGAGAGGTTCTGGAAGGTGAGCGGCAACGACCTGTTTGCGCTGGCGACGCCGGACGGCAAAGTGACGGCGGCCTACACCACCGGCCGGCCGGCTGACAGGCGATTAGCGAGCGATCTCTCCGAGGTTCTGGGAAGCGACAACCAGCAGTATCTACTGAGCTCCGGGCGACTTTTTACCTCTGCCGTGCAACCGCTTCGCTTCGGAGACGACGCAACCGGTACCCTGCTTGGCTATGTCGTCAGCGGCCAGGAGATCAACCGTGAGTTTCTTTTGGAGGTAAGCCGGCCGACCTCGGCGGAGGCGCTGTTTGTGTCGGGTCATCATGTTCTTGTCTCCACCCTGCCCGGCCCACGGACGGAGGCGGAGTATGCCCTGCAGGAGAACGCGTCGAATGGCAGGACGTATCCTCTTGTCCTGAATCGCACGCGCTACCTGGCCACCTCCGTCGATCCGTTCGGCGGCGGCCCCGTGCCGGTGCGGCTGGTGCTCCTGAAATCCCTTACCGAGTCGGATCGGGATATTCGCGACATCAATTTTCTCGTGGCGGCCATCGGCTTCCTTGCTTTTCTTGTAGGTTCGACCGCGATGCTGGCGCTGGCGAAGGGCGTCACCGGACCTCTGGAAGAGCTGACCCGGAGCGTTCGTGCCTTTGGGCAGGGCGATGCTTCCGTCGCTTTGCCGAAAGGCGGCACCCGCGAGGTTAGACTGCTAAGTGCGGACTTTGCGGCCATGCGGGAACGCATCACGCAGACCAGCCGCGCGCTGCTGGAAGCGGAGCGGCTAGCGACCATCGGGCGGATGGCAAGTTCGGTCTCGCACGATCTTCGACATTACCTGGCAGCGGTGTACGCCAATGCGGAGTTTCTCGCGAACTCCGAGTTAACCGCGGCAGACCGCGAGGAGTTACTTTCCGACATCTCCGTCGCAGTGAATGGCACGACGGAACTGATCGATTCACTGCTGATCTTCAGCCGCAGCGGCTATGGCGTGCAGCGCGTGCCGCAGCGACTGGCCGATCTCGCGGAGCGTGCCGTGGCGCTGGTGCGAGCGCATCCGGATGCCGAGGACATAGCCATTCGCACGGAACTCTCCAAGGCCGGCGAAGCCATGGCGCTGGTCGATGCGAAGCAGATCGAACGCGCCCTGTTTAACCTGCTTCTGAATGCGTGCCAGGCGGCGCGATTCTCCAAGGCCTTACCTTCCGTTGTCATGCAGGCAGAGGCGACTGCCGATCTTCTTTCCGTGACGGTGATAGATAATGGGCCCGGTGTGCCCGAGGGAGTTCGCGACAATCTGTTTGAGCCGTTTGTGAGTGAAGGCAAGCAAAAAGGCACGGGGCTCGGTTTGACGTTGAGCCAGAGCATCGCCAAGGAGCACGGTGGATCCGTGCGACTGATGGAGAGCGCGCCCGGAAAAACCTTCTTCTCCATAACTTTTTTGCGTATGGTCCCGTAAGGAGATTGGAAATGCGTCGCCGTTCCCCGCCACTTTGGCGAAGATCGCTCCGGCAAACATTTCGCGCCCTGCCGCGGCCGGTTTCCCGGGGCAAGCGTCTCCTCGTTGCCCTTGCTTGCCTGTTTGCGTGGAAGGTGGCCTCCTCGTCTGCCCAGCAGCCGGCGGCTCCGGATGCCGCCGCGCAGCGACTGGATCAGCTGAGCGCCGCTATCGCCCAGGCCCAGGCGCAGGTGGATGCCTCGCAGCGGCAGCTCGAAGAGCTGAAGCGGCAGTTGGCACTGCTTCGGCAGCAGACCCTGCAGCGTGGCGCGCAGACAACGTCACCCGGAGTCGCATTGGGCACGAGCGAGGCTGCGGTCCCGGCGGCGGCCCCAGCGGCCGCGAGTTCAGAGGCTGGGATCCCGGGACGGCAGGCGGAGCAGGGGGCCATGCAGGAGAGCGAGATCGCCACGCTGGACCAGGAGAAGGTGGAGAGCGACTCGAAGTACCCTGTGAAAATATCCGGCCTGATCCTGTTCAATGCCTTTACGAACAGCAGCGGCGTAGACCTGCCGGCGACGCCCACCCTTGCGCTTGGCGGACAGGGGAGCACGGGTGCCTCCGTGCGACAGACGGTGTTCGGTATCGATGCGCGTGGTCCCCATATCTTTGGGGCAAGGAGCCGCGCGGATGCCCGTGTGGATTTTTACGGGATGGCGGAACAGGGCGGTTACAGCAACATTGGCGGCTTGTTGCGGCTGCGGACAGCCCAGGCGACACTCACCTGGCAACACGCCGAAGCCTTCATCAATCTGGAACGGCCCCTGATCAGCCCGCTTACACCCACCTCGCTGACGGCGGTCGCGGAGCCGGCGCTGGCCTGGTCCGGCAACCTGTGGGTATGGGTGCCACAGGCAGGAGCGCGCTTCACAGCGGCCCTGGCGGACACCAGTGTTCGCGCCCGGGTGGAGGCGGCTCTGGTTGATGTTCCAGATCCGCCCAACGTCCCTTATGCCAGGGCCACGAGCCTCGCGGAAGCAAGCCGCCGGCCGGGCACCGAGCTTCGTCTCTCGCTGCTGGGCCACGACGACGATCGGAGCGCGCAGATCGGCGTGGGCGGCTACTTCTCGCCTCATCGCATTGCGACCGGCGCCAACTTTAATGCCTGGGCAGGTACAACCGATTACCGGCTTCCTCTTGGTCACTACGTGGAGCTGAGCGGAAGTGCCTACCGTGGGCAGGCTCTGGGTGGTTTGGGCGGCGGCGCCTACCAGGACTACGTGTCCCGGGTCTCCGGCAATGCTTCGCAGTTCCGCGCTTTGGAAGATGTCGGCGGTTGGTCGCAGGTAAAGTATCGCGCGACTCGGAAGCTCGACTTCAACACCGCCTTCGGGACCGATAACGTGTTTGCGGGCCAATTGCGGCCGTACGCCGTGAGCAATGGGTCGGTTTACCAGAATATCGCGCGCAACCGGACGGTCTTCTCCAACGTGATCTTCAGTCCCAGCGCCTACCTCCTGTTTTCGTTCGAATATCGGCATATGATGACCGCGCCCGTGATCGGCGCTCCGTGGACGGCGGAAGTCTTTGGCCTCGCGGCAGGATATCGTTTCTAGATGCGATCGAGCGCTCCATCCGTTTACGCTTGCGCCTGGTTCTTGGGTGCCGTTCTGACCGCAGGCGCGCAAAAGTCGGCTTCCGCTGCGGATGACGGTACAAGGGCGGTGATCAAGGCACATCTGGAGCTGCCAGCGGCCAGACCGCGACGCGTAGAAAAGTTGCCACCTGCCGTGCTTTGGCTGCAGCCCCTGAGTGCAAAGCCAGTATTCTGGCCTACAGCCGGTCAACACTTCTACCAGCTCGTGCAAAAGGACAAGATGTTCCGGCCTCACCTGCTCGTTGTTCCGGCCGGCAGTCTGGTTTCTTTCCCCAATCAGGATCCCTTCTTTCACAACGTCTTCTCCCTATTTGAAGGCAAACGTTTTGATCTGGGTCTGTATGAGGCGGGGGGCACGCGAGAGGTCCGGTTCTCCAATCCGGGCATCTCGTATATTTTCTGCGACATTCATCCGACCATGAGCGCGGTGGTGATCGCTCTGACAACGCCCTGGTTTGCCATCGGTGACGCCGGGGGATCCTTCTCGGTGCAGGCACCCGAAGGGAGCTACGCGTTGCATGTCTGGGTAGAAGGCGCGACCCAAAGCGAACTCGACGGCCTCACCAGAGTCGTGCACATCGATGCAGCGCACACCGATCTTGGGGGGATCGTCGTGTCGGCGACTTCTGGCTTGGTACATGCCAACAAGTTTGGCCAGCCCTACACGGATCCAGCGGTCGTCTACTAAGACATGGCTGAAACAATGCCGGCTTTGAGGCGTTGATTGTTATTAGGGACACGGTCTGCGCGAACCGTGGTGCTCAGCTGCTCGTTGTTGGCCAGGGACCTGTTTGAGCTTTCGGTGGTTGACTCGACAATCGAGTGTAGAGAGGTTCGATTTCAACAAGCCCCTCACATGTGAAAGAGCATTGCACAACTCCAGTGTCGGCAGATCGTCCATCTTTCACTGACAAACAGGTGACAAGCGAGTGACACTTCGTGCGCCACGCCTGTATAGCGTTCAGAAATGGACAAGGCTTTGTGTGAGAGCAAGTCGATGCGGGAAGCCCCTCCCTGCGAGGGGCAGAACGATCCCATAAACAACGATATTTCCCTTGCCACTCCCTCCGCTGAAGGAAAGCTGTACCTCCTACCGGAGCCGGTTGAGACGGTGAGCTCTGCCGAGAACGACGCGCGTGGACGCGTCCTGATGACCGGCGGCACAGGCTTTCTTGGTCTGCACCTGCTGCGAGGTCTTCTGCTGTCCGGCAGAGAGGTTACGCTGCTTGCCCACGCCGGCGGCCTTCCTGCACTCGAACGCGTACGCCGCTTCCTGATCGGCTCGGGCGACCTGAAGAAGTTGCCCCGCCGGCTCGAAGACATGGTTACGGTTTTTGACACGAATATCCGTCTTCCCATGCTGGGCTTAGCCCCATCCGACGTCCAGACAGCTGTCGCTGAAGTGAATGAAGTCTGGCACGTTGCCGCGACCGTTATGCTGGACGGCCGCGATGAGCAGGTGTGGAGCACCAACGTCGCCGGCACGGAAAACGTGTTGCAGTTGGCGGCGCACACACCCGCGCATGTGCCCTTTCGTTACATCAGCACCGCCTTTGTAGCGGGGCGTACTCACCATGCCTTGGTCTGCGAGGCAAAGAGCGCGGACACGACTGACTTTGAGAACGTGTATGAACGCTCCAAACATGCGGCCGAAGCCGCTGTAAGACGCTGGGCTGCAGCCGGCAGTAGGTCGGCTTTGATCCTGCGTCCGAGCATTCTGGTCCCGGGTGCGGGTTCTCTCGAAGGTTTGCCGGAACACACGATGAAGAGCGTCAGCCTCGTCGTCGCGGGTGTTACGGGACGTCGTTCCAATCTGGCGTCACGCCTCCCCGTGCGGCTTGGGGCCGATCCACGGGCACGGTTGAACGTGGTGCAGGTGGATTGGGCAGCCGAGGCCATGCTCCGGATCGCCGAGCAAATCACGTCCGGTGTGGAAGTCGTTCACGTGGTGCATGACAACGACGTCCCGGTGCGTTGCATCTCGGCCGCCCTCGAAGATGTTTCGCCCATTCGGATGCGCATGGTGCCGGCCAAGCCTGCTGATCCGACGGACTCCGAGAAGCTCTTCTACCGGCGTATGACTGGATTTCTTCCTTACACCTACCATCGTTCCCGCTTTGATACGACCGCGATGTGGAAGCTGCTTGCCGGCTTTCCCGCTCCCCCACCGATCAGCAGAGAGCACCTGCGGTATTGCATGCAGGTAAGCACCCCTGTGGTCAACAACTCGGTGACAAACGAGATGGAGGTGTGCGCATGAACGATCTCCTGGTTGGACATGCCGTCGTCATCGGTGCCGGTTCCGCCGGCCTGGCAAGCGCGTATGAACTGCGGAAAAGCAACCTGAAAGTTACAGTGCTGGAGCGCGGAGACAGCGCAGGCGTCAGCTGGGAGGGACGCTATCGCTCCTTGCGGCTCAACACAGTACGCGCCTTCTCCGGTCTGCCCGGCACGTCAATCGACCGCCGCCATGGAGCCTGGCTTTCGGGGAAGACATTCGCAGCCTATCTCCGTGGGTATGCAGAGCAGCACCATCTCGAAGTACGCACCGGCACGTCTGTGCTGCGGGTGCATCGGGGAGTGGAAGGCTGGGTCGTCGAGACCGATCAAGGCAGGTTCACCGCGGTCGTTCTTGTGGTGGCTACCGGGAATGCAGCCATCCCCATTGTTCCAGAATGGAGTGACAGCTTCACCGGCTCTGTATTGCACACGGCAAGCTATCAGGGGTCGGAGGATGTCGCAGGGCACTGCGCACTTGTGGTTGGCTCGGGAAACTCGGCCACGGAGATCGCCACCGAACTCAGCACGCAGGTAGACAAGGTGTGGCTCTCGGTGCGGACACCGCCTCTGCTCGTGAAGAGCAGCACGCTTGGCCTGTCGACCCACCGTGTCAGCGTCGCCGCCGCCGCGCTGCCGGATCGCATCTGGGACGCCGTCAGCCGGGCCAGTCACTGGTCCCTCTACCATGATCTCGCCAGGTTCGGTCTGACCCTTCCGGAGCTTGGGTCACACACGAAGTTCCGCCAGACAGGCGCCGCGCCCATCGCCGAACGGGGTTTCGCCGCAGCCGTTCGCAACGGACGCATCGCAGTTGTCCCGGAGGCGATACACGCAGCCGGCAGAGAGGTTCAGCTAAGCGACGGCAGAACGCTGCAGCCGGATACGCTCATTCTGGCTACAGGGTACAAGCCCAGCTTTCCCTCCCTGCTCTCTGAGCTGAATGTACTTGACGAGAAAGGCCAACCCAGGGCATGGGGTGCGCCGCTGGCTGGCCGCCCTGGCCTGTTCATCGTGGGCCGGCCTTCGCTGCAGGGTGACATTCGAGAGCATGGTCTGGAAGCGGCCCGCGTCGGACAGGCTGTTCGCGCCATGAATCTTTCAGCATCGGCGGCAACCCGGCCAGAGGTGAATGATGATCTGCTTCCTGCCTGAACTTCTGCGTTCTGCCGCCCTCGCTCATCCAGACAAGCCCGCCATCAAGGATCTTCATGGCGTTCTCACCTACACAGAATTCCTCGCGGCCGTCGACCGCCTGGCGCAATATCTGCTTCGCGACGGCTGTACCAGGGGAAGCTGGATCGCGACCTGCCTTCCTCGCGGGATCGATGCCGTGGTCGCGCAGGCGGCCATCCTCAGCATCGGTGCGATCTATGTGCCGGTCGACCCAACCTATCCCACCTCGGTGCTCAGTGGCATGTTGCGTGGTGAAGGGCCGGTGCGGTTCGTCGGATATCGAACGGAGGTAGCGGCATGCCTCGCGGCGGCTGAAGGCATCGGCGTTGTTCTTGACGATGCCGAGACGTTGACAAACATTGCCAATCTTCCAGCGGAGCCGCCACGCGTGGCATTGCTCCCGCAGGACGGTGCCTATGTGATTCATACCTCCGGCTCGTCTGGAACGCCGAAGGGCGTTCTGGTCAGTCATGCCGCCATTGCAAACTCCACGCTGGCCCGCTGGCAGCGGTACGAGCAACCCGTCACTGGCTTCCTGATGGTTTCACCCATGTTTTTTGATTCGTCCCTTGCGGGAATCTGGTGGACCCTGAGCCAAGGGGGCACGCTGGAGCTGGCGCCGCAGGATCCCGCCGCCTTGCTCGCGCGCTTGCGCCTTGCCCTGACCGATCCTGAGCCGCGGGTGTCGCATACCCTGCTCACGCCTACCCTTTACAGCCGCGCCCTGGACGGGCTGACGCGTGTCGACACCGCTCTCAGCACGGTTGTCGTCGCGGGGGAGACGTGCAGCGAGGCCTTGGTGCTTCGCCACCACAGGCTTTTGCCGCACGTTGCCTTGGTCAATGAGTATGGCCCTACCGAGGCTGGCGTGTGGTGCTCGAGCGCAGTACTCCGGATCGGGGAGACGGTGGCGATCGGAAAACCGATTGCCAACGTTGAGCTGCTGGTGGTTGATCACAGCGGAGCGTGTGTCCCTACAGGCGCCGTGGGAGAACTGGCAATCGCAGGAGTGCAGTTGGCGGAGGGCTATCCGCATGACGCCACTCTCACGCAGCAACGTTTTGTCGCCCATCCCACCCGCACCAGCGAGCGCATGTACCGCACCGGGGACCGCGCATGGCAGGATGCGCATGGCCAGTACTTCGTCTCCGGCAGGCTTGATGAACAGGTAAAGATTCGCGGATTCCGCGTCGATCTCGCGGGGGTACGCAGCAGGCTGGCAACCCACGCCGGCGTTGCCGAAGTTGCTTTGGCCATGCGGGAACGGGCTGGTTTGATGGGCCAGGTGTTGACCGCCTACGTGGTGCCTCAGGTAGCCGAAGGCTCCGTGGCAACACAGCTGCGCGAAACCTGGACGCGCGTCGTGGATGAGGTTGCGTTAGGAGCCGCGGCCAAAGGCACCGACTTCGACATCAGCGGATGGAACAGCAGCTACACGGGTGAGCCACTTTCTTCGCAGGAGATGGAGGAGTGGGTCGGAAGCACGGTTGCCCTTCTCAGCGAGCAGGCGCCCTCCGCGGTGCTCGACCTTGGTTGCGGAAGCGGGCTTCCGTTGTTGCGGGTTGCGCCCCACTGCGAGCGCTACGTCGGGCTGGATGTATCGCAACGCACTCTGGACAATCTGCAACTGGCTGTGAAGCGCGCGGGCTTCTCCCAGGTCGATCTGCAGCAGGGCGAAGCCGCCGATGTCAGCCGCTTCGAACAGCAACAGTTTGACCTGGTCGTTTCCAACTCGGTGAGTCAGTACTTCCCTCACCCGGACTACCTCGTTCGAGTGGTCGCTGGTGCGCTGGCGGCGCTGCGCGCGGAGGGACGCGCAATCATCGGCGACGTCCGGGATCTGAGCCTGCTATGGGAGTTTCACACAGCCGTTGCCTTGGCGCGCTTGGCCCCGGAGACTCCAACCGCTGCGGTTCTTAAGCAGGTAACGGATCGTGTCGATCACGAGACGCAACTGGTCATTTCGCCTCGCTGGTTTACGCATCTGCAGGGTCTGCTTCAAGCCGAAACAACCGAAGTGGAACTTCGCCCACGGCGCGGCTGGCAGCGCAACGAGATGAACGACTTCCGCTTCGACGCGGTCGTCCATAAGGCGGCCTCCGTCGCTCGCTTCGCCGTGCCGCGGTGGCTGGATTGGTCGACCGACATTGGAGATGTGGCCGCGCTGCGATCTCTGCTTCGCGCCTGCCGCGAGCCGCTAGGGATCCGCAAAATCCCCAATGCACGTACGGCCGGAGTGAGCGCCGTGCTGGCGTACCTGCAATCGGATCCGGCACGGGAGAACTCGCCCCTCACCGTGGCCGGCCTGCGCGCCTTGCGCCAAGAACAGGAAGGCTTGGCCGTCCATCCGGAAGCTCTGTTTGACCTAGCCGCGCTCTGCGGTCTAGAGCTCTACCTGGACCGGAGTGCGGCGCATCCTGCCGGGGCCTTCGACGCTGTGTTCTCTCCCCGGCCTATTGAGGCCACGTCGCACGGTATCCTGCTCCCCCACTTCGATTCACCCCATGCCTCTGACACCCCCCATGCTTCTAACCTCACGGAGCGCCTCATTACCGATCCCTCGACTCACCGCGTCAACACGGCGGCATTCACCAGCATCGTGCCGGGATTGCGTCGCTTCGCCGATCATGTGCTTGCACCACAGGAGCGACCAGGCGCCTATGTCGTCCTGTCTTCTCTGCCCATGACGCGCCAGGGTAAGGTCGACACGGCGGCGCTGCCTCGGCCTCAGCTGGAAAGTCTCCGATCGGGCCCGGCTCTCAATCTGCCGGAAACCGACGCCCAGAAAGCAGTGGCTTCCGTATGGTCGGACCTTCTGGGCGTTGAGCAGATTGGTATCGACGAGGACTTCATCTCTCTCGGCGGAGACTCCCTGCTAGCCGCGGCGTGCGCCGTGCAAATTTGCGAACTGCTCCATCTTTCCCTTCCAACCGGTGTGCTTTTCTCCGCGCCGACTATCCGCTCCCTGGCTCGCGTCGTTGAAAACGCCGAACCACGTTCTCAGCTGTCTGCCGTGGATCTGGAAGTGCTTGCTTCGATATCGGATCAATCTGCTGAAACCGGTGATGCGCTTCCGCTCACAAGCGCCCAGACCGTGTTCTGGTATTTGGATCATTACCGCCGGCCAGGCAGTTCCAAGCATCCTGACTTCGCTCTGGCGGTGCATTACCGCATCACCGGAAGACTCGATATCCAGGCACTGAGCACCGCGATCGACCAGCTTGTACAGCGCCATGAGGCCTTGCGAACCAGCGTGCGTCTCGACGCCTTCGAGGGGTCACAGATCGTGTTGCCCGCGGTACTGCACCTTCTCGTGAGGCTCTCGGCGGAGGGATTAGATCCTGACACCGCATTGCGAGCCGCAGCACAAAACGACACCCGTTTGCCGCTGGACCCAGCGCTCGGCCGCGTGTTCACCGCACACCTCAGCACGGCGTCGGATACAGAGCACCTGCTGATCCTGCGAGTGCACCACATCGTCGCTGATGGCTGGTCGATCGATGTATTGGAATCCGAACTTGAAGAGCTCTACGAAGCCGCGCTCACCCGACGGCCGAACACGCTGCGGCCGCCGCCGAACTACCGCAGGCTCGTGCAGCGCGTGGACCAGCAGTTCTTTGTTGATCTCGACTGGCGCTCGATGGAACCGTATCAATCGTCCCTGCGCTACTGGGAGCAGCAAGTGAGAGGAGTTGAACCCTCCAGCCTCAGTCCGCCTGGGGAGTCGACCGTCCCGCTGCCGACGCAGCAGCAAAGCCTCGACCTGACGGGCGAGGAACTCGAGCCACTCCTGGCTTCGTCACGTATCTCAGGAGCCACGTTGTTCTCGACCGTGGTGGCGGCGCTCGCCTACCTGCGTGCCGAAGATAGCGGCACCCCTGACGTGCGCCTGCTGACCCTGAACGCCGCACGGGATTCCCCGGAACTGGATCGCATGGTTGGCCTGCTGCTCAACCCGATGTTGCTCCGTCTGTCGGTCAGCCCGGCGGACGAACTCAGCCAAATTATCGCGCGCGCCTCCACCGGTGTTCGTGAAGCGCTCTCGCATGGACAGGTGCCTTTGCTTGCCATGTGTGAAGAAATCCCGGATCTCATGTCATTC
>CAXSEC010000075.1:8674-15253 GCA_964236325.1 uncultured Acidobacteriaceae bacterium | reverse complement strand
GCTGGGCGTGGATGCGGTGTGGCTCTCGCCGATCTATCCGTCGCCGATGGCGGACTTTGGGTATGACGTGGCGAACTATACGGGCGTCGACCCGCTCTTTGGCACGCTGGACGACATGGAGCGGCTGATCGAGGCCGTGCACGCACGCGGGCTGAAGTTCATTCTGGATTTCGTGCCGAATCACAGTTCTGATCAGCACCCATGGTTCCTTGAGAGCCGCTCCAGCCGCGATAGTGCGAAGCGCGACTGGTACCTGTGGCGCGATCCTGCCGAGGATGGGGGACCGCCCAACAACTGGATGAGCAACTTTGGAGGATCGGGGTGGAGCTTCGACGAGCGGACGGGGCAGTACTTTTACCATTCATTCCTGAGCCAGCAGCCTGACCTCAACTGGCGGAATGCGGCGGTGAAGTCGGCGATCTATGAGGCGATGCGTTTCTGGCTTGATCTGGGGGTCGATGGATTTCGGATGGACGTGATCTGGATGCTGATCAAGGACGATCAGTTTCGCGCGAACCCGGCGAATCCGGAGTGGCAGCCGGGTGGCTCGAGCTTTGGCAGCGTGCTTCCGGTGTACACGGCGGATCGACCGGAGACGCACCTGATTGTGCGCGAGATGCGTGAGGTGCTGGAGGCGTATCCGGATCGGCTGCTGATCGGCGAGATCTATCTGCCACTAGACAAGCTGGTGAGCTACTACGGCGCGGCAGGGGCGAGCGAGAATGTAACGGATTCTGTGACAGATGGGCTGCGGGGCGCGCAGATGCCGTTCAACTTTCACCTGATCCTGACGGCCTGGCATGCGGATGCTCTTGCCGCGCTGATCTGCCAATACGAGGCGCTGCTGCCGCCGGGAGCGTGGCCAAACTGGGTGCTTGGCAACCACGACCAGAGGCGGCTCGCGTCGCGGCTGGGCGAAGGGCAGGCGCGGGTTGCGTCGATGGTGCTGCTGACGCTGCGCGGGACGCCGACGCTCTACTACGGGGACGAACTGGGGATGCCGGACGGCGTGATACGACCGGACCAGGTGCAGGATCCGGCGGAGAAGAATCAGCCCGGGATTGGCCAGGGCCGCGATCCGGAACGTACGCCGATGCTGTGGGACGCAACGGTCAAGGCCGGCTTCACCACGGGCGATCCGTGGCTGCCGATCACGGAGGGAACGCCCGAGACGCTGAGCGTGGCGATTGAGGAAGCACAGCCGCGGTCGATGCTGGCGCTTTATCGAAGGCTGATTGCGATGCGTCGGCAGCATGCGGCGCTTCATGCCGGGGCGATCGCCGAGGTGCGAGCCGAGGCAGGGGTGCTGCGCTATGAGCGCCACAGTCCGGACGGGTCTGTTGGCGAGCGCCTGCTGATTCTCGCAAACCTTACCAATGATCTTGCGACTGTGGCGGTGCCGACCTCGCGCGTTCTGCTGACCACCATCCTTGATGGGGATGGCGCGGTGTGCACGGGGGCGTTCACGCTGGAGGCCGGTGAGGGTGTGTTGCTGGAGCTGCTGTAGGTTGGCTTGCCCGGATCAAGCACGATCGGGTTTAGTGTGCGGCGATCACTGTACGTTACAAACCAAACGTTCTTTCTTCTCGAAAGCCCTGAATGCGGACACGCTAATGTCGTTAGTCGCCACCCGACCTTTGGATTTGATCCTTGTTGGCGCGGACGAGAGCGAGGAAGTCCTGCTGCAGGATGCCGAGGGTTTCGGGATTCCAGGCGAGTGATACACCGACACGAACGGTCTCCGGCTCCAGGTGACGGAAGACGACGCCGCGGGTTCGCAGATGCCGAACACCGGCGGGGACGAGCGCGACGCCCTCACCGGATTCGACCAGCGTGAGCACGCCGGCCCAGGTGGCCGAGGTGTTCACAATCTCCGGGGAGAAGCCTGCACCGGTGCAGAGGCGGAGGATGTTGTCAAAGAGGGATGGCGTGACGCGCCGCTCGCAGAGGACGAACGGCTCGGTGGCGAGATCCTGCATGTGAAGCCTGCGCTTGGCCAAGGGATGGTCACTGGGCAGAACGACGACGATGGGGTCTTCGTACAGGAGCTCTGCGTGGAGGACGCGGTCGAAGGGCGGCAGGAGCGGCCGGGTGAAGCCCATATCAATTTTGCCGGCGACGAGTGCCTCCGGCTGCGAGAGCGCATCCATTTCAAGAAGTGAGACGCGCACCTGCGGATGGAGTCTGCGGTACTCGCGGATGATGCGGGGGAAGAAGCCGCCGGCGCCCCACAGGAAGAAGCCGATGGTCAGCGTACCGAGCTTTCCTTCAAGCGAGCGCTGTGTGACGTCCAAGGCATGCTGCGCGGCGAGCAGGGTCTTGCGGGCCTCCGCGAGAAAGATGATGCCCTGAGGGGTGAGGCGGAGGCGACGGCCTTTGCGGTCGAGAAGAGGACCGCCCACCTCATCTTCGAGGTCGGCCATTTGTTCGCTGACGGTGGATTGCGAGATGTGCAGCTGCCGGCTGGCTTCACTGAAGCTGCCGGCGTCCGCGATGGTGCAGAAGTAGCGTAGGTGACGCAGTTCCATGCACCATAGTAGACGTGCCATCGGTGAAACCGTTCTAGCAGGGCGGAAATACCGGTGAAACCTTTAGCTCTATCGTAGTGTCTGATAGAGAGTGGCTATCGTCACACTTTGCCCGCCCAAGGATAGACCCCATGTGGATCGTCAAGATCGCGCTCACGAGACCTTACACCTTCATCGTGCTTGCGATCCTGATTCTGATCGCGGCTCCAGTGGTGATCCATCAGACGCCGGTCGACATCTTTCCGAGCATTGATATTCCTGTGGTGTCTGTGGCCTGGCAGTACACGGGGCTGAACGCGGAGGAGCTCACCGGCCGCCTGACCACACCCTATGAGAAGGCTCTGACGGTTCTGGTAGATAACGTTCAGCACCTGGAGTCCTACACCGTGGCCGGCCAGGTGATTATCAGGATCTTCCTGCAGCCTGGCGCGAGTCTTGACACCGCCAACTCGCAGGTTAGCGCGGCCTCTGAGTTCCAGTTGCGCCAGCTGCCACCTGGCATTTTGCCGCCGCAGATCATCAACTTTTCGGCATCGAGCGTTCCCATCCTGCAGCTGGGCCTTTCGGGCAATGGTCTTTCAGAGCAGCAGCTGAATGATATTGGTCTTAATCTTGTTCGGCCGCAGCTGGTTACAATTCCAGGCGCAGTCATCCCGAACCCTTATGGCGGCAAGCAGCGGTCAATCATGGTGAACCTTGATCCCAAGCTGCTGCAGGCCAAGGGACTTGCGCCGACGGATGTGCTGAACGCCCTGGCCAGCCAGAACGTTGTGCAGCCCGGCGGCACTGCCAAGATCGGGATGGATGAGTACGACATTCATATCAACTCTGCGCCGATCTCGATCGAGGGCCTTGGCAATCTCCCGGTCAAGCAGATTAATGGCGCCACGATCTACATCAAGGATGTGGCCTCGGTCACGGATGGCGCCGTTCCGCAGACCAACATTGTCCGGCAGGATGGCAAGCGCGGCGTGCTGGTGACTGTGCTCAAGAGCGGCAGCGCGTCCACTCTGGACGTGGTCGGCGGGATACGCAACCTGATTCCGCAGATCCTGCTGACGACGCCGCCCGGGTTGAAGATCACGCCGCTTGCCGATCAATCCGTCTTTGTGCGCGGATCGGTGCAGGGCGTCATCCGTGAAGCGGTGATCGCCGCCGTGCTTACCGGCCTGATGATTCTGCTGTTCCTCGGCAGCTGGCGGTCGACGATTATCATTGCGATCTCGATCCCGCTCTCGATTCTGACCTCGATCATCCTGCTGGGCCTGCTGGGTAACACGATCAACATTCAGACGCTTGGCGGGCTGGCGCTGGCGGTGGGCATCCTGGTCGACGACGCCACGGTCACGATTGAGAATATCGAGCGGTTTCTCGAAGAAGGTTACGAGCTTAACGAAGGGATTCTGGAGGGCGCGGCGCAGATCGCAGTGCCCGCGCTGGTCTCGACGCTCTGCATCTGCATCGTGTTTCTGCCGATGTTCTTTTTGACCGGCGTCTCGCGCTACTTGTTCGTGCCGCTGGCGGAGGCGGTGGTCTTCGCCATGATCGCGTCGTACGTGCTCTCGCGAACGCTGGTACCGACGCTGGCGATGTATCTGCTGAAGGCGCACGATGCTCATGGCGTTCCATCGCGCGATCCCTTCTCGCGCTTTCAACGCGCCTTCAATCGCGGCTTTGAACGGGTACGTTTGGGGTACGAGGGTTTACTTGGCCGCTTGCTGGCGGCGCGGGTTGTCTTTGTTCCCATCTTCATCGTGCTGTGTCTCAGCACCTTTGTACTGATTCCGTTTCTTGGCCAAAACTTTTTTCCGGCGACCGATAACGGCAGCTTTACGCTGCATCTGCGCGCCAAGAGCGGCACACGCATTGAGGAGACGGCGCGCCTGTGCGATCTTGTGGAGCAGTCCATTCGCCGCACCGTGCCCGTGAACGAGATGGACAGCATTCTGGATAATATCGGGCTGCCCTATTCCACGCTGAACCTGCAGCACGCAACCTCCGGGCTGATTGGCTCGGGCGATGCCGACATTCTGGTCTCGCTTAAGGAAGATCATCACCCCACTGCTAACTATGTGCGCGAGCTTCGGACCAAGCTGGTGCGGGAGTTTCCTGGCGTGACCTTCTACATGCTGCCGTCCGACATTGTGACGCAGATCCTGAACTTTGGTCTGCCCGCGCCGATCGACGTACAGGTGGAGGGATCCGATGTGGAGGGCAATCGCAAGGTCGTCAACGACATGCTAGCCAAGCTGCGACAGGTGCCTGGTCTGGTCGATCTGCGAGTGCAGCAGCCGAACGACTATCCCGTGCTGGATGTAACTGTCGATCGCACGCGCTCTTCGCAGGGCGGCTACACCGAGCGCGATGTGGGATCGAGCATGCTGAATATCCTGGGTGGATCGACACAGCTCAACCCGCAGTTCTATCTGAATCCGAAGAATGGCACGACGTACAACATTGTGGCGCAGACGCCGCAGTATCAGATTCAGACGCTCAACGATCTGAGAAACATTCCCATCACCTCGCCGACGGCGCAGCGGCCGGAGATCCTGGCCGATGTGGCCAGCATCAGCCGCAATCACGAGGTCGAGGTCGTCAGCCAATACAACATTCGCACGACGCTTGATATTTACGGCAATGTGCAGGATCGCGATCTGGGTGCCGTGGCCAAGCAGATCAACGTCATTACCGAGGACGCGCAGAAGCATCTACCGCGCGGCAGCTTCGTGCATGTGCGTGGGCAGATCCAGACGATGCAGACCTCCTACACCGGGCTGCTGGGCGGCCTCGCGTTTGCCATCGTGCTGGTGTATTTGCTGATTGTCGTCAACTTCCAATCGTGGCTTGATCCGTTCATCATTATTACGGCGCTGCCCGCCGCACTCGCCGGCATTGTGCTGTTCCTGTTCATCTCGCGCACCACGCTCAGCGTTCCGGCGCTGATGGGGGCCATCATGTGCATGGGCGTGGCGACGGCGAACTCGATTCTCGTTGTTTCGTTTGCTACGGAGCGGCTGGTAGCGACGGGCGATGCACTTGGATCGGCGCTTGAGGCTGGCGCGACGCGCTTCCGGCCGGTCTCGATGACGGCTCTGGCCATGATTATCGGCATGATTCCCATGGCGCTCGGGCTGGGCGATGGCGGAGAGCAGAATGCGCCGCTTGGCCGTGCCGTCATCGGGGGTCTGATGCTGGCGACGGTCGCCACTCTTCTCTTTGTTCCTGTGGTCTTCGGGCTGTTCCACAGTCGCGGCAAGCACGGCGGCAAGCCCGCTGCCGCAGAGACCGAAAAGCCTGTCGCAGCCGAGGCCTGATCTGATTTGCCCTGGAGATCTATGTCAAACGAAAGCAATCAAACGATGAACGCCCCGGTCCACATGGCGACCTCTCCAGCTGCAATGCCACCGTCGGACGTGAGTGCGCAGCCTGCGGTGGCGGCTCGTCGCGGCGTGCCGCGCGCGGTCTGGATCATTGTCGGCGTGGTGGCGGTCGTGCTGCTGATCGTCATCGTGTTCGGCATTCTCAGCCGCGCTTCCGCCGAGCACTCGCTCAAGCAAACGACGGAGACCAACGCTGTGCTGAGCGTGGCCGTGACGCATCCGCTTGTCTCGAGCACCTCGCCGGAGATCGCACTTCCCGGCAACACGCAGGCCTACGTGGATACGCCTATCTATGCCCGGACGAACGGCTACTTGCGTAAGTGGTACTTCGACATCGGCGCTCATGTGAAGAAGGGCCAGCTGATGGCGACGATTGAGACGCCGGAGGTCGATCAGCAGCTGCAGGTCGCGCAGGCGGACCTCAAGAGCTCGCAGGCGAACCTGAACCTGGCGAGGACAACCTCGCAGCGTTACGTCAATCTGCTGAAGCTGGACTCTGTTTCGAAGCAGGAGACCGATCAGGCGGTGAGCGATGAGACGGCCAAGACAGCGGCTGTGGAGGCTTCTGCAGCCGCCGTTCGCCGGCTCCAGCAGCTGCAGTCCTTTGAGCGCATCTACGCGCCGTTCGATGGAATTGTAACCGCGCGCAATACAGATATCGGCGCCCTCAT
>CAXSEC010000075.1:0-8574 GCA_964236325.1 uncultured Acidobacteriaceae bacterium | reverse complement strand
CTTGTTCTTCCCGGCGCGTACGTCTTCGTGCACTTCAGCACGCCGGTGCATGCTGATACTGTCTCTATCCCGGCGAATACGCTGCTGTTCCGCGCGCAGGGATTGCAGGTAGGTGTGGTGCGCGATGGCCATGTTCATCTGGTTGCGGTGTCGATTGCGCATGATCTCGGCGCGACGGTTGATATTCGCTCCGGCCTGAGCCCGGGCGACCGTGTGATCCTGGATCCGTCGGACTCGCTTGCCGAGGGCCAGGAGGTTCACGTTACGGAGAAGGACAAGGCGGGTGCCCAGTGAGTCTGACACGCCGCCCCTTCACCTTGCTTGCATCGTTCATCCCGCTCGCCGCGCTGCCTGCGTTTCTACTGACAGGCTGCATGGTGGGGCCGAAGTACGTGCGGCCGACGGTGCAGGCGCCGCCGGCGTTCAAGGAACCGCTGCCGACCTACAAGGAGGACGGGCCGTGGCATACCGCGCAGCCGGCGGATGAGTTCAGCAAGGGCGACTGGTGGCTGACGTTCCATGATGACGGACTTAACCAATTGGAGCCGCAGATCGCAACGGCAAACCAGACGCTGCGGCAGGCGGATGCGAACCTGCAGGCGGCGCGTGCGCAGATCCGCATCAATCGCGCGGACCTCTTCCCGACGATAGGTGCGGCGCCCTTTGCCGGCGCAACCCGACTTTCGGGGAATCGTCCGTACGCGGGCGCCCTACTTCCCGGCAGTGGGGTTGCTGACTACCAGCTGCCAGGCGAGCTTAACTGGGAGATCGATCTCTTTGGCCGCATTCGGCGCACGGTGGATATCGCGCGCGAAGAGACCCAGGCCACTGCCGGCGATCTGGTGAACACGCGGCTGTCGCTGCAGGCGGAGCTGGCGACGGATTACTTCGAGTTGCGCGCGGCCGATGCGCAGCGCAAGCTGCTCTACGACACGGTGTCGCAGTACGAGGACGCCGTGCGGGTGACGAATAACCGCTTCGTTGGCGGCGTTTCGCCCAAGAGCGACCTGACGCAGGCGGAGACGCAGCTGGAGGCCGCGAAGGTGCTGGCATCGGACATCGATGTGGCGCGGGCGCAGTTCGAGCATGCTATCGCGGTTTTGATTGGCAAGGCGCCGGCGGAGTTTTCGCTCGCCATGGTTCCGCTGGCAACGAGGCCGCCAGTGATCCCGCCGGGTCTTCCTTCCGAACTGCTGGAGCGCCGGCCGGATATTGCGGCTGCCGAGCGACGCACGGCGGAGGCCAACGAGCGTCTCGGGATTGCGCGCGCGGCGTATTTCCCGGTGCTGAATCTCGCTGGCTCGATCGGCTACGAGAGTATTGCGGCATCCAGCCTGTTCGCCGCATCGAGCTTTTTCTATGCCGTGGGGCCTACGTTGTCGCAGACGATCTATGAGAATGGACGGCGTCGCGGGGCCTCGGAGCAGGCGTTTGCCGACTTTAACGGGGCCACCGCCAACTATCGGCAGGTGTCGCTTACGGCGTACCAGCAGGTCGAAGATAACCTCGTCGCCCTGCGCATTCTCGCCGAGGAATCCGAGCAGCAGCACCAAGCTGTCCTCGCCGCCCAGGAGTCGCAACGCATCTTCAATAACCGCTACACCGGCGGCGTCGACACCTACCTGCAGGTGATCACGGCGCAGACGCTGGCGCTCGACAATGAGCGGAATGAGATTGACATCTTGCGTCGCCGCATGGATGCGAGCGTGCAGCTGATCAAGGCTCTGGGTGGCGGCTGGGATGTGACGCAGCTGCCGCGCAGCTAGACGCTGGAGTGTTTCCGCCGGTGAATGTTTTTCCGTTGTCTCCGGATGCGCCTCGTGTTGTCATGCTGGGAACGCGTTGCGACCGATCTGCGTAGAGAGACGCAGACAGAGCGGAACACAGGAGCAGGTATGCGCTATCACGTTGCACGCAATGGGCAGGTCTACGGGCCGTACACACTGGACGACCTGCATCGGTACATCGCCTCCGGTCACATTCTTCCAACCGACTCAGCGAAGAGCGACGACATGACCGACTGGGTGCCGGTAACGCAGATCCTGGGCGGAAGTTCCTCGCCGGTGACGGGCGAGGCGGGGCCGATGCCAGGCGTCGATGCGACCGGCACGCCGGTGTCGCCGGCCTATGCTCCACCGGGCTACACGGCCGGCCTGGGTTCTGGAATGGGCTATGGCGTGGTGCATGGCGGTCTGCCGGGGCCGCCAGACCTTCATTGGGGTTTGGTGCTGCTCTTTGATGTGCTGACCTGCAGTCTCTTCCAGCTGATCTGGAACCTGATTCTTGCGGCCTGGTTCCGTCGGATCTATCCGCCGACCAAGGTGCTGCTGCTGTACGCGGCTGCTGCCGTGCTGATCTTTGCGCAGGGCGCGTTTGGCCAGACCATGGGTTTCATGGCTGGGCGGAGCGGACTCCATGCCATGCAAGGGAGAGGCATTGCAGGATACGGGGTGGTGGCGGTGCTGTGCTGGGTCGTTCGCCTGGTGGCGCGCTTCAGCTTCCGCGCCGATCTGGAACAGCACTACAACACGACCGAGCCGATCGGCCTGGAGATCAACCCGGTGCTGACCTTCTTCTTCGGCGGCATCTATCTGCAGTCGGTCATGAACCGGATTAATGCGATCAAGCGCGGCGTTGCCTTTGGCGGGTACACCCGCTAGATGCGGGGTCTCTGGGCCTGTCCGATTCATCAGTATCTGGGTTGGCTATGCCCTGGATGCGGTGGCACCCATGCCATGATCGCGCTGCTGCACGGACGCTTTGCCGAGGCGTGGCAGAGTAATGCGCTGCTGCTTCTGCTGCTGCCACTGGCGACGCTCTACGTGGGGCTGCTGCTCAGCGGGGTTTGGTGCAGGGAGTCGGATCCGTTTCCCGCGGTGCCGCCGCCGGTGGTGTATGTGCTTGTGGCGGCGGCGGCGCTGTTTACCTTTGCCCGCAACCTGACTCGATAGAGGTTTGCTAAAGACGCAACAGGGCCCCGATGCAGAACATCGAGGCCCTGGAGTGCGCTGCAGTTGTGGTTTAGACGGTCGTCGGCACGGGCTCCGGTGTGGTCACCGAAGATCCGGTCCTGGGGGCGTCGCCGGCCTTGGCGTCCATGGTTCCCGGCTTGCGGATGTCGATGCCGCCCTTGAAAAAGGCGCCGTCCTCGATCGAGATGCGGGCTGCGATGACATCGCCGGTCAGCGAGCCTTCGCTGCGGATGTCGACGCGATCACTTGCCTGGCAGTTGCCGCGGACCTTGCCGAGGACAACGACTTCGCGAGCCACGATGTTGGCCGCCACCTGGCCATTACGGCCAACGGTGACGCGGTTGCCGGGGAGGTTGATGGCGCCCTCGACCTTGCCGTCAATGTAGAGCGACTCTGAGCCGGTGAGCTCGCCTTTGACGATGAGGCTCTTGCCGATCGTCGCCTGCTCTCCGGTGGCCGCCGCGCCGGCACCTGCCCCCGTGATGCCGGTTGGGGCTGGGCTGGCCGGTCGTGATGCGTTTGCTTCAAAGGTGCTCGGCGACGCTGCGGGGCGCACTGGCTCCGGTGTTGAAGGCGTCGTCGGAGTGCCGCTGCCGGGCTGATTCGGTTTCCACATAGCTCTTGTAATCCTTTCCTGTCTACTTCGAAGTGTTCCGCTCTCGTCGCGGCCCTGTCGCGGATCTCACATGGGCCGTACTCATTCCTTCCACCATACTACTGGCGGGGGATTGCGCCACTTCTGCACAGAAGTATCTGGGGAGGAATCGAGGCAGGATACCGTGCGCGAGGCAAATCTACGATTTCCGGGGAAACTTCCACCTCAACTCGGGGAGGATCTTCCGCTTGCCCGGCCGGACCTTAGCTTGCCGCCGAAGTTGTATCGTTTGCGGCGTGAGGGCGCCCTATGCTGAGACCCGCAGCTCTACTCTTCGCGCCCTGAGGTTCTTTTGCGCCTGTTCCGTCGATCTGACTACGATTTCCTAACCCTGGCTGTCGCCGCTTTCCCCATGCTGGCTGCCGCGGCTTTGCCGGTTCTGGCTGCCAGTACTGCCTTCGCGACCGCGCCCAAGCCAGCCAAGCCGCCCAAGGTGCACACCGTGACGCTTGGCCCGATGCACAGGGTTCCTTACACGCCGGCCTTCAGTACGCCCGATACCAAAGACGAGGACAGTACCACGCTGAAGATCCGACCGCTCTTTGTGGACAGCCGGCAGAAGGAGTGGACGGTGGGCGAGCTGCACAACATCTCCGATCGCTCGTTCGCCATTCGGCGGGCACTGCACGTTAACGACAGCCTGCCCAACGACCCCGGGGAGCGATGGGTGTGGCAGCCGGCCAGCTGGATTATTGTCGATCGCACCACCGGGCATATTACGGCGCTGCATCTGCCGGCATTTGACTCTGCTGTGTCGGATGCGGTCTGGTTTCGCGACTATACGGCGTATTGCGGGACGACGGCAGCGACCGGCCGGTCAGCGAAGACCGAGGGCGTTGGCAGCCTGGTGGCGGTGATTGCCCAGGCTGGAGGCAGGAAGGCAGTGGCGCAGCGAGCCATCGGGCGATGGCCGCAGCCGGATCACGCCGGGCCGGTCTGCAGCCCTGCCAAGTGGGAGCGCCTGCCGATGCGGGCGACGCTGCAGCCGAGCGGCGGCGATGCGGTGACCTTTGATGTGGTGGGCGCGACATCGCTAGTGGAGGAGGGCGACAATGACGACGAGTAGGTGCCGCTAGACGGGTGGGCTCCGCTAGACTCTCTCTCTGGAGCCCTTTGTGCGTCAACTCGATAAAAACAATCTAGCCCTGACGGAAGACTGGTATGGCGACAGCGCGGCCATCACCTGCCATGCGTGCGGCAAGGTCTTTCTGGTGTCGAAGATTTTGCACCGCAAGGGGCGTGCCTGCCCGAAGTGCGGGGTGACGCGGGCGCTGGTTGCGGGATCTCGCTGCCTGGTCACGGAAGCCGGCGATCCAGCCGACCTGAACCTGGTAAAAGCTGCGGGAGAGTAGATCCGCAAGCCGGCTGACGATGAAGTTACTGCCGGCCAGGCGCGCCGTCTTCAGGATAGGCCGGTGATCGCTGGCGTAGCATGACCGCATGGCAACCGCTGAGCTCGACACACTCCTCCATGACGCCGAGCTGGCCCACGGACATCTTTGCGCCGGGCAGATTCTGGGAGTTCGCATGGCCGTGCTGGCCTGCAGGCTGCTGGACATCCACGATCCACGATCGAGGCAGAGCCCCGATCGCAAGCGACTGGTCACCTTTGTCGAGATCGACCGCTGTGCAACGGATGCGATTGCCGTGGTGACCGGGTGTCGTGTGGGAAAACGTGCGCTGCGGCTGCGCGACTGGGGCAAGATGGCCGCGACCTTCCTGGACCTGTCGCGTCCCATCCCGCCGGGAGAGATGGGCGGGCAGCCAGACTTCTTCCGCGCCCTGCGCCTGGTCGCGCTTGAGAGCTCAAAGCGGCGCGCCCGCGAGATCTTTCCGGAGATGACAGACAAGAACCAGCAGCAGATGCGCGCCTATCGCGATCTTCCGGATGCTGACCTTTTCGCGGCGCAATGGGTCTCGGTGCATCTTCCACCCTCCGAGTTCCCGGGCTTCCGCGGCGCTCGCGTCACGTGTTCGGTGTGTGGCGAGGGCATCAACTTTGACCGCTTCCGACTGACAGCGGATGCCGGAGACGATGGCTCGGGCGAGGCTCTCTGCCGTGGCTGCGCAGACGTGGCGAATCGGTATTATCAACCGCTGCCGGACGCGCCGCCGGTTCTGTAATCGTGAGGGAAATGCGGTGGTGAGCGAGGCAGGGATCGAACCTGCAACCGTCAGCTTAGAAGGCTGATGCTCTATCCAATTGAGCTACTCGCCCGCGGTGTGTCTCTGTGTGATTGTAGCGGGTGGGTGCGGCTCAGGTCTGGGCTCACGTTGGGGCTCACGTTTGGGGGAAGAGATCTCGGGTGCGCAGGACGGCGGTCACGGCGTCGAGCGCGGCTGACCAGTGAAGGTGAGCCTGTGGGGTGCTGGTGCCGACGGCCTTCAGATAGAGCGAGACACTGAAGCCTTCCTGTGGCGGGGTGAGATCGAGAAAGGCGGGGCGGATGATGCACTCAACCGAGGCGAAGGGATGATCGAGGGGAGCGAGGCGGCGCTCCAGGCGGCTGAGCAGATGACCCTGCTGATGGAAGGAGGTGAAGAGGGCCCGATCGCGGCAGAGGAGGTCAAGGTAGGAGATGACGGCGGCGGCGGTCTCTTCGGGTTCGAGGGCGAGATGGAGGCGGAGGGGTTCACGCTCTTCGGGGTCCGCCTCCCAGACATCGCACTTGGCTGTGAAGACAGGCGAGCGGGCGGCGTTGAGGGAGCGAAGGGTGTGCTGCAGAGCGGGAAAGGCTTCCGCCTCCGGGATGTAGTCGATGGCGTAGGGATCTTCGCGGAGGTCGATGAAGCGGGGAGTGCCGGAGGGATGTTCCCACGGGACGACGAGAACCGGATCGTCGGCGGTGCATTCGGCGGACCAGTCAAAGAGCATGTGTGTTTAGGGTAACCCGAGCGCGGAGGATCGCGACTGCTCGCGGAGTGGCCGCGGCTGCGCGGAGACGAGGGCGCCGGCTCAGGAGTTGGCGAGAAGGAAGCGGAGCAGGGTGTGCTCGGCCCAGTAGCCATCGTCGCGGCGGTTGGGATCCGGTCGCGCGAGGAAGGCGCAATGGCCGCCGTGGGCGGGTTCGAGCAAGGTGATGTAGGGGTTGGCGAGGAGCGCCTCGTGCGAGGCGGAGGAGAGACGAATGAAGGGATCGTCCAGGGCGTGAAGGATGAGCGTTGGGATGGCGATGCTGGAGAGAACGCGGGCGCTGGCGGCGCGGAAGTAGTAGTCGTCGGCGCTCGAGAAGCCGGAGAAGTGCGCGGTGATGCGATCGTCGAACTCGCGCAGGGAGTAGATCTCCTCGGCCAGGGTCGCGTCGTAGAGGGTGGGGAAGATGGCGGCCTTGCGGCGGAAGCGCTTGAGCAGATGTTTGAGGAAGCGTCGCTCGTAGATGCGATTGAAGGGCTCGTGGAGGGCGTCGGCTGAGTCGGCCAGATCGATGACGGGGGAGACGCCGATGATGCTGCGAAGTTCGACGGGGGCACGGACGGCAAGATCGCCGGCAAGTTTAAGCACGAGATTGCCGCCCATGGAGTAGCCGATGAGCGAGACGGAGGTGAGTCGTTCACGATCACAGAAGAAGCGGAACACGGCTAGCACATCCGCGGAGAGGCCGGAGTGGTAGAGCGTAGGGGAGAGCGCCTCCGTGCCGCCGCAGTTCCGCATGTTCATGCGAATGACGTTGGCGCCGGAGTACCAGAGCTTGTCAGCATTACCGGAGACGTACTGCGAGTTTGAGGAGCCTTCAAGGCCGTGCAGAATGATGGCGGTCGGCGCGTCGGCACGCCGGGCGGCTGGCTGCCAGTGACAGTGGCAGAGCACACGCGAACTCAGCTGGATGGGTGTGGAGGGATCGGGCGGCGCGACCTCGACGAAGGTGGACTCCGGCGATGGGAGATGGTCGACGCGTGGCAGGAAGTTGCCGGCGATGGTTTGCAGATGGGGATTGCGGAGAAAGCGGCGTGGCTTGAAGCTAGCGGCGGTGACCTCGAACTTGGGTTTGCCTGTCTTCGAATGCGTGCTCATCCGGGCAGGGCTCCGGCGTGCGTCAGCAGGGCAACGGCGTTGAGGGCGCCGGTGGGCTCGTCTTCGTGGCGGAGAGCGACGAAGACCTCGCGAGTGCGGGCCAGGTCACGATAGTGGGCGGCAAAGCCGGCGAGTTCGGCTGCCGTATAGCCGCCGGATCTGCGCAGGCGGAAGCAGGTGTGAGTGGCAGCGGTGTGGACTTCGGGCGGGGCGAGATCGCCGGGCTCGTCGCCGGCATGGGCGATGCAGAGGGCGGCGTTCGCCTGCGAGAGGAGATCGTATACGGGCTGCTCGAGCCAGGAGGCGTGACGAAATTCGAAAGCGAGGCGCGGCGCGGCGGGTCCGCGGAGAGCGGGAAGGCTGAGGAAGTCAGCCAGCAGGGCGGTGTCGGCCTTGAAGTTTGGCGGCAGCTGGAAGAGAAGCGGGCCGAGGCGACCGGCGGAAGCAACGGGTGCGAGCGCGGCGAGAAACTGATCGAGGTGAGCGTCGGCATCGCGCAGACGGCTGAAGTGCGTGATGCGCTGTGGGGCTTTGAAGGCAAAGCGGAAGTGCGGCGGAGTCGCGGCCAACCAGCCTTCGAGCATCTTTGCCGTGGGCAGAGCACGGAAGGTGTAGTTGACCTCAACGGTGGATAGGCGCTCGGCGTAGAAGGAGAGAAAGTTCTTCTGGGCGAGGCCGGCCGGATAGAAGTCCGGCTTCCAGGTGGGATAGGCCCAGCCAGAGGTGCCGACGAACAGGTTAGGGATGGATGCGGGGCTGCCCGGCAGAAGAGGGGTGGGCTTCAACTCTGCCTCTGGAGGGGCGGATCGAACGCGAACCACGGTATCCTCTCCAGGGACGTGCGGGCTTCTTTAGAGGCTTGAGGGCGGGAAGGTGAAGGTTGGGGCGGCTAGTGGGTTTCGAACCCACGACATCCGCTGCCACAGAGCGGCGTT
>CAXSEC010000074.1:6098-15368 GCA_964236325.1 uncultured Acidobacteriaceae bacterium | reverse complement strand
CTGGCGAGTGTGGTGGTGGCGCGGTGGGAAGGGGTGTTTGGGGAGGAGGCGGTGATTGATAGAGTGGTGGCGGAGGGTGTTGGCGATGTTTTATAGCGGCGGTGAAAGTGACTATGTTGTGGAACCTGCGGCGTTGGCGGAGGAGCTTATTCAAGCGTTCGATGGGTGGGAAACCTGGCAAGGCGTCGGAGAGTGGACGGCGCTTGTCCAGGATTTTCTACAGGAGAAGGTCGCTTCGGTAAGGAAGACATTGGGACGCGGCGAGAAGGAACTGGAGCACATCTCCACTCAACCGAAAAAGCGGGTGAGTGAATTCATGCTCGATGCCGTTTGGTGGAGGCGCGACCCGAATGGAGGGAAGGAAGGCTTGGCTTTGGCGGTGGAATGCGAGTGGGCGGCTCTACGACCCGGGAGTCAAGAAGATCGCGGTACGGAGTTCGTGGGCACAGAGGTCGAGTACGACTTCGAGAAGCTTGTTGCGGTGAAGTCACCGTTGAAGTTGATGATCTTTGTTTCGGCGGAATCGCGCACGGAGTCGCTGGAGTTGATGCAAAACACGATTGTCCAGCGGCTGGAGCGCTTGCTTGCGCATCGCTCAGACCATATTTCGGGTGAGACGTACATCCTTGTGGATGCTGCCACGAAAGGTCGGCGGAAGGCGTGGATCTGGAAGGCTGGGCGACCAGAGGAGCCGCGCTTCATGAGTCTTGCGGACTACAAAACCTCCAAGAGTCCTGAGGCGAGACGGGCACGGCTTCGCAATGCTCAGGAGAGTGCGCAACGGTACCTTGTACCCGGCAGGGCAATCGAGGATGAAATGATCGCTGAGCGAAGGGAAGAGGCTCGACGGGAAGGCTTGGATTCTTGAGCGTGGCTGATATTCATTGGGGAAAAGACACAGTCGCGGGACGAGGTTGCAGAAGAGGACAGCCGACGCGTCGCTTCGCTCCGTCGGTGAAGACGAAGTGCGGGGGTTCCTCGCTGCGCTCGGAATGACAACCAAGGGGTTGTGGCTATGGGAGAAGCAGGTCCCTCCACTTCGGTCGGGATGACAGGTTCGCAGGTCAGTGGGTTAGGAGCGAAATACGGGGATCCCTCGTTCTTTGCTCAGGGTCGAATACAACGAGGAAGTGCGCGGCGGCGGTTAGTGGTTGATGTGGGTGGCGAGGAAGGTTGCCATGTCGGTGTAGGCTTCGCGGGATTCGGGGAGGGCTACGTCATTCCAGAAGGCGTGGGGAAGGGCTTCGAAGACGATGAGGCGGGCGTCGACGTTGTGGCGGAGAAAGGCGCGGTGGAGGATGGTGGTGCCGCTGAGCAGCAGGTCGCGGGTGCTGGTGAGGAAGAGGGTGGGTGGGAGGCCGTGGAGGTCGGCAAAGACGGGGGAGAGTACGGGGTCTCGGGGGTTGGTGGCGCCGATGTATTCGGTGTCCTGGGGGCGGCCAGGCGCGGGTGGGGCGAGGTAGCCGGAGAGGCCGTTGAGGGCGTACATG
This sequence comes from uncultured Acidobacteriaceae bacterium, assembly GCA_964236325.1. Lineage (GTDB taxonomy): Bacteria > Acidobacteriota > Terriglobia > Terriglobales > Acidobacteriaceae > Edaphobacter. The sequence goes on along the minus strand of CAXSEC010000074.1, from coordinate 13,878 downwards.
GCGCGGGAGTCGTCTGACTGCGAGAAGTCGCCGAGGCCGGAGAAGATGCCGAGGGCGGCGGGCTGGGGAAGGTGGAGTTGCTTGAGGCGGACGGCGACTTCGGCGGTGAGGATGGCGCCGGCGGAGGTGCCGAAGATGGCGATGTGCTCGGGCCGGTAGGTCTTGAGGAGCTCGCGGTAGACGGCGATGGCGTCGTCGAGGGCGGCAGGGAAGGGGTGCTCGGGCGCGAGGCGATAGAGGACGGCGACGACGCGGGTGTGGGTGAGGTGGGCGATGGGGACGGACTCGGTGAGGGAGCCGGAGTCGGAGTTGAAGCCGCCGCCGTGGAGGTTGATGAGGACGCTTCGGGGGTGGAGCGGGGTGGCGTCGGTGGGGGTGATGTCGCGGATGGGGACGCCGGCGAGGGTGGACTCCGCGATGTGGACGGGGAAGATGGCGGCGGAGGCTTTGCCGGCGCCGGCCTGCCAGGTGTCGGTGCCGGCGCGGCGCTGGGCGAGGGTCTCGTTGGTGGGCTGATCGGACTGGCCCTGCGCGAGGCGATGCTGGGCCTCGGGGCTGATGGTGGTGGGGACGGGGATGATGCGGGTGATGTGGGCGGTGCCGTCGGCGTCGATGTGGCTGGAGTTGGGCATGGGGGATGCGGTGTTTGATGGCTGCTGCGCGACGAGGGAGAGCGAAAGAAGGAGGGTGGCGACGGAGAGGGCGAGGCGCATGCGGTTGATGGTAGCGGAGACTCGAGGTGACGGGCGTACCGGTGGGTGGCAGATTGCGCGTCTGATGAGAGTGCTGGTTGATAGAATGAACGGCTGAGACCGCGGATTGGCTCTGCTTGGCCGGACAGGTGAGAGATGGAAGAGTATCTGAATCGGATCAAATCGCCGGCGGATGTGAAGCGGCTCGGGATGGTGGAGCTGGAACGGCTGGCGGAGGAGATTCGGGCGCGGCTGATCCGGAGTGTGGCGAAGACGGGCGGGCACATCGGGCCGAACCTGGGCGTGGTGGAGCTGACGATCGCGATGCACTATGTGTTTGATACGCCGCGGGATCATTTTGTGTTCGACGTGAGCCATCAGGCGTATGTGCACAAGCTGCTGACGGGGCGGGAGAGCCAGTTTCATACGATTCGGCAGGCGGGCGGGCTGAATGGCTTCATGCTGCGGACAGAAAGCGCGCATGACAGCTTTGGCGCGGGGCATGCCGGAACGGCGCTGAGTGCGGCGTTGGGGATGGCGGCGGCGCGGGACATGAGTGGCGGCACAGAGCATGTGGTGGCGCTGGCGGGAGATGCGGCGTTTACGAACGGGATCAGCTTTGAGGCGTTGAATAACATTGCCGCGACGACGAAGCGGATGATTATCGTGCTGAACGATAACGAGTGGTCGATCGACAAGAATGTGGGGGCGATTGCGGAGTACTTCCACAAGATTGCGATGAACTCGACGTTCAACAGCCTGCATGACACGGCGGTGAGCCTGGTGGAGAAGGTGGGCGGCAAGGCGGCGCGGCATGTGGCGCGCAAGGCGGAGGAGGCGGCGAAGGGGATTGTGGGTCGCGGCATGATCTTCGAGGAGTTTGGGTTGAGCTACTTCGGGCCGGTGGATGGACATAATCTGCCGCTGCTGATCGAGACGTTCAAGTTTCTGAAGGAGCAGAACCGGCCGGTGGTGCTGCACGCAATTACGCAGAAGGGGCGGGGGTTCGAGCCGGCGATGGCGGGGCAGAAGAAGTTCCACGGGTTGGGGCCGTATGACCCGGAGACGGGTGAGACGAAGGCGGCGGGGCAGAAGACGTACTCCGAGGTGTTTGCCGAGAGCCTGGTGAAGCTGGCGGACGGCAACGACAAGGTGGTGGCGATCACGGCGGCGATGCCGAATGGGACGGCGCTTGATCTGTTCCGGCCGAAGCACCCGACGCGGTACTTTGATGTGGGGATTGCGGAGGAGCATGCGGTGCTGTTTGCGGCGGGCATGGCGACGAAGGGGTATAAGCCGTTCGTTGCCATCTACTCGACGTTTCTGCAGCGGGCGTTTGACCAGATTGTGCATGATGTGGCGCTGCAGAAGCTGCCGGTGGTGTTCTGCATGGATCGGGGCGGGCTGAGCGGGGATGATGGGCCGACGCACCATGGGCTGTTCGATATCAGCTATCTGCGGGGGGTGCCGAACCTGGTGCATATGGTGCCGAAGGACGAGGATGAGCTGGCGGACATGATGTACACGGCGATGCTCTATGAGGGGCCGGTAGCGATCCGGTATCCGCGAGGGATTGGGCCGGGGGCGGTGGTGAAGGCGCGGCCGGTGGCGCTCGAGATTGGCAGGGCTGAGGTGATTCGCGAAGGACGGGAGGATGAGGTGTGCATCCTTGGCCTGGGGGCGATGCTGCCGGAGGCGATGCGGCTGGCGGATCTGCTGCAGGCTGAGGGGGTGCGGGCGGCGGTGGTGAATCCGCGCTTTGCGAAGCCGGTGGATGGAGCGTGCGTGGAGCGCTTTGGGCGGAGCTGCAAGGTATTTGTAACCATGGAAGATCACGTGTTATCGGGCGGCTTTGGCAGTGCGGTGCTCGAGGCGCTGAGCGATGCGGGGATGGAGACGCCGGTGGTGCGGGTGGGCTGGCCAGATGCGTTTATCGAGCATGGCCGGGTGGAGGCGCTGCGGGAGAAGTATGGGTTGACGGCGGAGGCGGCGCTGGCGCGGGTGCGGCCGCTGCTGGGGGCGGTGCTGGCGGGGCGGTAGTGTGTTTGTGGGTAAGAGGGAAATGCGGGGGCTTGGCTGCGCCTGAGAAGGGCAACCAAGGTGCGGCTTCTAGCGAGCTGATGATGGCTTAGATCTGCGAGCAGGCGAGCGGGGTGAGGATGAGGTTGGTGATGTTGGAGACGATCTCTTCGTAGCTGTAGCGCGGGTCGTGGGAGAGTTTCGCCCAGGCCGGGTCGTTACGGAAGCGGGTCCAGCAGGCGTCGAGGTCGGCCTGATCGGTGAAGGCGAGTAGATAGGTGAGGCTGGGCAGGCGCGGGCCGATCAGGGTGTCGCCGAAGAAGACCTGGCCGAAGCCGGACTTGGCGAAGATGTCGAACTCGCCGTTGTTGAACATTTCGATCTTGCGGATGTGAGCGGCGGGGCTGGGGCTTTCGTAGGTGCGGAGCTGGAAGATGCGCTTGCCGGTGGTGCCCTGTTTTGGCGGTATGAGCTTTGGCCAGCCGGTGAAGGCGCTCAGCAGGGAGCTTTCCATGCGGACGAAGGGCGGCGCGGTGGCGGGCGCGGCCCAGAAGGGCTGGGCGGCGGCGAGGAACTGCTCGTCTTTGGCGAGGCTGAGGTCGGTGGTGACCAGGGTCTCGGCGGAGGCGGCGGGGATGAGGAGATAGAAGCTGGGGGTCTCCGGGCCGACGTCCAGGCGGAAGGCGCCGATGGGGGAGAGGCCGAGGCGATTGAGGGCGGGGATGAGAGCTTTGGCGAAGAAGGTCTCGGCGAGGACGGGCTGCGGGCCGTTGCTGAGGTGGTAGCGACGGAGCTCGTAGAACTCACGCGGGGCGGGGGCGGTGAGTGTGGAAGGGATGCTGGCGAAGGGCATGGGAGCTCCTGTGGCGGCTGCGGCCGAGAGGGTGAGAGTGGAGGCAAGGAAGTCTCGGCGATGCATGTGGGGAACTCCGCGGCGTGTGGCTGCTGTGAGTGTAGGGGAATCGCGAGGAACGACAAAGCACGCCGAAGGAGGACGCCTCTAGGTGAGGGACTCAACATTTACGGCGATATGCCGATGACACTTTAGAGCGAGCGCGGGGCGGTAGAGCAGGAGAGCCGGTGAGTGGTGATGGCGAGCCGAGAAACGGAAGGGAGGGAAGGCGGCTCAACGAGTGGCAGCGGCGAACTTTGGAAGCAGGTCAGCGGTGCGCTGCTGGCGGTAGCGGAAGATGCTGCGGATCTGGTAGCGGACGAAGAGGGTGTTGGCGAGGGAGCCGAGTGGACCCAGAGGCAGGGCGTACTCCAGCTGGTCGACCAGGAGGGTGCCGGGCTGGACGGATCCGTCGGGGTTGGTGCGGGATTTGGTGCTGAGGCGATGGCAGTGTCGCCAGGACTTGAAGGGGCCGCGATGCTGAATGTCGCAGAAGTGGTCGTTCCAGGCGAATTCGGAGATTTCGGCGTCCCAGGGCAGGCGCATGGGCGAGAAGGGGAAGGGGCGGAAGGAGATGGTCATGCGGGTTCCGGCGCCGGCGACGATGCCTGGGAGTCGCGGGGTATCGGGCGGACGCGGCGGGGGTGGGGCGAAGGAGGCTTCCTCAATGCGGGCCTTCTGCCAGGCGGGCATGAGGCGCGGAAGATTTTCCGGGTTGGCGAAGAAGGCGAAGACGAGCTCAAGAGGAAAGGGGAGCCACTGCTCGGCGTGGAAGGTATGGGGCATGGTGGTAGAGGGTGAGATGCGGTTGGCAGGCAAAGCTCTTGGTGGGGAAAGTGACTTGGCTGTGTCCTGTCTCGCTTTCAGCGGTGAGCGCGTCAACGTTTGGCTGCGCTCAAGGTTATGGATGACAACCAAAACAACAGCAGCGAGTATGCGACCGAGGACAGCAGCAAGGAGGACGATCCGTACAGGGAAGAGAGAAAGGCGCCCGATGAGCTGGGCGCCTTTTAAGTGGAAGGGAGGTTGTGGTGCAGTTGCTTGATGCAGGTTGCGGTGCAGAATTTGGAGCGAAGATTTGGGACTTGACAGAAATGCTCTACGCAAGCCCTTCGATACTTTAGTTAGGCATGAGGACGGTGTCAATGACGTGGGCGACGCCGTTTGACTGGTAGACGTTGGCGGTGGTGACGGTGGAGGTGCCACCCTTCTCATCGGTGAGGACCAGCTTGTCGGCGTCCATCTTGGCCATGAGCTTGCCGCCTTCAACGGTGGTGAGGGTTGCGGTGCCGTGACCCTTTTTGATCAGCTTGGCGATCTTCTTGGAGTCCAGCTTGCCAGCGACGACGTGGTAGGTGAGGATCTTGGTGAGCTGGGCCTTGTTCTCGGGCTTGACCAGGGTGTCGACGGTGCCGGCGGGGAGCTTGTTGAAGGCGTCGTTGTCGGGAGCGAAGACGGTGAAGGGACCGGGGCCGGAGAGGGTGTCAACGAGGCCGGCGGCCTTGACGGCAGCGACGAGGGTCGAGAGGTTGGGCGCGGCCGAGGCGTTTTGTACCACCGTCTTGTTGGGGTACATGGGGGCGCCGCCGACGTCGGGGTCCTTCATCTGGGCGGAGAGGCTAAGGGTGGAGATTGCGAGAGCAGAGGCGGCAAGTGAGGCGAGGAGGATCTTCTTCATGATCGTGTGTTCCTTTCGAGGGGTGGTGCGGGGAGGGTCTGGGTTCGCAGAAGTTCAGGTCTGACTTTGCTTCCATGCGTTCAATAGCATCTACGACTTCGCCCGATCTCTGGATTGGAACCAAGTGGGCGCGTTTGGATTTATTTGCGGGACATGCTGCTGGTCCGGCGGCCGCGTTGACATTTGCGGAGGGTCGCCGTCAACTGGAGACTCGGATGAGTGACGCGACACAACGATTGACGGCGCAGGAGATGGAGACGCGGGGCCACGCGCAGGCTGGGGAGCTCGGGTCGGTGAGCGCTCCTGAGATCGCCCAGGACAAGGGGCTGCTGCTGATTGGCATCTTCAAGCTGGCGAAGTCGCTGTTTTTCTTTTGCATCGGGATTGGCGCGATCCATCTGCTGCACAAGGATCTGAGCGACGAGGTGATGCGACTGGCGACGGCGCTGCGCTTTGATCCGGAGAGCCGGGTGGTGGGCCTGGTGATGGACAAGGTTGACCTGATTGATGCGGAGCGACTGCGGGAGATCGGGTTTGCGACGTTTGCGTACTCGGCGCTGGCGCTGACGGAGGGGATCGGCCTGTTGCGGAGGAAGGTGTGGGCGGAGTATTTCACGTTGATTCTGACGATCTCCTTCCTGCCGTGGGAGCTGTATGAGCTGGCGCGGCGGCCGACCTGGGTGCGGCTGGGATTGCTGGTGAGTAATTTGCTGGTGCTGTGGTACCTGGTGTGGCTGCTGAAGCGGAAGCGGGGGACGAGTCCTGGTGTCGCGACGGGGATGGCGACGCCGGTGGGCTCCTCGGGGTCTACGCACAAGCTATAAGCGCGGGATCGCTGGTGGATGCTGGTGGTTTAGGGGAGACTGCGGGCGTCGATTGAGACGTGCCACTTTCGCTTTTGATTCGCTAACAGACGGCCTGGGCGCTGTCGAGGGCGAAGATGTGGCGAATGTCTTAGTGAACCTGATGGGTAACCACTACATCTTGTGGTTCTTGAAGGGTTGTACGCGTTATAGCGACATTCGTCTATTTTCTCCGCAGAATTCCAGGTTTCTCCGCAGATTTTCCACCGTACGGAAGGATTTTCCTCTTGCTTCGCGGATGGTGGCAGGCGAGGATGTGGATCGAAGTGGTCCAGAGTGGAGTGAAAGGGAGTAACCCTAGTCACTTTCGAGCTGAGTTTACTCCTGAGAGCGCTTTACGAGGAAGAACGGCATGTTTCGCGGAAACCATCCGACGCGCGTGGACGAGAAGGGCCGGCTGAAGCTGCCGGCGGACTTTCGCGGCCAGTTGGAGGGTGGACCTGAGGCGAAGCAGGTGTTCTACATCACGAGTAAGGACGGAGAGCGGGCTGAGTTGTGGCCGATCAAGGCGTGGGAGGAGATCGAGGCTGTTTTGGCCAAGGTCCCAAGCGCGGACCCACGGAAGCGCAAGTTTCTGGACGTAACGAACTACTACGGACAGATGGCGGAGATGGACAACCAGGGCCGGCTGTTGCTGCCACAGATTCTGCGGGACAAGGCGGGGTTGACGGCGGAGGTTCTGGTGTACGGGTCGCAGAAGTTTCTGGAAGTGTTGAGCCGCCCGACGGTAGAGGCATTGGAGCAGAAGCTTACGGCGGAGGATATGGCGGGACTTTCGGAGTTGGGGATTTAGCAAGGCTTTGGTTGACGTGACCCCTCAGTGGGGCGCACAGGAAGCGGGGACGAGATGCAGCAGCCGCGACATGTGCCGGTTCTTTTAGAAGCAGTACTGGAATACCTGAATGTGCGGCCGGGCGGCGTGGTAGTTGACGCGACGCTGGGGCTGGGCGGGCACTCCGAGGCGATTGCGCGTCGGCTGGGCGGGCAGGGCAGGCTGATCTGCTTTGATCGCGACCCGGAGGCGATGGCGCTGGGACGGGCGAGGCTGGACGTGCTGGCTGAGGAGCTTGGCGAGGCGATGCCGACGGTGGAGTTTGTGGAGATGGCGTTCTCGGAAGGCCTGGGGACGTTGCAGCCGAAGAGCCTGGATGGTTTGCTGGCGGACTTTGGCGTGAGCAGCCTGCAGCTGGACGGGGCGCACAGGGGATTTAGTTTTCGGGCCGAGGGGCCGCTTGACATGCGGATGGACACGCGGAGCGGCGAGACGGCCGAACAGGTGGTAAATGAGGCGGGCGAGGAAGAGCTTGCCAATCTCATTTACGAATTCGGAGAGGAAAGGAGGTCGCGGAGAATCGCCAGAGCCATTGTGCGGGCGCGACCGATATCAACGACGGCGCAGTTAGCCCAAGTGATCTCGGCCAGCGCCCCATCAATGAAAGGCGACAAGATTCATCCGGCGACGAGGACCTTTCAGGCGATCCGGATTCGCGTGAATGACGAGCTGGGGGAGATTCAATCGCTGCTGAAGAGCGCGGGATCTCTGATGAAGCCTGGCGGGCGAGTGGTGCTGATCAGCTTTCACTCGCTGGAGGATCGGCTGGTGAAGGACTCCTTTCGGGAGGCTGGTCGAGAGAAG
>CAXSEC010000074.1:0-5998 GCA_964236325.1 uncultured Acidobacteriaceae bacterium | reverse complement strand
GATGACAAAAGATCGGGCTGGGGTTGTCCTACCGTGCTTTCAGGCGAAAGACAACTTGGTACTACCCATCCCATCCTCCTATAGCAACCTCAGCCCGGTTGACTTGAGGATGTGGCGAAGATTGGCAGGACCCGGACGCGAGCCGGCATGACTTGGACGAGGGTAAGGCGATGGCAACGGCGGCGATGGCAGGGCGAGAGATCGAGATGATGAGAGCGGCGACGGCGCGCGGGACGCGGCGGGATCCGCGGCGGTCGTTGACGGAGCACAACGTGATCCTGTTTGACGCGCAGCGGAAGGCGCGCCGCGGGCCGACGCCGGAGGTGTTCTTTGCCAAGCACCTGGATAACAGCCGGATTGTGAAGGCGGATGATCCGGAGCGGCGCAAGGAGATGCGGCAGTTTTCGCTGGCGATGAGCATGCTGTTCTGCCTGGTGATGGTGTATGTGTGGCAGCACTTTTCGGCGATCGAGGTGGGCTACAAGGTGGAGGCGCAGAAGACGACGGTGGAGCAGATGCGTGAGGAGAACCGGCAGCTTCGGCTGGCGGAGGCGCAGTTGACCGATCCGCAGCGGATTGATGTTCTGGCCAAGCAGCTGGGGTTGAATGTGCCGCAGCCGGGGCAGGTGGTTCGGCCGGACGGGATGGGCGGAAGCGATCCGAATGCGCCGGTGATGGCGCAAGCGGGACCGATGGTGCTGCAGTAGGGCAGTTGTGTGGTGGACGGGGAACAAATCTAATACGTAGCGGAAAGAGTTATAGATGCAGCAGACGACGCCACGGCAGGTGATGACGGCTCCGATACGGAGGATCCGCTTTACGTACGTGGCGCTATTTTTCTGCTTCTGGACGGCTGTGATTGCGCTGCGGCTGACGTGGCTGCAGGTGGTGCGGCATGGATATTACGTGCACACGGCGGCGATGCAGCAGCAGCGGACGTTTGAGGTGGCACCGCGGCGGGGCGTGTTGTATGACCGCAACCTGCGCGAACTGGCAATGACGGTGCTGGTGGACAGCGTGTATGCGGTGCCAAGTGAGCTGGGGGAGAACCGGCCGGAGGCGGCGGAGATGCTGGCCAAGCTGGTGCACAAGCAGAGCTGGGACAGGTTTACGAGTGAGCCGCAGATGCTGGCGCGCTTCAATGCGTCGAAGAACTTTGCGTGGGTCGCGCGCAAGCTTGATCCGGACACAGCCACGCGCGTTCGCGAGCTGAACTTGAAGGGTGTGTATCTGCAGAAGGAGTTCAAGCGGTTTTATCCGAACGGCGACCTGAGCGCGCAGGTGCTGGGGTATGTGGGCACGGATGACACGGGGCTGGGCGGGCTGGAGAGTGAGTTTGATAGCGAGCTGCATGGGGAGCCAGGGCACATGCTGACCGCGCTTGATGCGAAGCGGCACGTGCTGGATTCGGAGGAGCAGCAGCCGCAGCCGGGCGAGAATCTGGTGCTGACGATCGACGCGAATATCCAGTACATGGCGGAGCGGGCGCTCGATGCGCAGATGGAGAAGACGAAGGCGGCGCATGGGACGGTGGTGGTGCAGGACCCGCACACCGGACATATTCTGGCGCTCGCGATTGCACCGCGCTTCAACCCGAACGATCAGCGGCATATGGATGCGAGTGTGCTGCAGAACCTGGCGGTGAGCGATGTGTATGAGCCGGGATCGACGTTCAAGCTGGCGACGTATGCGGCGGCGCTTGATGGCGCGGGGGTGCAGCCGACGGACATGGTGGATTGCCAGAACGGGGCCATGACGATGTTTGGCCGCACGCTGCATGACGACCGGTCGGATCATTTTGGTGTGGTGACGGTGCAATATGCGCTCGAGCACTCGAGCGATGTGGGCGCGGCGAAGATGGCGTTGAAGCTGGGGGCGGGCAAGTTCTATGGCTATCTGAAGGGATTTGGCTTTGGCGATCGGTCGGGGATCGAGCTGCCGAGCGAGACGCGGGGGCTGCTGCGCGCGCCGAAGAAGTGGGGAGCGACGAGCATTCTGTCGATTGCGATTGGACAAGAGGTGGGCGTAACGCCGGTGCAACTTGTAACCATGGTTAGCACGATTGCGAATGGGGGCGTGTATATGCCGCCGCATGTGCTGCTCGAGAGCGCGGATGCGATGAAGGGCGATCCTCGGCTGAAGCCGATACCGTTCCGGCCGGTAAACCAGCTGCCGACGACGCTGCCGGATGGGGCGCACCGGGTGATTTCAGAGATGACGTCGGCGAAGATGCGCAGCATGATGCAGGGCATTGTGGTGACGGGCACGGGCAGCAAGGCGGCGCTGAACGGCTATAGTGCGGGGGGCAAGACAGGCACGGCGCAGAAGGTGGATCCGGTGACGCACACGTACTCGCACACCAAGCTGGTGGCGAGCTTTGCGGGCTTTGCGCCGGTGAGCAACCCGGCGATTGCGGTGGCGGTGATTATGGATACGCCGCAGGGAACCGATGTGCAGCGGTATGGCGGGTATGCCAGTGCGCCGGTATTTGCGCAGGTGGCGCAGGAGGTTTTGGAGTACCTGGGGGTGCCGCACGACCAACCTTTGAAGACGGCGAAGGAGATGCAGGACGAGACGAAGGATACGCCGGAGGATGGGCCTTCCGAGGCCGGGCCTGATCTGCAGGCGATGTTTGACGATGTGAATACGTTGCCGGCGGATGATCCGCTGCGATCGCCGGGGTTGCTGGCGGTGAAGGACGGTGTGGAGGATAGGCCGGTGACGCAGGTGGCGGCGTCGCGGCATTTGGATGGCCTGATGAAGGTGCTGCCGGAGCGTGTGCTGGAGGCGTTTCGCGCGAACGGCGGGACGACGAGTGTGATGCCGGACGCGGCGGAGGGTGTTCGGGCGACGCTGGCGCCGGCACCGAGAATGGGGCCGGAGGTGAAGGACGGCGGCGTGGTGGTGGATGCGTCGAAGCAGATTGCGGTGCCGAGCTTTGAGGGTGTGGATCTGCGATCGGCGGTGGAGCGGGCGGGTGGGAGCGGCTTGCGGCTGCGGCCGGTCGGTAGCGGGTTGGCGCGGGAGCAGGTGCCGGTGGCGGGAACGATGGTTCCGAGCGGGACTGAGGTCGTGGTGCGCTTCCTGCGATAAGGCGGTTGCAGGTGATGCCTTGCGAAGGCTGTGCGGGATCGAGTGGGTGACGATGCCACGGTTAGAATTGCGGGATGCGATGGACGGATGTGCTGCGTGAGATGACGACGACTGGCGTCGGCGGCGAGGTGGAGGCCGAGGTTGGCGGGGTGCAGTTTGACTCGCGGCGGGTAGGTGACGGCGATCTTTTTATTGCGATGCGGGGCGAGAACGCGGACGGAAATCGCTATGTGGAACGGGCGCTGCAGGCGGGTGCGAGTGCGATCGTGATGGACTCGCGCGAGACGTTTGACCGGTTGAAGGCAGCGGGTGTCGAGGTGGGGCTGGCGCATGTGGAACATGGGCGGCGCGGGTTGAGTGAGGCGAGCGCGGCGGTGTTTGGGCATCCGGAGCGGGTACTGAAGCTGAGCGCGGTGACGGGCACGAACGGGAAGACCACGACGGCGTGGTTGCTCGAACAGATGCTGCGACATGCGGGGCGAAAGAGTGTGCTGGTGGGGACGATCGAGACGCATGTGGCGGGTGAGGTAAGGGAGAGTCCGCATACGACGCCGGAGTCGCGGGATCTGCTGCGGACGTTTGCGGATGGAGTCGCGCTGGGGTGCACGGAGGCGGTGATCGAGGCGAGCAGCCATGCGCTCGGACAGGAGCGGACGTGGGGGATGCCGGTGGATGTGGCGATCTGGACGAATCTCACGCAGGATCACCTGGACTATCACAGGACGATGGAGGCGTACTTCGCGGCGAAGGCGCGGTTGTTTGAGGGGGTTGGGACGCGCGCACCGCGAGTGGCCGTGGTGAACGTGGATGATGCGTATGGTGAGCGTGTGGCGGCAGCGGCGAGCGTGGCGGGCTGTGAGGTGTGGCGGTACGGGATGGGCGTGAAGGGCGGGTTTGGGCCGGAGTTTCGGGCGGAGCGGGTGAGGCTTGCGGCGGGCGTGACGACGTTCGAGTTGAAGACGAGCTACGGGATGGCGCCGATGCGATCGCCGCTGACCGGTTTGGTCAACGTGTACAACCTGGTAGCGGCTTCGTGCGCGGCACTGGCGCGGGGTTTGCGGCTGGAGGAGATTGCGGCGGCGGCGGAGAGGTTGACGCAGGTGCCGGGACGATTTGAGATTGTTCCCGCGGAGGTTACAGATCCGGTGGTCGTGGTGGACTATGCGCATACTGATGATGCTTTGCGGAACCTGACGGTGCTAGCGCGGGAGCTGGTGCGGGAGCGTGGCGGCCGCGTGATCACGGTGTTTGGTTGTGGTGGAGATCGGGACCGGGCGAAGCGGCCTAAGATGGGTCGGGCCGCGGGTAATGGAAGCGATCTGGTGGTGGTGACGAGTGATAATCCGCGGACGGAAGAGCCGGGCGCGATTATTGAAGAGGTAATGACAGGGGTTCGGGAGACACGTGCGGATGTGATTGTGGAGGAGGATCGGGCAGGCGCGATTGCGATTGCGATCCGCGCGGCGCGGACCAACGATCTGGTGCTGATTGCGGGCAAGGGGCACGAGAAGGTGCAGATCTTTGCAGATGGCGCAGAGCCATTTGATGATGTGCTGGTGGCCCGCGATGTGTTGCGGGAGATGGGTGCCGAATGAAGCTGACGTTAGGGCAAATTGCGGATTGGATTCATGCCGAGGGCGACTTTACGACGCGGCTGGAGGCGGTTGGCTACTCGATCGACTCGCGAACGATTGGGGCGGGAGAGCTGTTCTTTGCGGTGACTGGCGAGCGTGTGGACGGGCATGACTATGTGGAAGCGGCGCTTGCGAATGGAGCGGTGGGCGCGGTGGTGAGTCAGCATTGGCTGGCTCCGGATGAGCTGGAAGCGTGCCGGCTGCTGCGGGTGCCGGAGAGTGAGGATTGCGTGCTGCGCGCGATGCAGACGCTGGCGAAGAAGGTGCGGGAGCGGTGGGGGGAGCTGGGCGGCGGACGACGGGTGATCGGAGTTACGGGGTCTGCCGGGAAGACGACGACGAAGGAGATGGTGGCGGCGGTGCTCGCGGTGGAGCTTGTGGTGTTGAAGAGTGAGGGCAATCTTAATAATCAGTTTGGGATGCCGCTGCAGTTGCTGAAGCTGGAGCCGGAGCACGAGGTGGCGGTGCTCGAGATGGGGATGAATCATGCTGGCGAGCTGCGAGCGTTGGCGGAGATTGCGCGGCCGGACTGGGCGGTGGTGACGAATGTGGCGGCGGTGCATCTGGAGCACTTTCCGGAGGGGATTGCGGGGATTTCGGCGGCGAAGCGGGAGTTGGTGGAGGCTCTGCCTGCGGGTGGCGTTGCGGTGTTGAACGCGGACGATGGACGGGTGCGGGAGTTTGGCGGCGGGCTTGCGGTACGGCCGGTGCTGTATGGCGAGAGTGCGGACGCGGTGGTGCGGGCTGAGGAGGTTGCGGAGCTTGGTGCGGACGGGCTGCGATTTGCGGTGGTGATTGCGGCGCGTGGCGAGCGAGCTGAGATTCGGCTGCATCTGCTGGGGCGGCAGAATGTGGCGAATGCTCTGGCGGCGATTGCGGTTGGGGTGGAGAGTGGGCTTTCGCTAACGGAGTGTGCGCGGGCCCTGGGCGAGATGCGCCCGAGCGAGCGGCGCGGACAGGTGCTGGAGTGGCGCGGGGCGCAGCTGGTGAACGACTGCTATAACTCCAACCCGAGGGCGCTCGACGCGATGGTGGATGCGCTGCTGACCATGAAGGCGGAGCGGCGGATTGTGGTGGCGGGCGAGATGCTGGAGCTGGGGCCGGACGGACCGACGCTGCACGAGAGCTGTGGGGTGCGGATGGCGGAGCTGGGGATGGATGTGGTGATCGGGGTCCGCGGGTTGGCGCAGCGGATGGTGGATGGGGGGGCGGGTGGGGGGGCGGAGGCGATGTTTTTTACGACGCCGGAGGAGGCGGGCGCGTGGATGAAG
>CAXSEC010000073.1:0-15441 GCA_964236325.1 uncultured Acidobacteriaceae bacterium | reverse complement strand
ATTGCCTCGTACGATTCATCCTGTAGCAGCATCTGAACGGAAGCAAAGCTAAGGTCGTGGCACACGCCACGAATGACCTGCCAGCAATCTTCTATTGAGTAGGTAGCCGCAAGCGCGCGAGTAAGTTCCTGCATGTAGATCTCCTCCTTAAGAACCCGCAGTACCATGCGATGGGTGAGAGTCTTCCGGGCAGCACTTAATTCTACGTAGCCGAGATAGTTGATCCCCGTCCAAGCCAGAACACAGAAGACGAGCAGAATCAGACCCCGAAACTGGTAGGTTGTAAAGCTCTGAAGCAGAGCAAGGAAAGCGCCTAGCGCTGAGACCCCATACAGAATGAGAGCGGCTCCTCGCGGTTTGAAGCCGCGAGCGAGCACCATGTGATGAATGTGCCCGCGGTCACCCTGGAAGATAGGCTTATTGCGGACCAAGCGACGACCAATGGAAAGACCAACGTCGATGAGAGGTAAGGCTAACGCCATGAGTGGTGCGGCCATGCCCAGCAGAGTACCCGTATGCTGACTCCAGATCAGGCTGAAGCAGCCGAGCATGAAACCGATGGTAAGACTGCCACTGTCACCCAAAAAGATCGAAGCGGGACTGAAGTTATAGCGCAGAAAGGCAAGAAGGCAGCCCGCAAGAGGAGCCGTGGCCATCGCGAGGCCTAAATTGCCCTGGATAATCGCGACAATCAGGGTCGTCAGTGTTGCGAAAAGTCCCACACCCGTTGCTAGCCCATCAAGTCCATCGATCAGGTTGACTGCGTTCGTGCAGCCGATCAGCCACAGCAAACTAAGAGGAACAGTAATCCAAAAGGAGTTTGCATGTTCGATCGAGGGTGAAATGCGCGCACCAAGCGTGACCGCAATCCCTGCCGCCACAAACTGCCCTCCTAGCTTCTGCCAGGGCCGGAGAGTCAGCAGGTCATCAAGAAGGCCCGTCACGAAAATAATCGCCGCGGCCGGCAGAAGCTCGAGGATCAAGGTGCTGTGGCGTACCGATACTCGAGCGCCAGCCGGTGCAAAGAACAGCATCAATCCCATGGCTGCGGCGTAGGAAAGGACGATAGGGATGCCACCAATTCTAGGAATTGGCTTTAGATGAAACTTCCGCTGATCATCCGGATGGTCCACGATATCAAGTCGCAGAAAGAGATCACGGCAAAGAGGCGTCAGAACTAGGCAGAGAACGAATGAAAGTACCAGAAAAGCAATCAGAGCGTGCATCTTCGGTTCTCCTTTCGAGAGGTGGACTACATCAAGGAAGCAGATCGGGGGAGTGCCGAGCTAGTGGTGAAAATCTTCTGTTTTCCGGCAGTGAGCGATGTGCGTCGAGGATGGTCAGAAGGCGTGCAACACCGTGGCGAAGATCAAAATGCTCCATCAGAGCGCGTCTCGCAAACACGCCTGCCCGTTTGACCTCCTCCGGATGATCGGCGAGGTGTCGCAGGAGATCCGTTAGGCGAGCGTCATCTCCCACCTCAACATGCCACCCACAATTGAATCGAGCGATAATGCGGGCCGGCGTAGCGTTCACTGGTCCGACGAAAAGGATGGGACGTCCGGCGGCCAGCAAACCATAGACTTTGCTTGGGACAACCGATCCACAGCACGCCTCTCGCTGGGTTACCAGGCCAACGTCGCCAAGCGCTAGACTTTCACTAAGACTGTCACGTTGCACGTAGGGCCGTAACTCTACGGAGCCTATCCCTTGCTGCTCAACGAAGGCCGAGAGTTCAGCACGTCTCCCGCCGCTCCCAACAAAGAGGAATCGGAAGCGATCGTCTGCTCGCAATGAAAAGATGCTGGCGGTGATTGTTGTGAGATCATGCGCGAGGCCGAGGTTACCGGAATACAGCAGGACCAGCTTTTCTGGTGGGCCAAGGCGAGGCATGGGTTGGATCGCCTCTCCATCGGCCCAGTTATCGGCAACGAAGATCTTTTCTGATGGAAGGCCGTGCGTTTGTAGACGCTCTTTCATGCACTGCCCAAGAGCGATGATGCCATCTGCGTACCTTCGAGACGCATCTGCTAGAAACCCCGCAGCACGTTGCGACAAACCACCCTCCTTGAAGTATCCCAGATCCACTGCAACATCAGGGTAGACGTCCATCTCCCAGATGAAGTGCTTGGATCCTCTGACGAACTTGATCAGAGTGCCTAACAAAGAGAGTAGAGGGGGCGTTGTAAGCGTTACAACGAGATCTTGTTTGTGAAGCAGCAGACCACGCCCTGCGGCAGACACGAAGAAGCTGAGATACGAAAGAAGGCGACCAACTATGCCCCGAACAAACGGCAAAGCTCTGACTCGGTGGACTGAGACGGGCGGAGCATCGAGATCATTCGCCGCAACCGCATAGCCGCCCTTCTCAGAGCAGATCACGGTTACGTCGTGCCCTTGGTCAACAAGAGATCGGGCGAGGTCCGTAAGTAATTGACTTGTGGCAGAAGCGTCAGGCCAAAAGAACTGATTGAGCAGAAGAACTCTCATCTGGCCACCGTCTTTCGGTTCGTTATGGACGCTGCGCTATCTCGAATGCGGCGTTCCTTGAGGAAGATCGCAGGATTACCGCTGAAGACTTGGTATGCCGGAACACGTCCAGAGACAACACTTCCTGCGCCGACGACCGCTCCCTCGCCTAGTTGTACTCCGGGCAGGAGAAGGGATCGAGCACCCGCCCATGCTCCCGTTTCAAGTTCAATTGCCGCCACCCTCAATCCAAAGGCAGGGTCAGTCCAGTCGTGGTTGCCGGTGCAGAGGTAAGCACCCTGGGACAAACAGACGCTGTCTCCGAGTCGCACCAAGGTCAAGTTGTCGATCCAGACCTGCTCTCCAATCCAGCAGTCATTGCCAACAGTCAGATGCCACGGGTACTTCACCGTCACATGCTGTCGAATGACAACGCGTTGACCTATCCTTGCGCCGAAGAGACGGAGCAGACCTACACGCACCGTCGAGGAGGCGAGCCATGTGGATCGGAGAAGCGGCAGTCCAAGGAACATCCAAAGAGACCGCCATGCAAGGGTGCGGCCTGGTGAATACCACGAGTTATCATAGCTGCGAAGGTCAACCCGGGTCATGGACGCTCCCCGATACGCAAGTCGACGGCGGTTGGCATCGGCCCTCCCTGAACCCAGCGGTAGACCTCCACAATCTGGCTGGCGACCTTCGACCAGTTGTATCGCCGACTTACAAAGTCTCGGCCGCGCTGGCCTATCGCCGCGTTGTCCTGTGGAGAGTTTGCGAACACCGCTCTGAGAGCGTTCTGGAGCGAAGTGACAGTGGCGGGGATTACCCACCCGGCATCAAGGTCTGATATCTCAGGCAAGTTGCAATGGTCTGAAACAATCACCGGCAAGCCGACTCCCATGGCTTCCAGAACGGAGATGCTGAGACCCTCAGAGTAGGAGGGAAGCACGAAGCATTCAGCCGCGGCCAACGCACTCCACTTGAGATCATCGCGCAACATTCCCGTGAAGAGAACGTGATTGTCGAGACCATGTTCCTCAACAAGCTTGCTGATTTGAGCTCGGGTTCCTTCAAAGTCAGGGCCAGCCAGAACAAGATGAGCGTCCGGCCAGCGAACTATAATCTCCCGCCAAGCTCGTATTAGAAGATCTAGTCCTTTCTTGAAGTGAATTCTTCCTAGAAAAAGGACAATTCTTTTCCCCTGTAAGGCAGGATGTTGCGACAGAAATTTCCTGGAAGAGACTTGCTCAGGAACTCGCACGCCATTCGGAATCACTGCGATTGGTGAGGTGCAGCCGAAGCGCCGATAATCATCTGCCTCCGCACTGGTCAGCGCGTGCAAGCAACTTGCTTTTGCCAGGTTTGCCCGTTCAATCAGCGCCGAGTAAAGGACCTTCTTGAGACGTTTGTTCCTAAGAGCCCAGGGATCCAGCATGCCGTGCGCCGAGACAATATACGGGACCTGACGGCTTTGAGCACCCCGGCAAGCCATAAGGGTGCTTTGCTCCCAGAGACCGTGCACATGCACCCCGTCTGTGGAGTCAAGCAAGTGTTGAAAGCGCTGGTTTAACCCTCTGTTCCGTAACCATATGCCGCGGCCCGCTGGCCACTCAGTAAGCAGGATCTCCGCAAAGTTCGCCGGCGAATACAGCTCCCCTGGAGCGCAGAAGGCTGCCATGGACATCGACACATGATGCTTTTCCTGGATGATGCTGCTTAATTGCGGCACCACCGAGCTTAGCCCTCCATAACGCGGATCAAGGTGCGTGACCACACTCAACCAGCGGCTAGCAGTCGGGGAAGAGAGCTGTCCCACGGGATCATCAGCCTGCATCGTGGCGAAAGTAGACAAAGGGATCATCTCCGGTGGGGCTATATGACAATGGATTGTCGCGAGAGGCGTTCCCGGCACTCACAAAGGGCGATCAAAAGCGACCAAAGCTGACGTCCGGGCTCAAGACGACGCCGGATCTAGAACGTCACCCTCTTGCTTGAGCAATAGACTTGCAATTTCCTGACCAAAGCGCTGTGGAGAGTACGCGCTGATAATCCGCTCAGATGTGCGTCCCATCCCTTTCAGCTCGTCCGATGACATGCGCGCCATCTCCTGGAGGCGATCGGTCAGCTCAGAGATCGAGGAGGGATCAAAGATGAAGCCGTTGCTACCCTCTTTGACCAAGTCCTCGGCGCAGCCGCAACGCGACGAGACAAGCACCGGAAGAGCTGCAGCCATCGCCTCATTTACGACCAAGCCCCATGGCTCACGCAGACTTGGAAGGACGAAGCATCCCGCAAACGCATAGAAGCGCGGCAGTTCGCGTGATGTATGAAGGCCTGCGAAGAGGACATCCGCGCGGAAAGGTGACGCTGCAGCTTGGCCTAACAACGCGGGCGCGGAGGGACCATCCCCAACCAGCACAAGCGGCCACGTACCGCCAGCCTGACGGTAATCAAACCATGCTGCTAGTAAGTTCTCAATGTTTTTCTCGGGCGCCAATCGACCGACATATAGGAAGTAGGGGGTGGACGGAACTCCCATGCTCTCTCGTGGTTGTCGCCGAAGATCCAAGACAGACGCGGCGATAGCCGTGTTGTCGACGACATCGTAGGCACGTGCCACACGATCCATGGGGAAGTGAAGTTCCTCGAGGTAACGAAGATGCGCTTTGCCACCGGCAACCGCTCCATCAAATAAGCTGCGCAAGAGAAGCGACTTCAAGGCCTCCTTCCAGGGAATCCGAGCATGATCAAAGGCGGTACTTTCTGTCATTAGGATGCTGGTACGATCGTGTGTCTTCGCCCACAGAGCGGCTGCGATTGCAGGAAGGGTGTAGTAGCCGGGTACCAGAACCGCTGCAGGGTCAAATCGACTCAGCTGCTGCCATACTCTCCATGAAAGATTTGCTTTACCAGCCTGCTGCCAGCTGGCCTCCGGACAGAGGGTCTGGATTGGGAGATCTGCCGGCAGTGTCTCGCGAAACTTCAACCCGGCATGCACACCTATTCCACCAACTAATTCAATGCCAGCCACTCGGCCGCGCAGGTCGGGATTTGAAAGAAGTCCCTCAAAGCGGGCGACATGGTACGCGTACCAGTCGATCCACACGACAACCAAACGGAGCGATAGCTTTGAGGGCGATGCCAGATGAAGCTGTGGATCAGCCAAAGTCAATACTCCTCCGCGCAACCGCGAGATTTGGCCCTTGCCGAAAACCGATCGACCGACGTTCAGTCCCCTTCGCCCTAAGGGCCCACCGCCAGGACAGCCAGCAGGGTAGGGAAAGTAGGATCGTGCGAAAGATGACGGCCTCCATCGTCTGCATCACCAGGTAGATGGACAGCGCAGACAAGATGACATACTGGCTCGTCCAAGGTCCGCCGCGTACTACGGCACGCCGCCAGACCCATCCGTAGGCGTAACCCAGCACTGCCATCGCCGGCACCGCCAGCCACCAAAGCTCCACCCACAAGTCCGCCACAATGCCGGGTGCCGAGCCGGAGGCGCCGACCCATCCTAGAGCATCCCCAAACCCTTCACCGGTGCCAGCGTTATGCAGCAGCTCCGGAACACCAAAATCTTCGTACTTGGTTGGCCAGATCGCCGAAGGAATCGGGCGAACCATCACCTGCGCCAGGTAACGCCGCATCCAGAAGTAGTGATCGCGCCGCTCCGCTGAAAGAACAGTGCCTGATCCGTAGATGTATTCGTTTCCGGTATCCGGGGTCTCAACGATGTTGCTGACGTCGGTTGTCACATCAAAGCTCGACCCCAGGTAGATATTGCTGCGATTTGTGACAAGAAACAGCACCAGCCAGCCCAGACAGCCGCCCAGAAGAGCGACGGCAAGAATGGGCGGCCGCTTACTTCGATTGAAGTACCAGCCCATAAGAACAACAACCACAAAGGCAAAGGTTGGACCGCGCCGGGCCATTAGAAGTGCCTGTGACAACCAGGGGGACCCGTACAGCCCGATGACAAGGAGGCTCCAAAGACGCGACGCTCCCATGGAAAGGGCGGAGACTGCAAGAAGGACTCCGGTGAGCAGCAGCAGGCTGCCATCGCGCACATACCCACTGTCATCCCATCCGCCAGAGTAGGACGCGCTGTACGCATTGACAAAGCCGCCAACGTTCACGATGGTGATACACCAACACAGCAGACCGAAGGAGCCGGCGATCGCTCCTCCAATCAACAGACGCCGTGCTATCTCTGGAGATCGGTCGCGAACTTGCTCTTGCCGCCGTTGCTTGACCCGTACTCCTGCCGTCAGGCATGCCGCGACAAAGGCCAATACTCCTAAATCGAATAGCCGTTGCACGTGGACAAGTTGATCGCCGTCAAGGTACTGCGCCAGGCCGCCGGCGCTGAACAGCTTCCATGGCATCCAGCCGTAGAGAAAGGCCAGCATCGGGCCGATGAACAACAGCGGGTGAAACACATCGTGACTGCCGTCGAGCGCAATCACAGCGCCACCAAGAGCAATCAGCACGGCTGCCGCAAGCAGAAGCTCAAAGACCACGCTGCCGCCTTTCGGGATGTGCAGCCGACTTCGGAGCGACCGCGTCGCCATCCAAAAAGCTCTGCTGTATTGCCTGCACGACACCCTCGCGAAAGCGTCGCCAGGTGAACTCTTCGGCGAGGCGTCTCGCTTCAGAGCGCATGGCGAACAGCTCTGCGCGATGCGCAAGCGCCCACTGGATGCGGTCGGCCAACTGCTCCGGGCTCCGCGGTTCCACCACAAACCCTTGACGGCCGTTCTCAATCAGGTCCGGGGCGGCAGTATGGGTGGTTGAGAGAATAGGCAGACCGCACGCCAGCGACTCCAGAAGCACCTGACCGAAGCCTTCAGCGACAGAAGGAAAGACGAACAGATCCGCAGCCTGGTATGCCTTGACCAGCTCTTCGGCGCTGACGTTTGGGCGAATGAGGATGCGGTCTTGATAGGTGCGGAAAAGTTCCAGATCGTCCACGACCCGACCGCACACGGTAAGTTCCACCTGGTCGCTCTCCACCAGATGCAGGGCATCGAGCAGATACTTAATGCCCTTCCGCTGATTGATCCGGCCGACAAAGAGCAGGCGAAGCTTTCCACTCGTGGGTGCACGGCGAGAAGGATCAGGCACAAATCGAGTGCAATCCACGCCGTACGGAATAACGTGGATCGACTCGGATGGCGTTCCGTGCTCGATGAGGGTAGATCGCGTAAAGGAGGATGCAACCAGGAATGACCGGGCCATTGTGGTCTCTCGCACGAGATGTTGGAAATCTTCCTCCGGCAGGGCCAGCTCCCACTCCTGCTTTAGCGACGCCGCGCAGTCAGGGTGGGCGGCGAGCTCGGCGGACAGGATGCGCCGCATACTGGCCGGATGCGGATGCAGCTGGAACAGCAAGCCTCTTCCGGAGTAGCACTGGAAGGCGTCAAACGCGTAGTAGCTGTAACTCAGGAGACCTGCTGATCTTGCGTTCGCCAGATGGCCCGCCGTCCTGCCAAGGACACCATCGGCAAACCGCATGGTTGCCCGGCGCAGTGAGAGCGGAACCCGGCGCAGCTTCTCTAGGAGAAGCGTTGCCCCCCCCGTGATGGCGCACAGGTGCACGGCAGCTGAGGGCAGTTGGGGTTCGCTCCGCTGTTGGAGCAGATGGAGCGCCCTCGCAGGCAGCCTCTCTGCGATCCATCGCGCCCATGCGCGATCTGCCGGCCAGAACAGATCAGTGACCATCGCCTCCAGCAACCCCGCTCCCTGGAGTGCCAGCGCCACCTGATACGCATCTCGGGCTCCACTCTGGACCAGGACCACGCGGGGCACCACCGAAGTCGGCCGCAAAGCCATCGCCTGCAGCGTGTCAGGGTGAGTCAGCGGCGAAAGCGTCTTCATAATAGAAGCCGATCAAAGTGCTGTTTCAGCTGATCCGCGGATCGCTGCCAGGTGAAGGTTTGCGCATGTCTTTGGCCGCGGCGGCTGAGTTCTTGCCGGAGATCGTCTGCATCGAGCAGGGAGATGATCTTTTCGAGATGATCGGTCATGTCCGCCGGGTCGGCCAGCAATGCCGTCTGTCCAGCTATCTCCGGCAGCGACGAAGCACGGCTGGCAACCACGGGTGCGCCGCTTGCCATCGCCTCAAGGACGGGAAGCCCGAACCCTTCGTAGCGCGATGGAAACCAGACTGCGGCGGCGTTGGCATACAGCGCGTGAAGCGCCTCCTCCGCGACAAAGCCCAGGAGGCGAAGACGCGATCCAAGGTCGCCTGCTCGGGCTGTGTAGACGGGGTCGGAATGATTAACGATCACCAGCAGCAGGTCTGGGTAGCGCTTTAGCAGCAAAGGAGCTGTGTCAAGGATCAGGTCCGCGTTCTTGCGGTAGTGAAGTCCTCCCGGAATCAGAACGTACGGCCGTGAGAGCAGGCCCTGCTCTCGAACAAAGGTCAGGCCAGCCCCGGGGACAGGCCCGAAAAAATGGGGAGTGACTGCGTTATGCACCACACAAATGCGCGATGCCAGAGCAGGGAAGTGGTAACTCAGGCGATCGGCCGAGAACTGAGAGACGGTATGGATCATGTCGGCGCGGGCTTCTAACCGACGAAAGAGCAAGGTCCATTTCATCTTCTGCCGCCAAAAGGCCGCATTCCTGATGTGCGCCCCGGTGTCAAAGTACGCGGCGTCATGCACGGTGACAGCAAGTCGCGCCTTGTTGGCGGGCACATACGACTCGCCGGTACAGAAGATGATGTCAGCCTCAGGCCAGAAGCTCTCAGCTTTTGGAGAATTGAACGCGAACCAGCGTGCCTGCTGGCGGGACGTGTCTGAAGCGAAGCTGTGATACCGAAAGCTCCGCCACGGCTCTCCAGCGAGCGGCAGGATACGTCGTCTATCTTCGGCGTCCGCCAGCACGCGGAGATCAACGTCACCTCGGCACGCCAGGTGTTCGGTCAGCTGCCGAGCGACGCGTCCTGCTCCTGTGGAGGCATGGATGTTGCGCAGGTGGACGTATGCCAGAAGGTTGAGTTGACGTGTACGTGCCAGCGGTGTCAACGTGACCGGGCTAACAGCAAGCTTGTTTGGCACGCTCTGAAGCTCGGCAGCCATGCCCGCAGAAAGATTAGCCGGCATGGGATCTCCTTCGCCGACACGCATTTAGTGACAAGGCCAAAGAATCCCTTAGCCTGCTGATGGCGGCGCGGCTTGGAAGCCAGTGATATCTGCGGCCCAGCGTGAGCAGGGCGCCGATGGTAAGCGTCGTCACCAGCAGCATGCAGATTGTAAGCATGCTGGTCGCCTCAGGTCGAAGCGCACGCACCGCCGCCAGGCCGGCGATCGTCCCTGTCCCCCCTGTTGCGACCGCAAAGGTTGTCGGCAGCCCGCGAGGCAAGCTTGCCTTCCTTGCCAGTACAGACAACACAAGGATCGAGGAGATCGTGTGTGCCAGCAGATAGACACCCATCGCCATCGCCGCCGATCCCCCATGGAGCATCAGCAGAGTTCCCGTAACAGCGACAAAGATAGCCCAGAGGGTGTTAATCACACCGCTGGCACGAATCGAGACGATACTCAGCCGAGCAGCCGCCGGAGCGTTCCCCATATGCATCACGGCCAGGGTCAGAGCAATCGCCACAGTCGTCGATGCGCTACCGTAGGAAAGCTTGTAGATCAGGCGAAGCAGCCAGGGGGCGAACAGGATGCCGAGAGACGCAAGCACCGTTCCGGTCAAAGACGAGACAAAGCTTGTGAAGCCGAGAACGTGTTGCGGAGTTCGGGCCTCTTCGCCTGCGGGATCCGCCATCACCGCGTAGCTTCCTTCCGTGAGAAGGCTGGGAGCCAGACCGACAAGGTTGCGCAACTGGCTGGCGATGCCGAAGAGACCCATCTGCACCATGGAGGTATCCGCTCTGGCGACGAGCGTGATCAGCCACCAACCCGCCAGGTTCGAGCCGACCAGACCGAGAAGCTGCACCAGGCCGAACCCCCAAACCTCGCGCAGCATCGAGCGGAACTCCCCTGGGATGCTCTCTGTCTGCGGTGCAAGTAAGCGCAGTGGCCGCGCCAACAGCAGGCAAACAGCGACAGCAGCGACGGTGAGTGCACCCTGCGAAATAATCATCCGGACCGGGTTATGTCGTGCTGCCGCAAAGGGTAAGAGCATCAGCATGCCCGAACCGACAACCAACGAAAGCAGCACCAGGGCTGCGATCCTTCGCTGCCCAACGAAGAAGCCTCTGGCGCATTCCAGCAACACGATTCCGGCGGCGGAAAGAGCAGCCCAGTGGAGGAGGCCAGTCAGATGCGGCTGACCAAGAAGATGTGCAACGGGCGTCGCCCCCAGCCACAGGCCAAGGGCCGCAACCAGAGCCGAGAGCACTGAGACAATGCCCAGAACACGCGCGAACGTGGCGTACCCTACGGCCCCATGCTGGTACTTGCCAGAGAATCTGGCGGCCGTCGATCCAATCCCCGCTGCCGCATAGGTCGCGATGTTATTCGCCGTTGATATCGCGAACGAGTAGGCCCCAAAGGTCGCTAGGCCGCCGTATCTCAATGCGAGCGTGTTCGCCAGAAAGCCTGCGCCGCGCTCGAGGACCACACTAAGCCCCAATGCGGAGGTGCCACTGACCACCTTCCGCATCGCCTGGCTCGGGGCGGCCTCAACGACGAAGGCTGCGGGTCCGATCTTGGGCGAATCTGGAGCAGACACCGGCATCGGACTCGCCTCTTCCATCTCGGAGGGATCAGGGAACAGGGTGAAGCTCATAGACCCACGCCAGCCGCCTCGGCAGCCTCAATCTCGTCCTTATAGCGGTAGTACGACTGATAGTATTCGCTGCGACCTTCACGAACCGGGTTGAAATCATTTAGGATCGTGCCGACCAGCGGAACTTGATCGTTCTCAAACAGATCACATGCCGTCGATGCTTGATCACGACTTGTCAGGCCGGCACGAAGGACCAGAATGACGCCGTCCGCCTGAGCGGCCAAGATGCGAGCATCCGCCATGTGGAGCATGGGCGGAGTATCAATCAGCACCGCATCAAACTCGAGTGCCAGCCGATCCAGCAGACGGGTGATCGCGCTGCCGGTGTGCAGCAACTCGACGACCTCCTCTCTGCCGGTGCCTGATGGGATCATGAAGAGGTTCGGGACCACCGTTTGCTTGCAGAGATCGCTCAGAGCAGCAGTCGTGACACTGACCTCCTCGCGTAGGAGATTGCGCAGGCCGAAGTTGTTTTCTACGAGCAGGTGCTTGTGCAGCCCCGGCTTTCGAAGATCCCCATCAATGACAACCACCCGGAGCTTTGCCTTGCTGAGAGCGACACCTAGGTTAGTCGTAACCGTCGTCTTCCCCTCACCCGCGTTCGGGCTTGTCACGACATACACTCGCGACCGTCGGCGGGCGACACCAGCCAGCAGGATCGAATGGGTCGTGTTGCGGTAGGCTTCGGCAACGATCGAGAATTGTTCGTTCCAACAGGTGAGTGCCGGTGCGGTCTCTTTTCCGATCACCGTTCCGCCGATCGGCCCCCTCCTTGGGAAACGTGGCAGTCTCTGACTGCGTAGGCTGGTGTTGGCTGAGGGGATCACCCCCAATTCATGCACGTGCAAATGGCGCTCTGTCTCGCCGGGGATACGAAAGACGTTCGCGTGGCGATCTTTGAAGATGGCGAATCCAAGACCGCAGATCGACCCCAACAGCAAACCTACTCCTGCCGCCGCTCCGCGCCGTGGTGAGACTGGTGCTCTTGGCGCTACCCCTCGATCGACAACGCGAATCGTAGTCGCTTGCATCGCTGACGCAAAGCCCGCTTCCTTCGCCCGCTGCAGGAGAGTCTGGTAAAGGTTCTGCTCGCTCTCGACCTCGCGTCTGAGCAGATTCACCCGGGCCGTCTTGCTCATCTCGTTTGACACGCTTGCTTGCAGCGTCGCATAGGCCGCATTGAGGAGATCTTCGTGGCGGCGAGCCGACTCAAAGTCATTCCGCATGCGATCGGTTGTGCTCGATCGCTCCTGCGTCATGCTCTGCTGGACCTCTCGAATCTCGGATCGGAGGTGCATGACCTTCGGGTTGTCTTCCGTCAATGGTGGGACCAGTTCAGCGACACGTGCGTTCAGGTCAGCCAGCTTTTGCTTGTAGTCACGATAAGCAGAGCTCTCAATCGAGGCCGGCAACGCGTCAGCGCCAGCCGTCTCTGCGATGTGGGACTGAGACTCCCGTTGCATGCGGTCCGCCTGCGCTCGTACCAGTTCTCCCTGCAGTTGACGCAGACGATCTTCCCCGATATCGCTGCTGGCCTGAGATAAAGCGAGACCATTCCCGCCGGTCGCAGCTTCCAGCGCCCGCTGTGAATCTTCCGCCTTCCGTCGCACGTCCGCGACCTGCCGGGTCAGCCACTCGCTTGTCTTCTGCGCCTCAGTACCGCGGGTCTCTAAATCGATCTCGCGAAACTGCTCGGTCAGGGTGTTGCAGAAGCTTGCGGCAAACTGTGCGTCCCAGGAGTCGCAGGTGACTTCGACCAGGCGGGTAATGCCGAGCGGCTTGACCTTGACACGCTTCGCCGTGTCATCCACCAGGTCGTTATAGGCGAGATCCTGTCCATGAGAGAGGTGGAAGGTGCGTTTAAGCTGGGAGACAAGATCCTGACGGTCAAGCGCGGCTGGGTGCGGTGCTGCCTTCAAGTGGTCCACCGTTCGATCAAGCAAAGTTGTGCTTTGAAGTAACTTGATCTGGGTTTGCACATAGGACTCTGTAGAGGACGCCGACGAGTCACCCGTCGCAGCCACGTTGCGCATGTTGAGGAAGTCGCCATTTATGCTCTGAATATCCAGCGAGGTTCGGGCCTGGTAAAGTGGTAGAACGTCGAAGTTGAAGACAAGGCTGAGTATGGCGCCGGTCAGAGCACAGCAAAGAATCGCGAAACGCCATCGCGAGATCGCGCGCAGATAGTCAAGAAGCAAGTTTGCGTCAGGTTGAGCACGGCCTGGACGCAGGGCAGAGGACTCTTCGAGGGCCATGCCTTCCCTGAGGGAAAGAGGGAGTGGAGCTTGGTCTCGGCTATAGGGTGACATCGGCTTCATACGGTGCTCCTGGGGGACAGCAATGGTGCATCTGTGGTGGCGTGCCGTTCTTAGTGACGGTAGATAACGACCCCTGTAGCCACCTGCAGAATGGCCTCAGTGGTTCGCTTCAAGCCAGCCTTGACATAACTGTTCGGGACAAATAGCACATCATTGGCGTAAAGCGGGACGTCCGGCTCTTTGCCGCTCTCAATCTTGTTAATGTCCACCGGAATCTCTTTCACTTTGCCATCGCCTCCAGGCGGTGGCCGAAGGATGCGAGCCTTACTTGCGGCCGCGTCATGGTCCAGGCCTTCAGCCATCGCGAGCGTCTGAAGCAGAGACATGGAGTCCTTCGCAGCAAGCGGAAATCCCCCCGCCTTCTTGACTGTGCCGAGGACGTAGACGATATCCGCCTTTGGAATCGAGATCACATCACCTGGATCGATAAGGATGTTTTCGGCGGGATTTGTTGCGCTTAGCAGACCTTCCAGGGAAAGTGTGGCCGTGCTGTAGGTACCCGTGGGATCCATCTTCGTCTGCGTAAGCGGAAGCTCTCCCCAGCGTGCCTGACGGGTCAGGATCACCCGCGATCCGGCGTCCGGTTTCACGCCCCCCGCCATTGAGATCACGTCGATTAGGCGGCGCGGACCTTCCAGCGTGCGTACTCCAGGATTGTTGACGGAACCAATGATGGAGGCCGAGCGACTCTGGTTCTCAATCAAGTTGATTGAGATCTGCGGGGTGTTGATGTACTTGGCCAGTTTCAGACGGAGTTGATCGCGTAATTGCTCAATGGTGAGCCCTCCGGCTTCCACACGCCCTACCAGGGCGAGGTCGATAAACCCATTAGGATCAATACGAATCGGCTTATCGGAGATGTCGTCGAGATCGACGACATGAAGCGCGATCTGGTCTCCGGCGCCTAGAACGTATTCGGAGACGGCGGGTGGCTGGCGGGCGATGAGGGGTTTTTGCGCGGGAAGCGGCGCAGCGGTGCAGAAGAGGAGAATCAAAGGATAAAGCAGCCGAGATGGGCAGAGTTTCTTCACTGTAGGGGTGACGAGTTACCCGCGGCCCTTGGATGTACTGCTGTACTACTTAGCCCGGGATCTGCCTCAGTGTACGTTGAGGTTGCATGAAAGCCAAGCATAAGTTATAGAAATAATTAGAGTTAGGCGGAGCTAATGCGAAGGCAATGTCCCTCGTTGTAGCATTTTCTTGCAAGGTCGCGGGCACCCTGAGCGCTAAAGCGCTCGCTGACTTACGGGAACTGCGGCTTGCGATCACAGACCGAAGCTGTACCCCAAAAATGCATGTTTTCGTCGAGGTTAGAGCCCTTTTCGCAGAGGCAACAGCAATTTTCGCGGAGGTTCCGATCGAGTTCTATAACGAGAGGCCGAGTCGCTCTCAGGGGTGCGATGGAAGCAGGAGGTACAGCGCTACGAGGCCGTTCCAGGCGATTTGCACGCCGATGCACAGCAGGATAAATGCTATGACCCGGAGAATACCATGCGCGGTTGATGGCGGGATGGCGCGAGCGATCTGCGGCGCGTAGGCGTAGGCCAGGTACACCAAGGCGCAAAGGACAGCCGTCGCGAGGAAGATGCCGAGATGCGCGAGGATGCCTGAGGTATGCGCCCCGCGAGGACTGTGGGCGGTGAGCGTGAGCATGGTGACGATGGTGCCGGGGCCAGCGGTGATGGGAAAAGTGAAGGGGTAGAAGGTCTTTGCGCGAAGGCCACCGGCGCGCTCCGCGCTGAGGGCGTCGAGGTTATCGTCCAGCTGGCGTTCAGGGGTTTTGCTGTCGTCGGAGTTGAGCAGGTTCCAGGCGATGGCGGCGATGACGATTCCACCCGACACCTGCACGATGGGGAGCGAGACGCCGAAGAAGCTGAGGATGGTGGCGCCGACGATCTCGATGACGGCC
>CAXSEC010000072.1:0-15703 GCA_964236325.1 uncultured Acidobacteriaceae bacterium | reverse complement strand
AGCTGCACTGGCACCCGAACGAAGATGAGTGGCAGTACTACGTGAAGGGAACCGGTCGAATGAGCGTCTTTGCAGCCGGCGGACGCGCGCGCACCATGGACTTCCAGGCCGGAGACGTGGGCTACATCGACAAGTCCGTGCCACACTTCATCGAAAACACAGGCGACACCGACCTGGTCTTCCTCGAGGTATTTCCAACCCCGCACTATGAAGACATCTCCTTGGCAGAGTGGCTGGCGCATACGCCAAGCCGGCTGGTGAACCAACACATCGCGACCGGCGAAGAGTTCCTCAACCAGATTGCAAAGAAGGAAGCCGTTATTACCCCGGAGTAGCAGCCCGCGGAACCAGGGCCCGGGGCGAGATGCCCGGGCCCTCCAATCCGCCTTCCAGGCTCGCAATCGATCGTCAAATCCCCAGCTTTAGCTTCCTTGGCAAGAATGCCGTCTCTCAACCACTTCGACTACGTCGTCTTCGCGGCCGAGTCCACCACGTGCGACGGCGCCTACTCGTGGAGCGCCGCCCTCACCGCCTCCGCCAGCGTCATCGTCGCCCGTCCGATCAGCGTCTGCAGATCCCGCGAGTCACTCTCCAGTGCCCCAGCCTTTGCCTCCTCATCCGCCTTCGCCAGCATCTCCGCCACCGGCTGCGGCAGCCCGAAGCTCGCCAGCGCACCGGCATAGGCCGCCATCGGCAGGTCCTTGTACACCACCGTCTTCCCTGCCTGCTTTGACACCTCGGCCGCCAGCTCCGTCAGCGTAAACGCAGCATCCCCCGCCAGCTCGAACGTCCTGTTCGCGAACCCATCGGCAGTCAGCACCGTCGCCGCCGCCGCTGCATAGTCCGCCCGCGCCGCCGCCGAAAACCGTCCCTCACCCGCCGATCCCAGCACCGCCCCATGCTCCAGCGCCGGCCCAAGATTTTCCGTGTAGTTCTCGAAATACCACCCGTTCCGCAGCATCACATACGGCACCCCCGAAGCCTTCAGCGCCTCCTCCGTCGCCTTGTGATCCGGCGCCATCGGCAGCGTCGACGTATCCGCACGCAGCACGCTCGTGTACGCCAGCAACGTCACCCCCGCCGCCTTCGCCGCCTCGATCGCCGCCACATGCTGCGTCACCCGCGCCGGACCCATCGTGTTCGACGAGATCAGCAGCACCTTCTCCGCCCCGGCAAACGCCGCTCGCAGCGTCTCCGGCCGCGCATAGTCCGCCTCGCGAACCTGCACGCCCAGCGCCTTCATCTCCGTCGCCTTCTCGGGCGATCGAACCGCCGCCACAATCTCCGCCGCCGCCGTCTTCTTCAGCAGACCCTCAACCACCAGTCGTCCCAGCTTGCCCGTCGCTCCCGTCACTACAATCATCGTCTTCTCCTCTCGCGCTGGTTGCAGCGCGTCCATGAAGAGAACCCTACGCTCTTGGCTAACTTTCCGTAAGTACGTACCTTCAGGTAAGCTACTGCCATGTCCACAGCCACACCGTCCCGCCTTCTTCTTGCTCGCAAGACCCGTCAGGCACGCCACGGCAATCTCTACATAGCGGACTGCCCCTCGCGC
The DNA here is from genome assembly GCA_964236325.1 of uncultured Acidobacteriaceae bacterium. Lineage (GTDB taxonomy): Bacteria > Acidobacteriota > Terriglobia > Terriglobales > Acidobacteriaceae > Edaphobacter. The sequence continues at coordinate 14,148 of CAXSEC010000072.1, read as the reverse complement.
GGCGTCCTCGATCACCTCACCTCGCGCTGGGGCTCGCTCATCCTCATCCTTCTTCTCGAAGGCACCCGTCGTTTTTCAGAGCTCGGCCGCGAGATCGGCGGCGTCAGTGAAAAAATGCTCGCCCAGTCTCTGCAGCAGCTCGAAGGGGACGGCCTCCTCACCCGCACCGTCTTTCCCACCATCCCGCCCAAGGTCGAGTACAGCCTCACGCCGCTCGGCCGCCAGGCCGCAACCCACATCAAATCTCTCACCGACTGGGTCGAAGCCAACATCAGCAAAGTCCTGAGGGTCCGCGCCAAACGCCAGGCCTGACTTCAGCGCGTCTGTCCTCGCCCCGCCCGAGAAACTACGCCGTCTGCTGCTCCTCAAGCTCCTCCGCCATCCGCTCCCACTCCCGCGTCACCACCGCCAGCCGCGCCCGCATCCCCTCCGCCCGCGCCGCCAGCTTCTGCGCCTCCTCAGCCGTCGTAAACACCGCCATCTGCCCCTCCGCCTCGGCAATCGCCTCCTCTAACGCCGGGATCTCCTCCTCCGCCGCCGCCACCTTCTCCTCCAGCAGCTTCAGCTTGATCGGATTCAGCTTCTTCACCGGCTCCTTCACCGCAACCGCCGCAGCCGCAATCGGCGCCTTCTCGACCGCATCCTCCACCACCGGCCGCGCCGTCGCACTGCCCACCACACTGTGCCGCGCCAGCGACGTCACCACATTCTCCGGGCCACCCTGCTTCCGCCACAGGTAATCCTGATAGTTCCCCGGATACACATGCACCCGCCTGTCCTCAACCTCAAACACCCGCGTCGCCAGACCATCAATGAAGTACCGATCATGGCTCACAAACAATACGGTACCGGTAAAGTTACGTATTGCATCGAGCAGCACATCCTTCGCCCGCAGATCCAGATGGTTCGTCGGCTCGTCCAGCAGCAGCATGTTCGCCGGGCTCACCAGCATCTTCGCCATCGCATACCGGTTGCGCTCGCCACCGCTTAACACCCCCAGCTTCTTGAACACATCATCGCCCGAAAACATGAAGCATCCGAGCAAACTCCGCAGCTCGACAACAGGCACCTTTGTAGCCGTCCCCGCAATGTCGTCCAGCATCTCCGCCGCCGGATCCAGCACCTTGTACTGGTCCTGCGCAAAGTAGTCCGCCAGCACGTTGTGCCCCAGCTTGATCTCGCCCTTCGTCGGCGGCTCCAGGTCCGACAGCATCCGGATCAGCGTCGACTTCCCCGCGCCATTCGCGCCCACCAGCGCAATCCGGTCCCCGCGCTCAATCGAAAAACTCACGTCCTCAAGAATGGTCTTCGTCCCGCCATCCTTCGTCGGATACACCTTCGTCAGGTGCTTCACGTCGATCACCGTCCGCCCACTCGCCGGCGGCTGCGGAATCGTAAAGCGAATCGTCGCCTCCTCATTCGGAATTTCGATCCGCTCAATCTTCTCAAGTTCCTTGATCCGGCTTTGCACCTGCTTCGCCTTCGTCGCCTGCGCGCGAAAGCGATTGATAAACGCCTCCAGCGCCTCAATCCGATCCCTCTGGTTCTTATACGCACTCAGCAGCTGCGTCTTGCGCTCTTCCTTCTGCTTCACAAACTTCTCGTACCCACCCACGTAAAAGTGCGCGCGCTTGTTCCACAACTCCACAATCTTCCCCACCGTCACGTCGAGAAAATACCGGTCGTGCGAGATCAGCACAAACGCCCGGTCGTAGTTCTTCAAATACTCCTCAAGCCAGTTCCGCGTCTCGAGATCGAGATGATTCGTCGGCTCGTCTAAAAGCAACAGAGACGGTTTCTCAAGCAGCAGCTTCGCCAGCGCAATCCGCATCTGCCACCCGCCCGAAAACTCCTCCGTCCGCCGCTCCCAGTCCTCCTTCGGAAATCCCAGCCCACCCAGCACCGTCCCGACCTGGTAGTCGAGCGTGTATATGTCGTGCGTCTGCATCAGGTCCATCACCTCGTTGAACCGTTCCGCCGCCGCCTCGTACTCCGGGCTTCCCTCCTTGTGCACGCTCAGCTTCGTCGAGAGCTCTTCCGACTCCTGCTCCAGCCCCCGCACCGCGTCAAACACGCTCAGACACTCCTCGAACACCGTCTTGCCGCGCATCGTCAGCCCGTCCTGCGGCAGGTATCCAATCGTCATGCCCTTCTGCTTGCTCATCGTGCCGTAGTCCAGCCCCTCCGCCCCGGCCAGCACCTTCAGCAGCGTCGACTTGCCCGTCCCGTTCCCACCCACCAGCCCGGACCGCTCGCCCGGCGTAATTAGCCAGTTCACGTCTTCATACAGCAGCTTCTGCCCGAAGCGCTTGCCAACACCAGAAAGTTGCAGCATGCTTCCATCTTCTCATTCACCGAGTCGCCATCCGCCCGCGGTCAGCTCCCTTCCCCGCGAAAGCCGTCATCTCGACCGAAGACGAAGCGTAGCGAAGTCGCAGCGGAGAGACCCCCGCATTTCGTCTTTGCCGTGGATGACACCGTCTTGGCCGTGGATGACACCCTGACCGTTCTTTGTCGTCTTGCCGCAGGGATCTGCTTCTCAACTGGGAACCTCAGCCCTGCGAACCCATCCACATCTGCTAAGGTCAATGTCTGAGAGCTTGATGTTGGCCGAGCAACTGCACCTCCCGGATGGCGACCGATCCACCCCCTCCCTGACCGCCACCCGATCTCCGTCCGCAGCCGACCTCCGCCCCAAAGCCTCCGCCAGCGCCCCCATCTGGCTGCAGCGCCTCTCCCTCCTCATCCTTGTCCTCTTCTGCGTCTACCTCGGCGTCCTCGTCATGATCCTCCCCTGGTGGAGCCGCATCTGGGACCACAACGCCTTCATCCAGGCCCGCCCCGCCCTCCGCACCCTCCTCCACAACGGAGCCGTCCGCGGCCTCATCTCCGGCCTCGGCCTCCTCGACATCTGGATCGGCATCTCCGAAGCCGTCCACTACCGCGAATTCCGCAACTAACCTCTATCCAAACTCCTGAAGGACACCGCGATATCCTCGTGGCTCCCGAAATGTGACTTCCCAGGACCAATGCACGCGAGCCTGTCGCGACTCGCACAATCAAGCGGAACAAGTACGACATCGGCGACACTCTGCGTCGTCGCTATTCAATAGCTCTTAGAAACATCAAGATGACGTCAGCCATCTCGTCTGGAACTTCTTCGGCAAGATCATGCCCGGCGTGAAACACGTGGCCTGTCACATTGCGCGCGAACTGCTTCATCTGACTCTCGTTTCGCCCCGCGATGAAGGCATCGCCACCCAGGGCCAACACGGGCATCTCCAGCATCGTCTTCGAAGCCTGGCGGTTCTGCTCCGCGTCGGTCAGCATCGCGCGATAGATGGCAAGCATGGATCGAATGCCACCCGGCATCGAATAGCAGCGCACGTACTCTTCGACAACCTCGGGCGTAGCCGTGTCTGGGAAGATCCGCTCGTTCTTAATCATGTACGTAATCAGCTCCCGTTCATGACCCGAGATCAACATCTCGGGAACGTCGGGCTGGAAGTAAAACCCGAGATGCCAGAGGAAGAGCCCGGAAACATTCTCCGGAGTAAGTGCCGTATGCTGCTCGAAGCCAAACCCTGGAAACAACGCCTCTGCAAAGACCAGCGACCGGACCTTCTGAGGGTTTCGCGCCGCCACATGGTACCCGACCACCGCACCCCAGTCCTCGCCCACAACGCTGTAGGTTTCATGTCCGAGCTTCATCATTAGTTCGGCAATGTCGTCGCTCATGGTCGCCATGTCGTAGCCCTCGGCGGGATGGTCTGAGTCTCCCAAACCGCGAAGGTCCGGGGCGATCACCATGTACTCGGCACTGAGCCGCGGCAGCAGCAAGCGCCAATGATAGCTGGTCTTCGGCACACCATGAAGCAGGACGACGGCCGGGCCTTCACCGGCAAATCTATAGTGAAGCCTCGTTCCATTCACAGCCATCCGATCGCTTCGAACCGGGCTTCCTTGATGATCAAACATCATAAACCGCATTCCTCGTGGCCTGGAGCGGCGTGGGCAAACGTCACTCCAGACAGCATCTCTGATGTGCCCGGTGACGCTGATGCTTCATTTACCCATGGCAAGAGCTGAGCGTGCTGTGGTCACGCTTGCAGAGCCTCGAAGAAGCTGGCGTCTCAAAGGTCTGAGTCGATTAAAACTGGATCGTGCATCCTCGCTCCGCCAGACTCATCCAAACCGCACCAGCCTGGGAGGACAACATACATGTTCGCAGTGATGGGCATCACCGGCAATGTAGGCAGCGCGGTCGCAAACACTCTCCTCCAGCAGAGACAGAAGGTTCGTGGCATCGTCCGTGACCCCTCAAAGGCGCAGGTCTGGAAAGATAAAGGCGTTGAGATCGTGGCGGCCGATTACGACGACCACCTCGTTGCCGCCTTCACCGGTGTCGACGGTATCTTCTGCATGATTCCGCCGAATATAGCTCCAGACCCCGGCTTCCCGGACAGCGTCGCTCGGATCGCCGCGATCAAAAAGGCTGTGCTCGCCGCCAGGCCTCCCCGCGCCGTCTTTCTCTCCTCCATCGGAGGCGAAAAGGCCTCCGGGCTCGGTCTGGTGACCACGGCTCACCTGCTCGAAGAAGAACTCAACAACACCGGCATTCCCAGTGCATTCCTTCGCGCCGGATCGTTTATGGAAAACATCGTGCACAGCATTCCGACCGCCCGCACAACTGGCATGTACTTTGCGTTCTATCAACCTCTGGAGCAGCCCTTTCCTCTGGTAGCCACAGATGACGTTGGCCGTATCGGCGCTGAGACCCTGCTCCACCCCTGGCAGGGGAACCGCTTCATCGAGATCTCAGGTCCCACATACTTCTCTTCAAAGGATGTCGCGGCAGCACTCGCAACAGCCCTCAATCGACCAATCACCGGCGTTGCCGTTCCACGGGAGACCTGGGTCGATACCCTGGCACAGCACGGCATGCCAGCCGACCGATCCGGCGCCTACATCGAAATGGCGGACAGCTTCAACTCCAGGTGGATCGACTTCGGCGTGCCCGGCACTGAACACGTCAAAGGCACCATCGATCTGGTAACGGCCGTAAAGTCCCTCGCCACAAGAGCCAGCTAAGCTTAGACCATGCGCGCCCCCATCACCCTCGCCGCCGCCCTCCTCCTCGCCCCCACCCTTGCAGTCCACGCCCAGAGCCACGCCCCGCAAAACTCCGGCCCCAACACCCTCTCCTCCACTCCCACCCCGCAGGATACCCCCGCCGCCCCCACCGTCAGCGTCCCCATCCACGACGGCGATCCCGCCACCGTCACCGGTCTGCTCGCCCTGCACACCCGCGCCGGCAAACAGTTCCTCGTCATCGAGTCCCCCACCCCCTATCGCCTCGTCCCACCTCCCGGCCACCTCGGCGCCCCCGCCAAAATCATCCGCGACATGGCCTTCGCCCTCCCCGGCCAGCAGGACACCATCACCCCCTTCGCCGGCCGCACCGTCACCGCAACCGGCAAGCTCCACATCGAACCCAAGGCCGCCGTCTCCTGGAACGGAGCCACCCTCGAAGCCACCACCGTCATCCTCCCCGGCGGCCAGCAGCTCCACGCCAGAAAACCCTGAAGCAGCGCCCCCCAGATCGACAGCCCGCTCGAGCAATCCCATCTCCTCCAAAGAACAGCCCAAGCGGACCTCCGCTCAAACGCTCCGCCGCTAGCTCAATCGCACCTCCGCTAGCTCAATCGCTCCTCCGCTAAGTCAAGTGCTCCTCCGTCAAGTCAAGCGCTCCTCCGCCGAGTCAAGCGCTCCTCCGCCAAGTCAAGCGTTCCTCCGCCAAGTCAAGCGCTCCTCCGCGAAGGCAAGCGTTCCTCCGCTAGCTCAAGCGCTCTTCCGTTAAGGGCATGGCTTCAGCCATGCCGTAAGTGCCTCCCCGAGAATGCGGCTTTAGCCGCTGAGGTCCGCTAGGTCACACCTCCAGGACCAAATCAAACTCACCCTCAAAAACGCCTCGTTCGAACCTCCGCATCTCCGTCTGCCGCAATCCACCCTCCCGCTCTTACAATCCCTAGAGGGAGAACGGCGGACCCGTAACTACGCCGCCCCGCACCCTCGACCCAGACCTAAACTCCCTATTAACAAGCTTTTGGTACTCCATTAGAGGCGCCGCCGCCGCAAGTCCAGCCTATCCGCCAGCTCCTCCGAGGTCCCATGCCCGCAAACTCCAACTCCACCCCTCACCAGCACGCCGCGGATGTCCTCACGCCCGACCAGCAACCCGCCCCGCTCGACCAGGCACCCCTCGCCTACGAAGACTCCGCCTTCCTCGACTCCTCCGAAGGCCGCCCCATCCGCATCCTCGCCGAGTACGCCGAACCCATGGCCCGCTTCCGCGCCCAGCGCATCGAAGACACCGTCGTCCTCTTCGGCTCCGCCCGCATCCACTCCCGCGAAACAGCCCTCGCCACCCTCACACCTGACCCTGTCATCCCGACCGAAGCCGCAGGCGCAGTGGAGGAGCCCGCCCTGAGCTTGTCGAAGGGACCCGCTTCTCCCGCCACCACCCCCCGCGAAACCGCCCAGACCGCCCTCACCATGTCCCGCTTCTACGAGGACGCCCGCACCCTCGCCCGCCTCCACGCCGCCTGGGCCATCACCCTACCCGGCCCCCGCCATCGCTTCGTCATCACCTCCGGCGGCGGCCCCGGCATCATGGAAGCCGCCAACCGCGGCGCGTGGGAGGCCGGAGCCAAAACCATCGGCCTCAACATCACCCTCCCCTTCGAGCAGCGACCCAACCCCTACATCACCCCAGAGCTCTCCTTCAACTTCCACTACTTCTTCATGCGCAAGTTCTGGTTCGCCTCCCTCGCCAAAGCCCTCGTCATCTTTCCCGGCGGCTTCGGCACCCTCGACGAAGCCTTCGAAATCCTCACCCTCGCCCAGACCGGCAAACTCGGAACCAAGATCACCATCATCCTCTACGGCGCCGACTACTGGCACAGCATCCTCAACCTCGACGCCATGGCCGCCGACGGCACCATCTCCCCCCACGACCTCGACCTCGTCCACTTCGCCGACACCCCCGAGACCGCCTTCGCCATCCTCCAGCGAGAACTCTCCACCCACCACCTCGCCCCCACTACCGAAGCGGCCACCAGCGATTCCGCCATCCCCGCCACCCCCGCCCCGTCCCCCCAACGCCTCCTCGGCCCCGACATCGCCCACACCCGCTAGATCACGGCAAGATGTCGTCATCTCGACCAGACCGCGCAAACCAGCAACGCCCTCCAGTTCGACGAACCCGTACCACCAAACGCCGTCATCTCGACCGAACCCGTACCACCAGGATGCCGTCATCTCGACCGAGCAACGCGAGTGGAGAGACCCCCATATTGGCTCTCATCCCGCATTCAAACAGACTCCCGCATTCACTCTCCCTCATCGCAAACTCCATCCCCCATCCGTCTCGCCGATCCCCCACCCGAACGCGATACTCTAACTCCGTGGGACCGAGACACCACGGCACGCCGCCACCCTCGCTCAGACGGGTCACGACCACCGCCTGCGCTCTCTTCTGCGCCTCCCTTCCTGCGCCTGCGCAACAACCAGCCCTCCTCGCCAATCTCCCCGAGGCCCCTCAGCCGCAATCCCAGCCGCAAACCACGCCCACCCAGCAACCCACCGCCATCCGCGGCACCATCCTCGATCGCGACGGCGCCACGCTCCCCGATGCCCGCATCGCCCTCACCCAGCCCGCCCCCGGCACCTTCTCCGCCGAAACCACCTCCACCGCCGACGGAACCTTCCTCCTCTCCGGCGTCCCCCCCGGCCCCTTCACCCTCACCATCACCGCCCCCGGCTTCGCCACCGAGCAAACCTCCTCCACCATGCTCGCCAACTCCTTCGTCCAGGTCTCCCCCATCACCCTCCACCCCGGTCTGGCCAGCGACGTCGAAGTCACCCTCTCCCGCACCGAGATCGCCGAAGATCAGATCCACGACGAAGAAAAACAGCGCGTCCTCGGCTTCATCCCCAACTTCTACGTCAGCTACCTCCCCAACCCCCTTCCCCTCACCCCCCGCCAGAAGTCAGAGCTCGCCTGGAAGAGCACCGTCGATCCCTTGAGCATCCTCATCGCCGCCTCCGTCGCCGGCATCGACCAGGGCGCCAACGCCCTCTCCGGCTATGGCCCCGGCATCGGCGGCTACGGCAAGCGCTTCGGAGCCGTCTACGGCACCCTCGCCATCAACAACGCCCTCGGCGGCGCCGTCCTGCCTATCCTCCTCCACCAGGATCCCCGCTACTTCTACGTCGGCTCCGGCACCACCCGGCACCGCATCGTCCGCTCCGTCGCCCAGGTCTTCATCGTCAAAGGCGACAACGGCCGCTGGCAGCCCGATTACTCCGGCATCGGCGGAGCCGTCGCCAGCGCCGCCATCGCCAACCTCTATCTCCCCTCCACCGACCGCAACGACGCCGGCTCCATCGCCATCAACACCCTCAACAGCTTCTGGGGCGCCGCCATCGGCAACCTCGCCCAGGAGTTCCTGGTCCGCCACTTCACCCCCCACCTACCCCCCACCCAATCCAACACCCCCGCGCCACCCAACACCCCCACCCAGCCCCCATCCTCACCCCAACCATAGCCACACACCCGAGCCCCACGGCCCCATCCTCACCCTCCTGCAAGAAAGCCGTCATCTCGAACTAAGCCGTGCGCCCTCACCGCACGGCGAGCGAAGAGACCTCCCCATTTTGCTCTTGCCGTTGCTGTTGCAATTTTTGGTTGTCATTCCGAGCGAAGCGAGGAACCCCCGCATTTTGCTTTTGCCGTTGCCTCTTCTCCTGCATGCCACCTCGCAGAGACCACCGCCAACCCGCTAAAACGCCAGCCGCAGCGCCACCTGCACCTGCCGCGACGGAAATACACTGGTGCTTCCACTAAACGTTCCAAAGCTCGCATTCGGGCTCAGCACACCCGTCGCGCCTACCGTGCCGATATTGGTCCCCGGACTGATAAAGTTCGTCGAATTCAACACGTTGAAGGCCTCGATCCGGAACTCGAGCGTCTGCCGATCCGTCAGCAGGCTGAACTGCTTGTGCGCCGCCAGGTCAAACTGTCCAAACGCCGGCCCCCGCAGATTATTCCGACTTGCATTGCCAAACAGCTGCGATCCGCTCGGCGCCGTCACCTGCGAAGCGTTGAAGTAGCCACCCACCGCGCTTGCCGTCTTCGTCAGCGTATGCCCGTACACCGCCTGCACCGAGCTCACCAGATTCGGCCGCAACGCATACGCAGAACTCGTCGTCGAAACCACCTGATTCGTGTTCGCCGTGTAGCTCAGGTTGATTGGCACGCCACTCGTCACCGAATTAATCCCCGTCAGCTGCCAGCCGCCCAGAATCTGCCGCGCCCATGCCGGCGCCGATCCTCCGTAGCGCCGACCCGTGCCAAATGGAACGTCAGCAATAAACGATGTCGTGTCATTCAGCGGCTGGTTATAGCCTGAAGGCCCGCGATCGCCAGCAATATTGGAAATATTCACAATAGCATCGTCACCATTCTGCGCCTCCAGATCAGCCGACGAGTTATTGATCGCCTGCGAGTAAGTAAACGAATTGATCAGGAAGATGCCATTCGCAAATCGCCGCTCCAGCTTCGTCTGCAGCGCGTTATACGTCAGAAAGCCGAAGTTCGTCTCAGTCAAAATATCCGTAAAGTTCGGGATAGGTCGTCGATTCAGCAGCGACGCTGTTCCAGACGATGTGCAGCTCTTGTTGTTGATCTCCGCCTGGGTGCACAGCCGTGCCTGGTTGGAGTCCGCAAGCGTGGCAATATGCACGCCATGGTTGCCCACATACGAAACCTCGAGCGTCGTCTTCAGCGGCAGCTGCTGCTGCACCGAAAGATGGAACGCCTGCACATAGCCGTTCTTGAAATCCTTCGGCGTATAGCGAGTCTGCGCGCGCGTCGTGGTAAAGTTTGCCGGCCCCGCAAAGTCCGTCTGGTAGCCATCCTGCGTGCGCCGGAAGCAGGTCGTCGGATCCTCGGTCAACGAGCTGCAAAGTCCCTGCGCCGGCGTCTGGTTCACCGGCAGCGTGGCGCTGTAGTTGTCCGGTCCGTTGTAAGCCAGCAGCCCTTCGCCGCCAAAGCGAAACAGATAGGCATAGCTGATCCCGTACCCGCCGCGGAACACCGTTCCCGGCCGCACCTCCGACGCGAATCCCAGCCGCGGCCCAAAGTCCTTATAGTCAGGATTCACCAGCGCCCGCGCCGCCAGACCACTTCCACCAACGTAGTGCACCTTATACACATGGCCCGGCGCCGTGCTATCCACGTCCGTTCCCGTACCCGCATGCAAGAGCTGCTGGTTCACTGGATCATAGTTCAGCAGCTTATTATCCTGCTCATAGTTCGGACTTACAAACTCATAGCGCAGACCAGCATTGATGGTTAGCTTCGAAAGTGGCTTCCAGTCATCCTGGATGTACCCCATATGCCAGTACCGTATGTAATTCACCTCATTGACGGCATTCAGCGCATAGTTGTTCCGCGCCCCAAAGAGAAAGTCCGATAAGTTGGCTGCCTGCGCCGTAGTTGCGGCACCCGTCGAACTAAACTGTCCCGCATACGTATCCTGGCCGAACTTAGGATGAAAGTCCGAGATCGCCTGATCCAGCCGCCCATACTCATATCCCATCTTCAGGCTGTGCCGCCCCACAATCCGCGTGTAGTTCACCTTCGGATTCGCCTGCGTAGGGTTTGTAAACTGCGGGCTCGTCGCCTGTTCTCCAAACTGCGTATAGCCAGTCACCGACTGCGTGTTCAGGCCGCCCGTGTAGGAAGGATCCTGTGGCACATTCGGAACCCCCGCCAGCAGATTCGGTGTACCCAGATACTGCGGGCTCTTGCCGCTCTGCGTCCACGTCTCTCCAAACCTCAGCTCCAGAATCGAGTTAGGCGAAAGTATCCAGTTATACCCCGCCGCCAGCTGCCGCGTGCGCGCATACAACGTGCCATTGTTATTGCCGCCAGCCGCCCCCGGAAAGCTCGCCGGCTGGAAGAAAGTAACTGCCCGCTGGCTATACCGGAAGAAGCCGTTCTGCTGCGGATTCAGGATAAAATCCGCTCGCCCATCTCCCTTGTCATCAGTCGTTGTACTCGCCGGCAGATACTGAAAATTATTCGCTGTCAGCGCGGCGCCGGGAATATTCGGCGCTGGCAGCAGCTTGAACGTAGCCAGCGCGACCGGGTCGATATTCGGATCATTCAGCGGCACCTGCCCATTCGCATACACCATACCGGTATACGGATTCTTCACCGGCACCGGTGTTCCGCCCGCCTGGCCGTTCGCCGTAAATAGCCCGCCCAGCTCTGCCTGCGTCGGCAGTATGGCCGTCGTCAGCAGATGCCCATCCGCGCGCAGACCCTCGTAGTCGGCAAAGAAAAATAGCTTGTCCTTCAGCACCGGTCCGCCAAACGTCCCGCCAAACTGGTTCTGCACCAGCGTCGGCTTCACGCCCGTCCCAATAAACGGTCCAAACGCGTTCAGGTGCGTGTTTCGCAGATAGTCATACACCACGCCGTGGTACTGGTCCGTTCCACTACGCGTCGTTGCATTGATAATTGCGCCCGCCGCCCGCCCATACTCGGCCGAGTAGTTATCCGTCTGTACCTTGAACTCCTGCACCGCATCCGGCGACGGGTTAATTGCCTGATTTGAGTAACCCTGGTTCGCCTCCTGGTACGCGTTATTGTCAATTCCATCGAGCTCGAAGTTATTCAACTGCGAGGTCAGCCCATTGACGTTGTACGAAGCATCTCGCGGCGGGTTTGACGCCACCGTTCCCAGCAGCGACCGCCGCACCCCCGGCACCAGCACGGAAAGATCGGCGTACGCCCGTCCGTTCAACGGCAGCGTCACCGCCTCCGCACCCTGAATCGTCTGCCCGCGATCACTCGTTTCCGTCTCAAGCAGCGTCGGCGCCCCGCTCACCGTCACCGTCTCCGCGGCCGACCCCAGCGTCAGCGTCAAATCCACCCGCTGCCGCGCCGTCACGTTCACTGTAAACGCCTCCGTGCTCGTCTGCTGAAATCCCGACGCCGTCGCAACAATGCGATATTGCCCCGGTGTCACCTGCGCAAACTCGTAGTCCCCCGAACTCCCGGACTGCCGCTCCACCGAGACACCCTTGGCAATATCGAACAGCCTTACACTCGCATTCGGCACCACCGCCCCCGTCGCATCGCGAACCGTCCCCAGCACACTCGCAGAATCAAACTGCGCCCGCAACGGAGCCACCCCACCCAGCAGCAATGCAAGTAAAAACAACAAAACCTTGGGCAATCGAGCAGCAAAGCAGAAACTGGTTCGGTCGGCTCTGACACCACCTGGTGCACGCAGCGGTAAAGACATGGCTGTGGTTTTCTCCTGAAGGCGCGCAGCATCCCCCGCTCTTCCTGCACATGGCAAAGCCGCGCGCTAGGGAAAGACTAGGTCTGATCTGCGAGTAGCTGCAGACTAGCGTCGCCGCATTACGGCTGAGTAAATCGCCGTAGGGAATGCTGCGTCCCTCCTACCAGAAACACGTACTCCTCAAGCTCTAACTGGACCGCCCATCCCGTTGAGCTCCTCTACGATCTCCTCCGGCAGCACCAGCGACGCGGCGTCAACATTCTCCCGCAAATGCTCCACCGACGATGTGCCCGGAATCAGCAGCACGTTCGCCGCGCGCTGCAGCAGCCACGCCAGCGCAATCGCCAGAGGCGTCTGCTTCAGCAGGCTCGCCGCCCGATCCAACACCGCCGATTGCACCGGCGAAAATCCTCCCAGCGGAAAGAACGGCACATAGGCCACACCCGCGGCCGCCAGCAGGTCGATGAAGCTGTCATCCTCGCGATGAGCCACGTTGTAGTAGTTCTGCACACACACAATCTTCGCGATCGCGCGCCCTTCCTCATACTGCTGCGGTGAGACATTGCTCAAGCCGATATGCTGCACCAGGCCCTCGCGCTGCATCGTCTCAAGCGCCATCAGCGCTTCAGCAAGTGAGCCATCGGCCGGCGCAAACAACCCACCCACGCGAAGGTTCACCAGATGAAGCGACTCTAGCCCCAGGTTCCGCAGATTATCCTCCACCGAGGCCCGAATACTCGCCGGTCCACGATCCGGATTCCACGAACCGTACTCGCCGCGCCGGGATCCAACCTTGGTCGCAATCGTCAGGTTCTTGGGGTACGGCGACAGAGCCTGCTTGATGATCTGGTTCGTGATGTGCGGGCCGTAGACATCACTGGTATCAATGTGATCGACCCCCGCCTCCACCGCAGCGCGCAACACGCCCACTGCTGCCTCCATATCCTTCGGTGGTCCAAAGACATTTGGCCCCGCCAGCTGCATGGCGCCATAGCCCAGCCGGTTCACCGTCGTAGACGTGCCCGCAAATGTAAACGTGCCGCCTGGCTTCTTCGTTGCCGTCATTGTGTTCTCCTCGGGTCTGCTCCATGATTGGATGAACCAGAGTTCAGGTTTGAGGGTCGCATTCCCATGACAGCAGCCGCGGCAGAGCTAAAGCCAAGAAAGACGCCCATGCAGGCGCGCTCGAACGCCAGCGTCACCGCCATCCTGCAGGCGACTGTTCAGGTTCTAACCCGCGAAGGCGTCCAGAAGATCACCACCAGGAAGATAGCGGCGCGTGCTGGTGTCTCTATCGGAACCCTGTACCAGTACTTCCCCAACAAGGCCTCGCTGCTCTACGTTCTGCTCCAGCAGCAGCTCGGCTCCTTCGAAGTCAACTTCCACCAGGCATGTTCTGCGGTGCGCGGTGCAACGCTCACCACAATGGCTGAGGTGCTGGCGTCCGCCTTCGTACAAGCCAAGTTCAACCATGCAGAGACCAGCATCGCCCTGTACGCCGCAGCCGGTACCTGCGATGGCTGTCGTCGCATGCGGTCTCGCACCGCAAGCGTCCTCACAGACACCATCGCCTCCGCCTCAGACCGCACCGTCATCGATCCATCCCGTGTGGCCAGAATGCTCCTAAGCGCCATGGCAGGCATCAGCCGCGACATCATCGCCGCCGGGCTCAGCCCGAACACAATGAGCGCAATGGAACAGGACCTGGCGCAGCTCCTTCGCACCTGTCTGCTCGGCTCCTCCACCTGCAAGCTGCCCCTGGCCTCGT
>CAXSEC010000071.1:11105-15997 GCA_964236325.1 uncultured Acidobacteriaceae bacterium | reverse complement strand
ACCAGCTGCTGCTTCCGCTCGAAAGTGCTCAGGCCCTCGCCAACCTCCCTAACGCTGTCTCCCGCGTAGAGGTCTCCGCGCGCACCCGCCCCGAAGACGCCTTCGCCCGCCGTGACCCCGACACCCTCTCCCCGAAGCAAAAAGATCTCTGGTACTGCCGCCCTTACGCCAACTCCATCGTCTACCAGATCCATGAGGCCATTCCCTCTGCCCGCGTCGAGCAGGTCCGCCGCGTCGAGCAGAGCGAAGGCACGGTGCTCACCCGCATCTCCGGCCTGATGTGGCTCATCTCCGCCGCAGCCCTGCTCGCCGCCGGGTTTGCCGTCTCCGCTGCCATGGCCACCGCTATCCTGGAGCGACGCCGCGAGATTGGCCTCATGCGCTCGCTTGGCGCCAGCCGTGGCCCCATCGCGCTGCTCTTCTACGTCGAAAGCGCTATCCTCGCCCTGCTCGCCGGTAGCGGCGGCTATCTGCTCGGCAGCCTGCTCTCCGCCTGGCTCGGCGCCCGCATCTTCTCGACCGGTGGCCCCGGCCCCGCCTCTCTGAACCTGGTGCTGCTTCCCGTCGTGCTCGCACTCGCCCTCCTCGTCGCCATCGCCGGCAGCGCTCCCTCCATCCGCTCCGCCCTGCAGATGGACCCCTCGCACGTCCTCCGAGCCGATGCCTGAGCCCCACCCCGCATGAACGAGAAACTCAGCCTCCCGCGCCTCCTGCTCCGCTCACTCGCTCATCGCCGCGCCCGCAGCCTCTCCGCCTTCATCGCCCTTACCGTCTCCGCCGCCGTCGCCACCGCGCTGCTTACGCTCTACGCCGACCTCGACCGCAAGCTGCACCACGAGTTCCGCAGCTTCGGCGCCAACGTCATCGTCACCCCTGCCACCGGCAGCGCCGCCCTTCCAACAGATGCCCTCGCGCAGGTTCGCCGGGCCGCTGGTCTAGATGCAACCGCCTCCGAGCTCGCCTTCGCCGTCGCCACGACCGATCGCGGGACCTCGGTCGTCGCCGTCGGCGGGGACTTCCACTCCCTGCGTCAGCTCGATAGCTGGTGGAAGCTCGACCATTGGCCAACCGGTGCCAGCGACGCTCTGCTCGGCAGCAAGGCCGCGCAGTTCATCGCGAACGAGCACGTCGTTACCCTGCGCTACAACGGCCAGCCGATCACCCTCCGCGGCGCTGGCCGGCTCACCACCGGCGGCGATGAAGAAAGCCGCGTCTATCTGGCGATGGCCGCCTTCCGCTCCTGGACCGGCGTCGCACCCAGCCTGATTGAAGTACAGATCCCCGGCGGCGCCGAAGCCATCAACGCCGCTCTGACCCGTCTGCATGCCGCCGTGCCCAACGCCCACGTCAATCCCGTCCGCCAACTGGTCGAAGGCGAGTCGCGCATCGTCGACAAGACCCACGCTCTGATGTACGGCGCCGTCCTGCTGATCGCGCTCACTGTCGCCGTCAGCGTGCTCGCCACCCTCTCCGCCAGCGTGCTCGAGCGCCGCCGCGACTTTGCCCTCATGAAGGCTCTCGGCGGCTCGCAGCGACAGCTCCACAGCCTGTTTCTGCTGGAAGCCCTGACGCTGGCCGCGGTCGCTGTTCTGGCCGGCTGGATGCTCGGCTCCGCTGCCGCCTGGGTCATCAGTGAAGTCAACTTTCAGACCAGCGCACCACCTCTCCTGCGGGTCCTTTTTCCCGTCACTTTGCTCAATCTGCTCATTGCCGGCATGGCTGCGCTGGCGCCTCTTCAGTCTCTGCGCCGGCTGGAACCAGCCGCGCTCCTGCGAGGCGAATGAGATGGCCTGCTCCCTCTCCTATTTCCCTTCGAAGCGCAGCGGAAACGTGCCCCGGTCGCTCGTCACAACGGAGTGCGGCGCCGCACAGCGTGGCGCTTCCCGCACCGGCTCCCTGCTAAACTCGCCCTGAAGTACGCCGCGCATGGACGCTCCTTACCAGCCCACTTGGGAACACTCTGATCCGCAGCTAAGTAACTTGTTTCTTATATTTTGGACGAGAACGGGAAGGGGGGTACCATATGTCGCCAGCACCAGTCGCCACCGGCGCACTTCGCGATCAGACACGCTCCGAGTGTGCCGTCATCGCGCTCGATCAGGTCACCCGCGAGTACATCGGCCGGACCGGCACGGTACATGCCCTTGAAGCCGCCACCTTCTCGATCGTCGCTGGCGAGTGGGTCGCCGTCACCGGCCCGTCAGGCTCCGGCAAGAGCACCCTGGTCAACCTGCTCGGCTGCCTGGATCGCCCGTCCCGCGGGGAGCTGCGCATCGATGGCGTGGACACCCGGACCATGAGCGCCACCGCCCTCGATCGCTTTCGTGCCGACAAGATCGGCTTCATCTTCCAGCAGTTTCACCTGATTCCGTATCTGACGGCGCTCGAAAACGTGATGCTCGCCCAGTACTTCCACTCCATGACCGACGCCACGGAGGCCCGCGCGGCGCTCGATCGCGTCGGCCTTCACGAGCGCGCGGAGCATCTGCCCAGTGAACTCTCGGGTGGCGAGCAGCAGCGGGTCTGCATTGCGCGCGCCCTCATCAACAACCCACCCATCCTGCTCGCCGATGAGCCCACCGGCAACCTCGACGAAGCCAACCAGAAGATCGTTGCCGGCCTGCTGACCGAGCTGCACGCCCAGGGACATACCATCGTAATGGTCACGCATGATCCGGAGATGGCGTCGCTTGCCAGCCGCCGCATCGCCCTCAATCACGGCCGGGTCTTCTGCCATCCTGCCGCGCCTGTCGTGACGCTTCGTCGCTAGCGCCTAGCGCTCGCCCCACTTCAGCTTCGATCGCAGCACATTGAACAATCCGTTCGGCTGATGCCGCAGCAGCCGAACCGTGTGCTCAGACCGGGTGCAGCTAATCAGGTCGTCAACCTGCACCGAGACACCTTCCTGCCCATCCACCGTGAGATACGTCTCATTGGGCACACCCACCACATGGATGCAGACCTTTGAGCTGGATGGCACGACGATCGGCCGCAACGTGAGCAGATGCGGACAGATCGGGGTCACAATGGTTGCCGGCACCGACGGCATCACAATTGGCCCGTTGGCCGCCAGGTTGTACGCGGTCGAGCCGGTCGCCGTCGAAACGATAATGCCGTCAGCGCGAAAGGTCGCCACCCGCTGCGAGTCGATCTCGACGGAAAAGTCCGCCATACGCGCGATCGTCCCCTTGGCGACCACCACGTCGTTCAGCGCGGTCCAGGTCTGCAGCAGCTTGCCGCCGCGGCACAGCTCCGCCTGCATCATCTCGCGGGCGTCGATCACAGCGCAGTTCGAGCACCAGGCGTCCAGGGTGCCGTACAGGTCGGAGAGCGGCACCTCCGTGAGGAACCCGAGCGATCCCAGATTGACCGACAGAATCGGCGTCTTGGTGGTAGCAAAGGCGCGTGCCGCCGCGATGAGCGTTCCATCGCCGCCAAGGACGATTACAAGGTTTGGCGTGTGCTGCGGGAGGGTCTCGCGACGGAAGCCCGGAGCGCCTGTCACGTAGGCGGCGCTCGACTCGTCCAGCACCGCCTCGTAGCTCCGGCTGCGGAGCCAGCCGATCAGCTCGGGAAGGATGGTCGCGAGCTCAGACTTCTGCGGCTTGGAGATGATCGCTGCAAGCATCATGCAGCTCTAGTGTAGCCGGGGTTGGCGGCTAAGCTCGATCCCCGAGCCAGGCGTGCAGCAGATATTCGTAATTGCCTTCCATGCCGCGGATGGGTGAATCGATCACCTCAAGCGCGACGCCACCAAGCGCGGTCATGGTCGTCCACACCTTCTGGATGGCAAGCTGCCGCGCCGCTTCCTCGCGCACGATACCGCCTTTGCCGACATGCTCCCGGCCAGCTTCAAACTGCGGCTTCACCAGAACGACCGCTTCACCGGCCCACGCCGCGTCGCCGGCGGCCAGCGCCCGGACCACGGCCGGCAGCACCAGCGACGCCCCGATGAACGACACATCCATCGCAAAGAAGGTGGGCGCGGGTCCGGCCAGACCGGCCGACAGACTGCCGGGCTCAAGCAGACGCGCGTTGGTCCGCTCGCGAAGCTGGACCCGCGCATCCCGCCTCAAACGATCCGCAATCTGGCCGTATCCGGTATCGACGGCGGTGACGCTCGCCGCGCCGTGCTGCAGCAGGCAATCCGTAAAGCCGCCGGTGGATGTGCCGATGTCGACGCACGCCCGCGCCGTCAGATCGATCTGCCAATGCGCGATTGCCCGCTCCAGCTTCAGGCCGCCCCGGCTTACATAGCGTAGATCGTCCCCCAGCAGGCGAAGAACGACCTCATGCTTCATCGCCGCGCCCGGCTTGTCGACCCGCTGGTCGTCGACCAGAACACGACCGGCAAGAATCAGCGCCTGGGCTCGCTCGCGGGAGGGAACCAGGCCGCGATCCACCATTAATTTGTCAAGCCGCAAGCGATCCGCCATGATGCTGTTGCTGTTCCTCATACCCGGTTGGGTTCTGTCTCTCGCGGAATATCAGTCTTTGCTAATTTTCGCGTAGAGTGGAAGCGACCGGGAAGCATCTACACTATGGTAACTTTTGGCTGTTTTCGCGAAATAGTGGGAAGTGCCTTCCAATCTGCTTTGATTCTAGGTGCGTTCGTATGTTGAGAGAGACGGGACGAGGAGACAGTCTGCCCCCGATACAACCTGACGATGTCGCCCTGTTGCGGATGGTGCAGCGTGGCGACGACTCAGCGATGGGCACCCTGTATGACCGCTACGGAAAGGTAGTTTATTCCGTCGCTCTTCGGGTCCTTCGGGATCCGGCTTCTGCCGAAGATGTGCTGCAGGAGATCTTCCTGCAAATCTGGCGCAATCCAGACAGCTTTATTGCGACACGCGGAACCCTTGGCGGTTGGCTGGCCGTTGTATCAAGGA
>CAXSEC010000071.1:0-11095 GCA_964236325.1 uncultured Acidobacteriaceae bacterium | reverse complement strand
AAGGAACCGCTCCATTGATGCTCTGCGGCGCAAAAAGCCGTCCGAGCAGGTCGACGATATGCAGCTTCCTTCTGGCTATGACCTCGGCGAAGAGGCGATTCGTAACGGCATGATGGACAAGGCTCGAGTGATCATTGGCGAGTTGCCAAATGAGCAGCGGAAGACGCTGGAGATGGCGTTCTTCGATGGGCTGACACACTCTGAGATCGCCGAGATGACCGGTGATCCGCTGGGAACGGTAAAGACAAGAATCCGCAGCGCGCTGTTGACGCTGAGAAAGGGGCTGCAGGCATGAACTCGAATCGTCATATTGATCCAGAAGATCTCGCTTTATTCGCTCTGCAGTTCCTGAGGCCGGAGCAGAACGACCAGGTGCGCGCTCATCTTCGCGACTGTACGATCTGTCGCGACGAACTGGCGCAGATCCAAGGGGAGCTCGCCATCGTGGCCGGTACCGCGGAGATGCAGTCGCCGCCTGCCATGGCACGGGACCGCCTCCTCCAGCAGGTCGCGCGCGAGCCTCGGCAGCGCCCTGCCACAACCAACCGTGCCGACTCACAACGCGTTCAGGACTCAGTGCGCCCGCGGGTCGACGCTGTTCCTGTACCAACCTTCGGCTCGGAGTCACGGTCTGAGACCCTCCGCGAGATGCCGAGGCGAAACATCGCCGCGCGCACGCTGCCATGGGTTGGCTGGGCTGTCGCCGCAGGTCTTGCTGTGGTGGTCACGCAGACCTCCCGCGAACGCGACGGTCTGCGATCTGAGGTCGCGTCCGTCAATCATCAAATCGCCTCCGTCACGGCTCAAAGCAGTGACGCCCGTCGATTGATGGAGACCATCAACGATCCCACCGCCCAACGCGTGACTCTGACGCTGTCCAAACAGGCACCCGTGCCGCAGGGCAAGGCGACCTACGTCGCCTCAAAGGGTGCGCTGGTCTTCGTCGCGAACAACATGGAGCCGCTCGAGCCCGCAAAGGTCTACGAACTGTGGATCATTCCGGCCGGCGGCAGTGCTCCCATCGCGGCGGGCACCTTCCACCCAGATGCGGGTGGCACCGCCAACGTCATCATGCCTAAGCTGCCGCAGGGCATTACCGCGAAGGCCTTCGGGATCACCATTGAAGCTGAAGGCGGAGCGCAGACGCCCACCATGCCCATCATTATGGCCGGCGCCGCAGGAGTCTAAGCGGCGTCGGATCTCGTAGCGGGCTATGCTCAGGCGCGGCGGGGCTAGGTTCAAGCCAACATAGAAGGACAAAGAGGAATGGCCAAGTCATGGTGACTTGGCCGTTCCTTATCTCGAAAATCGCCCTGCTTACTGCGCCGTTACCCGCACCTGCGCTCCACGGCCCTGCAGATCAATGTACGTCTGCACCTGGTTCACGTCCGTTCGCAGAATAGTCATCAGGCTGGTCTCCGCGGAGGTGATGTACACCTTCCCGGTGGGCACGCCCGTCGTCCCAACGATGAAGTTGGGATGGCCAGCAACCGTGAGGGTCGCTTCCACGGCGTTCGTTTGCAGGTTGATCACGCTCACTGTGCCACAGCCACTCGTGGGCAGGATCGCGGCGGCAGGCGGTAGCGGGACCGTGGCCGTTGCACAATCCACTGTGTCGCCAGAGTTCGCCACGTAGGCACGCGTTCCATCTGACAGCACGGTGACCACGAGCGGGCTCAAGCCCACCGGAATGGTCGCCAGAATTTGCCCGAAGTTCGCCGCGTCGACCGGATTTGCCGGATCGCAGGTGGGATTGGTGGGCAGCGCCACGGAGCTGCACAGCGGCGTATTGATCAGCGTCACCGATCCAGGTGTCGCACCGTTGCCTGCGTTGAGCACCGCAACCTCGTTCCGCGCGGTGACCAGGTCAGCCCACACCGGCGCCGTGCCCACGGGGATGGTTGGTGTCGTCACATCGGGAGCATTCGTCTGCGAGTTGATCACGCTCACGGTGTTGCTGCCCCGGTTCATGATGAAGGCTCGCCGGGTATCCGCGGTCATCACGCCGTACACCGGGTTGACGCCCACGTTGATTGTGTTCGAAATCGTCGGCAGACCGGTGGAGAGGTTTTCGATGGCCGCAACCTGTCCAACCGCGACACCGTTTCCTTGACTGATCGAGTACACGCGCGCTGCATTCGCCACGCCAACCACATAGATCGGATTCGCGGTGACTGGAAGCTCCTGCCGCAGCGCTGGCCCGGCGGAGCCACCCGTGGTCGTAAAGCTTGCGGTCGATAGCTGCGCCACCAGGCTGCGTCCCGGCTCCGTGATGTAGAGATTTGTGCCTGGAATGAAGATGCTGTTCGGCAAAGGATTGCTGGGCAGCAGCGACGAAGACAGCACCTGGTTGGATAAGAGAGTCGCAGGCGAAAGGGGAAAGCTGTTGATGGTGCCGTCGCCGTTGAGTGTATAGCCAGTGCTCGAGCTTGTCGTCACGGTCGCAGTTGTCACCGGCGTCGCGCCCAGCGCCAGGTAGTACGGCGCGTTGCCGATGGTTGTGGTGTTCAGGATGCTGTCGCCTGAGAAGTCCACAAAGGTGACCAGCCCCGGCCCATTGAGTGTAGGACTCGAGATCGCGATCGCGTACTTTGTAGGCTGCCCCGCTGGACCTACCGGGTTGATCGCCGCAACCACGGGTCGATAGGTGTTTCCGCACCCAAGTGCCGCCAGCGAAACCAGCGAGCCCGCCATCCACAACGCTGCAGCGGAGAGAGAGACACGGGGTAGATTCTTGCCGGACCTGCGGCGCCGGCACTTCCCTACTGCTTGAATCACTTGTGACAAACCTGCTCCCACGATCTCGCTTCAGATGTCTATGCTTCCTTAGAGATTGTAAATCAGCGATGCCGACCAGGCCCCCGTGACCGATTTCGACCCCATCCCGCACGCGGCCAGACCCCAGCCACAGCAGCCTGCTGGCTGGAACCGTGCTGATTGGCAAAAGACCATCCCTCCCGCGCGGGATCAGTGGCAGAGCCGCGTGTTGACCTTGTCCGTCACCGCGCTCCTTCTGCTCGCCGCGCTTTCCCGCGAGTGGAAGGCGTTGGGCGCATCCACGCGTTCGCCCTGGCCAGCTCTGGTGAGCCTGCTCTTTGCGCTTACGGTCTGGCGCCTGCGTGCAGCCACCGCTGCTGCCGCCGCTCTGGGCGGCCTTGTCTGTCTTCTGCTCGCAGGCAGTTTCACTGTACCGCAGCTGCCAATCTCACCGGCGCTGCTCCCGCTCATCGTCCTCTTTCTTCTGACCTTCGCGGCAACCCGTTTTAAGCGCCGCGCGAAGGAGGCAGCCGGCCTGGCCGAGGCCAGGCGTGGCCGACGAGCGGCTCAGATCGCCGCGAACCTCGGCGTCGCCGGTCTCTGCGCGGCGACAGGCTTCTATCCGGGCGTGCTTGCCGCGCTGGCCGAGGCGACGGCCGACACGCTCTCCTCCGAGATCGGACAGGCCCTTGGTGGTCCTACCTGGCTGCTCACCAGCCTGAGGCGTGTCGCACCGGGTACCGATGGCGGCATCAGTCTTCGCGGCTCTGTCGCCGGCCTGGCAGGCGCGGCCCTGGTGACCCTCGCCGGATCGCCCTGGCTTTGGTCGCCACGCGCCGCCGTCATCGTCTTTGCAGCAGCCGTCGCCGGTCTCCTCGCTGACAGCCTGATTGGCGCCACACTCGAACGTCGCGGGTGGCTCGGCAACGATCTTGTCAACTTTGCGTCCACGCTCGTCTCAGCTCTGCTCGCCTGGAGCCTGCGCGCGCGCTGACGACCGACTCAGCGCTCCCTCAACCTTCCCATGCGTGATACACACTCGTCTCCCTCAGGTTCAGGCGAAACCAGGTGTAGCTCAGGATCTCGTGCAGATAGCGACGCGCCAGATCATAGCGGCTGATGTGCCCTACCGCCGATCGCGGAGACGTCGACACATCAAGCCCGGCACGATCACAGATGGCCCGGACGCGAAACATGTGCGTTCCATCCGAGACCACCACAACGTGCCGCAGATTGTGGTCGCGCGCAATGGCCGCCAGCCGATGCACCTGCTGTTCGGTATCGACCGAGGTCGTCTCGGCGATGATGTTCTCGAGCGGAACGCCGCGCGCCAGCAGGTAATCTCGACCCACCCCGCCCTCTGACTTCCCCGAGTCCTTATCACCGCCGCCACCCAGTGTGATCACCAGCGGCGCAATGCCGCGCTGGTAGAGGTCGGCCGCGTGATCCAGCCGCGCATGAAAGACCGGTGACGGACGGCCGTCATACTCCGCCGCACCGAAGACCGCGATCGCGTCCGATGTCGCGGCCTGATCCTGCCCGGCCGCCTCCGCGATGAGTCGAGACACGACAGCACCCCACGTGCCCGTCATCACCAGTAGTCCGAGCAGAAGCACGACGAGCAACCGCAGACCGGATCGCCTGCGTACCGGGTTGGACGCTCTCTGGTTCATCGCAAACCACTCGCCAGCGCTCTTGCAGATCAATGCCAGGCTAGCGACAGATCAGCAGTGTACGGCCACCCTTGCCAGCAGCTCCGCCACAAGTGCTGAGATCTATCGTTGCAGCGCCAGCGCAATCTCATGGGTAGGAATCGCGCCTTCCCGCAGGATTATCCAGGAGTTCCCGCCGCCCGAAAGATCCACAATCGTCGTTGGTGTCGATCGCGCCGTCGGTCCGCCGTCCACGATCATCGGCAGATCGCCGCCTAGCTGATCCCGCACGCAGTTGGCATAGGTGCACTCTGGCATTCCTTGTAGATTCGCTGAGGTGGCCGTGATCGGCAGACCCAGCTCCGTCACAATCGCTCGCGGGATTGCTGCCTCCGGAACCCGCAGGGCAACGTTTCCCGTGTTCGCCGTCACCCGCAGCGGCAGCCTCGATCCGGCCTTGACGATAATGGTCAGCGGGCCCGGCCAGAAGCGCTCCGTCAGCCGATCAAACGCTCCATCGATGCCCCGCGCCAGCTCGATCGCCTGGGAGACATCGCTGATCAGCAGAGAGAGCGGTTTGTGCCGCGACCGCGACTTCAACTCATAGATACGGTCCACCGCGCGCAGATTAACCGGGTCTACCGCGAGACCGTAAAAGGTGTCCGTGGGAATAGCCACCACGTGCCCTGCCTGCAGGGCTCGCACAACCCGCTGCACATGCGCCGACTCCGGCTCATCCGGATGTATCTTGACCATCTCTGCCGCCAAAAGTCGCTCCACGCCGGCACCGCAACACCGGCAACGCGTTCGTAACACCCGCAATGCCACAAGCTAGCACACCGCTTTTCCGGACTCAATCCATGCCGCCGGCAGACGCCTCAATCTATAACCGCCCGGCGTACCATCAAAGAGCATGGCCGCCACCGAAAGCATCGTTTCCAGCAGACACAATCCACGCGTTAAACAGCTGCGCGGCGCCTTTGCCGGGCATGCTCGTCTGAGCAACGGTCTGGTTGCGCTTGAAGGGGAACATCTGGTTCAGGAGGCGCTGCGCCGGGGCATGCTGCTCAAGACTGTCTTCCTCAGCGAACGCCGCGCGGCCCCCGCCTTTCTGCCGCACACGCTTGAGGTGCTGCGTCTCGAGGACGACCTCTTCGCCAGCCTCGGCGACACACGTTCGCCGCAAGGCATCGCCGCCCTGATGCTGCCGCCCGTCCACACCCTCGACGAGGTCCTCTGGGGCATCCCGCTTATCGTGGTTGCCTGCGGCCTGCAGGACCCTGGCAACCTGGGCACGCTCATCCGCTCGGCTGAGGCCTTTGGCGCCAGCGGTGTGCTCACCACGCCCGGCACCGTCAGCGCCTGGAACGGTAAGGCCTTGCGCGCCTCCGTCGGCTCCATCTTTCGCCTGCCGGTCGTCTCGGTCTCGATCGAGGACCTTGCCTCTCTTCGCCAGCGTGGCGTTCGCGTCCTGGCCGCCGTCGGTGAAGGCGTGGCTACCGAGTCCATCGCCGAGATACACACCGTCGATCTCACCACCAGCACCGCTCTGCTCATCGGCAACGAAGGCAATGGCCTCTCCGATGATCTTCTCGCGCTGGCCGAGGCGCGTGTCACCATTCCGTGCTCCGGCACGGTCGAAAGCCTCAACGCGGCCATCGCCGGCTCAATCCTGCTCTACACCGCGCAGACCCAGCGCGATCGCGTCGGCAGACCTGCTCCTGCGGACCCGTCGGTATGAGCCTCTTCGACGCTACGCCGCTCGCCCACGCCTCTGCATCACAGGTGGCCGCCTCCCGCGCACCGCTCGCCGACCGCATGCGCCCACGCTCGCTCGACGAGTACACCGGACAGGAGCATCTGCTCGGTCCCGGCAAACCGCTGCGCCTCGCCATCGATCGCGACGACGGCGCGTCGATGATCTTCTGGGGTCCGCCCGGCGTCGGCAAGACCACCCTGGCGAAGATCATCGCGCACGTCACCAGCGCCACCTTCATCGAGTTCTCCGCCGTCATGAGCGGCATCAAGGAGATCAAGCAGGTCATGGCCGAGGCCGAAAAAGCCTCCGCCTTCGCCATGCGCACCATCCTCTTCGTCGATGAGATCCATCGCTTCAACAAGGCCCAGCAGGATGCCTTTCTGCCCTACGTCGAACGCGGCACCATACGCCTCATCGGCGCGACTACAGAGAATCCATCCTTCGAGATCAACGCCGCCCTGCTCAGCCGCTGCCGCGTTTACACGCTGCAGGCACTCTCTGAAGATCAGGTCATCGCTTTGCTCGATCGCGCCCTGCACGACGCCGATCGTGGCCTCGGCGCGGCCAATCTCACCATCACATCCGACGCCCTGGCCATGATCGCCAGCTTCTCGAGCGGCGACGCCCGCAACGCGCTCAACTCGCTCGAGGTCAGCGCTTCGCTTGCCGAAGGCCATCACGCCTCCGAGATCACCCGCGAGCTCGCCGCCGAAGCCATGCAGCGCCGCGTGCTGCTCTATGACAAGAAGGGCGAGCAGCACTACGACATTATCTCCGCCCTGCATAAAAGTGTCCGCAACTCCGATGCCGACGCTGCTCTCTACTGGCTCGGCCGCATGCTTGAGGCCGGCGAAGACCCGATGTATGTCGCCCGCCGCGTCGTCCGCATGGCGATCGAAGACATCGGCCTCGCCGCGCCAGAAGCACTCAATCTCTGCCTCTCCGCCCGCGACGCCATGCACTTCCTGGGTCAGCCGGAAGGTGGCCTGGCCTTGGCTCAGGCCGTCGTCTATCTCGCGCTCGCTCCCAAATCAAACGCCGTCTACACCGCCTACTCCGCGGTGCAGGCCGACATTCAAGCCACCGCCGCAGAGCCGGTTCCGCTGCATCTCCGTAACGCCCCGACCCGCCTGATGAAGGAGCTCGACTACGGTAAGGACTACCAGTACGCCCACGACGTGGAAGGCCGTGTCGCCGACATGCAATGCCTTCCATCTTCACTCGCTGGGCGTCGCTACTACCAACCCACCCAGGAAGGCCGCGAGCGCCAACTCGCCGCCCGCATGGAAGAGATCGCCAAAGCAAAGGCCTCGATGCGCGAGTAAGCTTCGATCGTCTACTTCAAGTCCTTCTTGAGCGCTCCCAGCACGATCGGCTTCGTCAGCAGCTCCGGCAGCACATCCGCCTTCGTGCCCTTCTCCGCGGGATACAGGACATACGTCGGAACGCCGCTTCGCCCCACGCTTGCCAGCTCCTTCGTGATGGCCTCGTCATACTGCGTCCAGTCCGCCCGAATCAGCACCACGTTGTGCGATCGGAACTGCTGCTGCACCTCATCGGACTTCAGCACCAGCCGCTCATTCACCTGGCAGGAAAGACACCAGGCCGCGGTGAAGTCGATAAAGACCGGCTCTCCCGCCGCCCGCGCCGCATCGAGCGTCGCCTGCGAGTAAGGCTGCCAGGCCTGCGTCGTGTCTTTTCTCTGATAGAGCGGCGCAGCTAGCGCCAGCGCGCCAAGCGCCACCGCCGCAAATGTTGACTTGCGATTTGCCGGCCACTTGCCCAGCGCCCATCCGGCGATCGCCAGCAGCAGGAATCCTAGCAGCAGGTACGCCACACGATCCACGCCCGTCTGCGGCGTCGCACTACTGCTGAACAGCCGCCCATACACCCACGTCAGCCAGATCACCGTCGCAAACAGCGGCACCGCCGTCAGCTGCTTCAGCGTCTCCATCCACGCGCCCGGTCGCGGCAGCACCTTGGTCCATCCTGGCTGGATCGTCAGCGCAACATAGGGCGCCGCCAGACCCAGCGCCAGCGCCGTGAACACCGCAAACGTCACCCACATGGGCTGCGCCAGCGCAAAGCCGATCGCCGCTCCCATCAGCGGCGCCGTGCATGGCGTCGCCACTACCGTCGCGAGCACGCCCGTAAAGAAGCTGCCGGCATACCCCTGCTTGCGTGTCAGGGAGTCGCCAGCGCTCGTCAGCGAAAGTCCCAGCTCAAACTGCCCGGCGAGCGACAGCGAGAAAAAGAACAGACCAAGCGCCAGCACCGCCAGAAAGGTCGGCGACTGCAGCTGAAATCCCCAGCCAATCTGGTTCGTCGTCGACCGCAGCGCCAGCAGCACCGCCACAATCGTCCAGAAGCTCACCAGTATGCCCAGCGCATACACGAGGCCGTGCGATCGCATCTTTGATCGCTCCTCACCCGACGTCTGCACCAGCGCCAGACCCTTCAAAAAAAGCACCGGAAAGACGCACGGCATCAGATTCAAAATGATCCCGCCGACAAACGCCAGGCCAATTGCTCCCAGGATGGTTACATTCGCGGATCCACCCGCCGCTCCCTTCGCCGCCGTCGCCTCTCGCGGAATTTCCCCTGCCGTGACCGGCGCCGTAAACTCGTACGCCTCGTTGTCGCTTAGTCGCAGCAGGCCATGGATCTGCTTGGGAAGCGTCTTAAGATCCGGTGACCGCGGCACCCACACCCGTATGCCGTCCGAGAGCTCGTCCACGTCTTGATCCGGCGCGTTCGCGATCAGATCCTGATCAAACGGATAGAACTCCGCATCGTCTTCCTTCTGGCGGGTCGTCAGGGTAAAGACAAAGTCCTGCTTACCGCCGGTTACGGCCACATGATCCTTCGCCGGCAGCGGCTTCGGCAGCAGCGTCAACGCCTCGCCAATCGCCCCCTTGGCCGCTGGAGCCGCCGGTGCTCCCGGAATGACGTCAAGATCGAGCCCCATCTTCGCCTTACCAGGAACGCAGACCTCCCGACACACCACCCAGGTCACCAGCGCCTCCAGATGCAGCCGTCCCGGCTTCGTTGAGCTGGCCGCAGTCAAGGTGATTGGAAAGGCCGCCGTATCCTCATACCCAAAGTCCATCAGCGGCCCCAGCGGCAGCCGCTCCGGTATTGGAAACTGCATCGCCCCCGCCGTGATGCCGGTTGGCAGCGTCCATTTGATCGCCGGTGCCTCTCCAGCGTCCCCGGCGTTGATCCAGTACACATGCCATCCCTGCTCGAGCGTGAGCACCAGACCAGCCTGTACCGACCCACCCGGCGCTACCGACGACCCGTTGCTCGTCAACTCCGCCGTCAGGTGCTGCGCCTTGAAGGGTCCGGGACCGCCATCGCCAACTGCCTGCATCTGCCCCGGCAGCGAAGAAACCGCGGCGGACAGGCAGAGCATCAGGAGCAGCAGCATACGCAACACGGGAGAAGAGCGCTGTGAAGAAGGCATCCCCTTCATCTTAGGCGGTTCCAGGCGGCGCCGCTCTGCCCTTCATGCTTCAGCCCTTCAACCAAACAGCCGCCGGTGCTCCACCATCATGCAGCGATCCATCACCACACCGATCCCTGCCGCCTCCGCCCGCTCTGCCGCGTGCAGGTTGGTAATGCCCGACTGCACCCACAGCCGTGTCAGCCCGCGTTGTATCATCTCGTCCACGATCGCCGGAATCGCGCTTGGCAGGCGAAATACGTTCACGACGTCCGGCCGCTCTGGTAGGGTCAGGATCGACGTCGAGCACGTGACGCCGAGAACACGATCCAACCCCGGGTTGACAGGCAGAATCCGGTATCCTTGTGCCTGCATGTACTTCGATACAAAGTGGCTCGGCCGGTCCAGCCGGTCAGACAAGCCCACCACCGCCAGCAACGGTGGCCTCTCTAATGTTGGTCGCAGCATCTCGCGAATCAAGGCAGGCTCATTCATCCCATCTCGCCCTTAGCCGTTCCACGCGCCCAGCAGACGCCGCAGCAGCACCATCTCGCCCAAGTGATACGCCGTGTGGTCCGCCACCAGCAACGCCTCGCGCAGCAGGTTCTGTCCATCGCCCCACGCAAACGGCGTCACCAGGTCCGCCTCCTTCGTCTGCAGCAGAGCCTCAAACGCCTCCCGATCCGCCCGAACCGCGGTGACCGAGTCCACCCATGCACCGACCGTGACAGGCACCGCCTCCTTCGGCCAGTACTCCGCCGGCCACGCCAGCTCCTTGTACCCGGCACCCTGGCGGTTCGTGCAAAAGTCGAGAATATCCCGCTGCGTAATCCGAAGATGCTCCAGCAACTGCCATGCCGAGTAAGGCACATGCTCCGGCCGAACCCCACGCAACCCCTCGGGAAACCCCGCTGTCACTTTGTCGAAGTCCGCATGCGCCTGCCCGCCCACCAGCAGTGCCAGCAGCTGCCGCTGCACCTCACCGCGCAGCTCCTTATCGCCTAAACCAGCCATCGCCTTCTCTCCTCTGCACACCTTCGATGCCCTCCATCGTCGCCACCTACACCTCCTCGTCCTCCGCCACCGGCGCCGGCACTCCACCCTCTCGTCGCATCCGCAGAAATCCGCGAATAAACAGCTCCAGATCGCCGTCCAGCACACGATCCACATCGCCAACTTCTACCCGCGTCCGCAGGTCCTTCGCCATCCGATACGGCTGCAGCACGTACGACCGAATCTGCGAGCCAAAGCCGATATCCAGCTTAGAGTCTTCAAGCTTCTTGGTGATCGCCTTCTTTTTATCCAGCTCGTACTCGTACAGCCGCGAGCGCAGCATCTTCATCGCCCGCTCTTTGTTCTTGTGCTGCGATCGCTCGTTCTGGCACCCGGCCACCAGGCCCGTCGGCAGATGCGTAATCCGCACCGCCGAGTCCGTCGTATTCACGTGCTGGCCGCCCTTACCGCCGGACCGATACGTGTCGA